>JBMSKG010000009.1:0-26834 GCA_049419625.1 Paracoccaceae bacterium | reverse complement strand
CTCGGCGCGCTCGCTGGCCAGCATGTTCACCCCCTCGATGATGAGGTTGAAGAACCTAAGCGAGCCCGATTTGTCCGACACATGCCAGCGAAGATCAAATGGCGCTTCACCCTTCAGGCGCGCGACCGAGATCACTTCGTAATAGCTTTTCAGCGGCTTGGCGTCGGTCACCTCGATGGTGCCACCGATGAACTCACGGAAGCGGCGGCCGTATTTGCGGCTGATGTAGCCCTGAAACGCCTTGGTAAAGGCCGTCATCTGCGCCTTGGATGCCTGTTTGGCCGCCGGGCCCAGAGCCGAGCGAGCAATCACCGGCACATCGGCATATGTGGCGAAGATGCGTTCGAAATCACCGATCATCGCGCCTTCGGACTTTCCCGAGGAGATCACCGCATTGATATCGCCCACCGCCCGGTCGATCAGCGCACGCGCCTGTTCAACGCTCAGCGCCGCGGCCCGCATCGGCAGCACAAAGGCGACGGTGCCAAGGGCCAGACCTGCCGCAAAGCGGCGACGCGAAAGCGATGAGGTGTCATTCAGCATAAGGGTCCTCGTAGGGATCGACGAAGCTACCTTCGTCGGAAGTCTGGCCAAGCTCAAACCGGCGGTTTTGCAAATACAAGAGCCGGGCCTGCGCGTAGCTGTCTGCACTCTCATATAGGACGGAATCAGTCAGATCGGAATAGCGACCGCGATCCGCGATCTTTCCGGCGACCTTGGCCCCAGTGGCGGCCAGCCGTTCCTTGCGGGGCAACTGGTTCAGCGGGTCTATCAGAATGTCCACCACGCTACCCGCGAGATCCCGTTCAGTCGATGGGCCGATGAAGGGCACCTCAAGATAGGCGCCTTCGCCCACGCCCCAGATATGCAAGGTCTCGCCGAAATCGGTGTCATTCTCGGGCATGCCAGCAGCGCTGGCCACATCGAACAAGCCACCGACGCCAAAGATCGTGTTCATGCCAAACCGCAAGAGGTTCTCGCTCGCCTTCACCAAGCGCAACTGCAAGACGTTGTTCACGATGTCAGCCGGCTTGCCCAGATTGTCGGCAAAATCGCCAAGACGTGCTCCCACTTCACCTGTACCCGCCGACGACGAGGCAACAGGCCGCAGAACAGCTTGGTCAACCGCTTTGTTAAACGCGTGAACCTTGCGATTGAACGGTTCGATCGGGTCATTCACGGCCGAAGGCGCATCTTGCCGCGCGCACCCCGACAAAACCGCGCCAATCAGGCAACAGGCGATCACGGAACGAAAGGGTTTTTGCGATGCGGTCATGGATGGGATGGAATCGGACAAGAGTTGTTTCTAGCTTACCAATGATATCAGGCTAACATAGACTGGCCACCGGGAAGGCAAGGGATAAGGCGACGCTCCCGGCAAGGCAATTGCCAAACCGTGGCGCAGGGGTAACGCAAGACATTTTTCGCCGATGGTATTTTGCATCGGCATGTTCATATTAGGGGGACGGATGTCTCAAAGTGAATTTGCTCGGGGCTATGCCGAATTGAAGGCGGCCCGGGCTGACCATCGCGCTTTGTTTTGGGTGGTTGGTGTCTTTTCAGTGCTGGTCAATCTTCTGATGCTGACCGGGCCACTTTACATGTTACAGGTCTATGACCGTGTTCTGGGCAGTCGGTCCGAAGCAACCTTGGTCGCACTGTCGGTGCTGGTGACCTTTATGTTTCTTGCCATGGGGATCCTTGACCATGCGCGGGGCCGGGTGATGGCGCGCATTGGCGCTGCCATGCAAGACAAACTTGACCGCCGGGTCTTTGCCGCCGCGATGAAGCGGCTTACGCTGGTGCCGACCGATCAGGTCGGGCTGGCTGCACAACGCGATCTTGAGGCAGTGCAGCGGCTCTGGGCGTCGCCGGTCTTGATGTCGATCTTCGACATTCCTTTTACACCGATGTTCATCGCCGCGATCTTCTTCTTTCACCCACTTCTGGGTTGGCTTGCGGTCGCGGGTGGGGTGTTTCTAATCGCCATCACCATTCTGAACCAGCGCATGACACTGGCGCCGATCAACCGCACCAACGGCCTGACCCTGCAGGCTGAACGGATGTCAGATCTTATCAAGACCGAGGCCGAGGCAGTTCAGGCGCTTGGCATGACGGGTGCTGCTTTTGAACGCTGGTACAAGGCCCGCAGCGCCGCCTTGGCCGAGGGGTTACAGGCTGGTGATGTCGGCGGTCGCTTTGGGTCCATCTCCAAAACCTTCCGGCTGTTCTTGCAATCTGCGATGTTGGGTGTTGGGGCTTGGCTTGTATTGCACAATCAGCTTTCTCCCGGCGCGATGATCGCGGGCTCCATCTTGATGGGCCGCGCGTTGCAGCCGATCGAACAGGCAGTTGGCCAATGGGCCCTTGTCACCCGCGCCCAAGAGGGGACTGAACGTCTGGCCGAACTCCTCACCCGGGTTCCCCCTGAACCGCAACGGACCGCTCTGCCGCGCCCCCGCGCCATTTTGGATGTGCAGGCGCTGTCGGTGGTGCCGCCGGGCGAAAGTCAGGCCGTCCTGCGCGGCGTTACCTTCCAATTGGGCGAAGGGCAGGCTTTGGGCGTGATCGGCCCCTCTGGTGCGGGCAAATCGACGCTGGCCCGCGCGCTGATCGGCGTCTGGCGCCCTGCGGCGGGCAAGGTGCGACTGGATGGGGCCTCGCTTGACCAGTACGACCCGGACGTTCTGGGCAGCTACATCGGTTATCTGCCGCAGCGCGTGACCCTGTTCGAAGGCAGCATCGCCGAGAACATCGCCCGCCTGCAGCCCAATGCCGACAGCAACAAGATCGTCGAGGCCGCACAGAAAGCCGCCGCGCATGACATGATCCTGCGTTTGCCCGAAGGCTATGACACCCGCGTCTCTACTCTTGGCGGACGGTTGTCGGGTGGCCAGATTCAGCGTATCGGCCTTGCCCGCGCGCTCTATGACAACCCAGTGCTTTTGGTGCTGGATGAGCCGAATTCCAACCTCGATAATGACGGCACAGTGGCGCTGAACATTGCCATTCGCAGCCTCAAGGCAGCGGGTGGCTCAGTTCTCATCATGGCGCACCGACCTGCGGCCATTCAGGAATGTGACCTCTTGTTGGTGCTTGAGGACGGTATGCGCCGCGCCTTTGGTCCGCGTGATCAGGTCTTGAAGGAAATGGTCAAGAATCACAGCGACATTGTCCGCTCAACCGGACCCGGAGGTGTGTCATGAGCCTGTTGCGCAAGAAATCCGGAACGTCTGTGGCCCCAAAGGACGCCCCACTGCCTGCAAAGCCGGCCAAGACCGAGCTTGCCGTGCCCAAGCCGCGCCCACCTTCAGAAGTACAGTCCCTCCTCTCAGCCCGCACTTCAGTGATTGTCGGCAGCGTCACCGCCGCCATTTTGGTGCTGGGCTTTGGTGTTTGGTCGGTTACATCCGAAATCGCAGGGGCCGTCGTCGCCTCGGGCCAGATCGAGGTGTCGCAGAACCGACAGATTGTGCAGCATCCTGATGGCGGGGTGGTGGCCGAAATCGCGGTGAAAGAGGCGCAGACCGTCAAGGCCGGTGATCTTCTGATCCGGCTGGATGGGGCCTTGGTAAAATCTGAACTCGCCATCGTCGAAGGCCAATTGTTCGAAGTCATGGCCCGCAGCGTCCGACTTGAGGCCGAACGCAACGACGCCCCCGCGCCCGAGTTCTCGGGCGAGTTGGCCGAACTCGCCAGGACCCGCCCAGAAGTGGCTGAACTGATCGAAGGCCAGCGCAGCCTCTTCACTGCGCGCCGGGAATCGGTGCTGAAGCAATCTGAACAATTGCAGAAACGCTCTGCCCAGATCAGTTCACAGATCCAAGGGGTGGACGCACAGGTTGCCGCGCTGAGCCAGCAACTGGACCTGATCGAACAAGAGCTTGCCGATCAGCGCACGCTTTTGGAAAAGGGCCTTGCCCAATCCTCCCGCGTGCTGGCGCTGGAACGCGAAGCGTCACGGCTGCAAGGGTCTGTGGGCGAATTGCAGGCCTCGCGCGCACAGGCTGAGGGTCGCGCAACAGAGGTGGAACTTGAAGTGCTGCGCCTTGCCGCCGCGCGCCGTGAAGAGGCCAATACCCAACTGCGCGATATCGGTGCAAGGGTGCTGGAACTGGCCGAGCGACGCCGTTCGCTGACCGAACAAATCGCCCGGCTGGAGATTAGGGCCCCGGTGTCCGGCACGGTCCTGGGCCTTGTGGTCAGCACGCCGCAATCTGTGATCCGTCCGGCAGAACCCTTGTTGTATCTTATCCCCCAGGACCGACCACTGATCATCACCGCACGGGTGCAGACCATCGACGTCGATCAGGTCTTTGTCGGCCAGAAGGTCCGGCTTATGTTCCCGGCCTTTTCGGCTCGTACAACGCCGGAACTGACCGGCCATGTTGTCACCGTCTCGGCGGATGCCTTGGTCGATGAACGCGCCCAGATGGCCTATTACAAGGCCGAAATCGCGCTTGACCCCGGCGAGATTGACAGGCTGGAAGGCCGGACGCTGATCCCCGGCATGCCCGTGGAAACCTTCATCCAGACCGGCGCCCGAAGCCCGATGGCCTATCTTCTAAAGCCCTTCACCGACTACTTCTCGGCAGCCTTCCGCGAAAGCTGATTGGTTGGAAGGGTGCAAACAAAAGCGCATTGTCCCCGTGATATGGGGCCAATGACACGCTTGGCTGCTCTCAGCCCCGGCTGACCAACAGGTCACAGGGTGGCGAATGGATCAGATCGGTGACAAAGCTGCCGAGCACATTCGGTAGAAACGCGCTGCGGGTATGGGCACCTACGACCAGAAGGTCAGGCTTGATCGCAGCCAGCCGTTCCATGGTCACCGAGCGGCCCCCGCTGATGATTTCGATCTCGGGCAAGGGGCCTTCCAGACTCAGTCCGGCCAGCCAAAGATCACGCTCCCGCTCGGCCTCGGCGCACAGGTCTTTTGCCATAGCGCTGCCCGGACCATCCCCCGTCAGCCCGGCAAAGGGCACCGGCACTGCATGGAATGATCGCATCTCAGCCTTAGGCGCAATCGTCCGTGCCGTCCGCAGGGCAGCCGCACAGGCCGGTGAAAAGCTGACCGGGACCAAAACCTTGGCATAATCCTGATTGGGCAGATCTTTCACCAAGAGAACCGGCCGCCGTGAGGCGCGCACGATCCGCACCATTGTACTGTCACGCACCAAATCTACCAGCGGCCGCCGCCGATGCAGGCCCAAAACCACAAGCCCCGCATCCAACTCTTCTGCCAAGCCCAGCAATACCTCTTGCGGATCGCCCGCAACCGCAGCGCTTGTCACAACCTGGCCCGGTGCCGCCAAAGACTTTACGAATTGCGCCAGCCGCGCGTCGACATCTTTCAATAGCGTCGTAAGCATGTCGACAGGCAGATCGTCATCAATGACCGACAGGACGTGACAGGGTAGGCCAAGCTTGGCCGCCAAGCGCACCGCCCGCTGCACCGCACGGTCGGATCGCGCCGAAAGGTCGGTGGCTACCAGAATGTTCTTCATGTTCGGTTCCTTCGATCATGGCGTGTCGTGAAGAGCGTCGGCACCGCTCTTAGGCCGCACTGGCAACGCCAAATCACCCATAGCGTAGGGCCGCCCGTCTTTCGCAGTTAACCGCCAGACCCCATTGCCAAACATGATCTTGATCAATCAAACCAGACAAAACCGCACCATTCGTAACCCGGCCATGTCCGCCATTGTGGCCAAATCAGACTGGCCCCGCGCACCCCAAAGCGGTGTCCATGAAGCCTTGGACTCCTACGGGACTATACAGGCGGCAGGTTTTGCTCTATCTGCCGCCCATCGGCGCAAGATTCCCGATGGCAGTGGATGGGCAGGGAGGCCCGGCTGCCGGCAAGGGCGAGGGTGCCGAATATGGTGCCATTGGGCGGCAGGACCGCCCCGCTTTTGGAAAAGAACATGCAAAATCTGAATATCGCCGCACCTCTCGCGGCGGCTTTGACTGCTCGTGGATACGAGTCTTTGACGGCTGTGCAAGAGGCCGTTTTGGTCGACGGCACCCAGGGCCGCGACATGCTGGTTTCGGCGCAAACCGGTTCGGGCAAGACGGTGGCCTTTGGCCTCGCCATCGCGCCGGAAATCCTGAACGGGTCAGACAAGCTCCTCTACGCGGACACGCCGCTTTCTTTGATTATCGCCCCTACCCGCGAATTGGCCCAACAGGTCGCACGCGAGTTGGAATGGCTTTATGCCTCGGCTGGGGCCAAGATCGCCACCTGCGTCGGTGGCATGGACTATCGCACCGAAAAGCGCGCGCTGGATCGTGGAGCGCATATCGTCGTCGGAACCCCTGGCCGTCTGCGCGACCATATCGAGCGTAACAGCTTGGATCTGTCAGGTGTCAAAGCCGTGGTCTTGGATGAGGCGGATGAGATGCTGGATCTCGGCTTTGCCGAAGATCTGGAATTCATTCTTGCCGCTGCACCTGAGAATCGCCGCACGCTGATGTTTTCAGCCACCGTGCCGAAGGAAATCGCAACCCTTGCTGCCACCTTCCAAAAAGACGCGCTGCGGATCGTCGCGCAGGGCGAGCAAAAGCAGCACACCGACATTGAATACCGCGCGCTGTCGGTCGCCGTGCGCGACCGGGAACATGCCATTTTCAACGCCCTGCGGTTTTATGAAGCGCGCACGGCTATCGTGTTCTGCAAGACCCGCGCGAATGTGAACCACCTTCTCGCCCGCATGGGCAACCGTGGTTTTCAGGTGGTGGCCCTGTCGGGTGAGTTGTCGCAAACCGAACGGATGCACGCCTTGCAGGCCCTGCGCGATGGTCGTGCCCGTGTTTGCATCGCGACTGACGTGGCTGCCCGTGGCATTGACCTTCCGGGGTTGGAACTTGTGATCCATGCCGACCTGCCGACCAACTCGGAAACCCTTCTCCACCGTTCGGGCCGCACCGGTCGTGCGGGCAAGAAAGGGGTGTCGGCGCTGATCGTGGCCCCGTCCGAAGTGCGCAAGGCGCAGCGTCTCTTGCAGGGCGCCAAGGTTGTCGCCGAATGGGGCAATGCCCCCAGCGCCGATGAGGTTCAGGCCAAGGACGACATGCGCCTTCTTGAACACTCTGCCCTTGCCGCAGGCGTTGGCGATGAGGCGGAGATGGCGGAGCAGATCCTGTCGCGCTTTAACGCGGAACAGGTCGCTGCCGCCTTTGTGCGCCTGTGGCGCGAAGGTCGCTCGGCTCCTGAAGTGCTCTCTGACGCCCTGCCGCCGTCTGAACCGCGCGCTCCGCGTGAGCGTGGCGAGTTCGGTCCTTCGGTCTGGTTCAAGCTCTCGGTCGGCCATACCGGCCGCGCCGAAGCACGTTGGCTCTTGCCGAAAATCTGTGAAGCGGGGGGTATTTCGCGCGACAGCATCGGTGCGATCCGGGTGCAGCAGGATGAGACCTTTGTGCAGATCGCCAATGCCGTTGCAGGCCGCTTTGCCGACAGTGCCGAGTTGGAATCCGGTCTGACCATGGACAAGCTGGCGGGTGAGCCAGACTTGTCACGCCCTGAACGTGGTGAGCGTCCCGAGCGTGCGCCCCGTGCCGCCGCACCGCGCGCCGCAGCCCCACGCCCGGTACGCGCCGACAAGCCGGTTTACACGCCAAAACCCGCTCGCATCGTTGAAGAGGACAGCCCCGCCGCACCGCCGCGCGATGAGGCTCCGCGCAAACCCTACACCCCGCGTGAGGACAACGAGCGCAAGCCCTATGCGCCGCGCCCTGCAGGCGAACGCAAACCTTACGCCCCGCGCGAGGATGGCGAACGCAAACCCTATGCGCCGCGCCCTGCGGGCGAACGCAAACCTTACGCCCCGCGTGAGGATGGCGAGCGTAAACCCTATGCGCCGCGCCCGGCAGGGGAGCGCAAGCCCTACGCCGCGCGTGAAGATGCACCACGCAAGCCCTATGCCAAGCGTGAGGACGGCCCGTCCAAGCCGTATGCCCCGCGTGAGGACGGCGAGCGTAAACCGCGTTGGGCTGCTGGAGACAAACCGGCTCCGAAGTCGGCTGGGTTCAAGTCACATGGTGGATCGGCGGATCGTCCGGCCCGTGCCGAAGGCTACAAGAGCCACCGCAGCGAAGGCGGTGACCGCCCTCGCAGCGACGCCACAGGTGAAAAGCGCCCCTATGCCCCGCGCAAGGATGGCGCTGATGCGCGCCCCTTCGTGAAAAAGGCAGGCGCTGGTCCGGCTAAGGCGGCAGGCTTCAAAAGCCATGCTGCCGAGGGAAAGAAACCCTTTGCCCGCACAAAACCGGCCGCTCCAAAGACGGATGCGCGCGACACCAGCAAGCGTTTCGTGCCGCCGAAGAAAAAGTAAGATTGGCTCGTGAACTCATGTTTCGTAAGGCCGCCTTCGGGCGGCCTTATGCTTTGAAGTTCGTGAGAATCTCGCTGTGCACTGCCAGTGGGGCGGTAAAGATGCCCGCCGTCTTTGCACCGGGTGAGTTAAACCGCAACTCCACGCCGTGCCGATCACTTACCGCCGCCCCGGCCCGTGCTGCGATCAGGCTTCCGGCGGCGATGTCCCATTCCCAGGCATCGCGCGTCGAGATCATGCCATCGAAACTGCCCTCGGCAATCAGGCACAACCGATAGGCAATTGATGATCGAAAGCTTCGCTTCAGATCATGCGGTGGAGTGTGCCAGTGGTCTTGGTCCAGAAAGCTTTTTGACATCAAAAGGTTGGCGCCAGCGAGTTCTGCACGATTTGCGCAACGGATCGGTGTGCCGTTGCATTGGGCGGTTCCATTGTCCGCAGCGGTGTAAAGTCTTTCCAGGGCAGGAAGATAGATGGCCCCAGCCACCACACGGCCCAGTTCGGCCACTGCGATGGAAATCGCAAAGTGTTTTTCTCCTGCGATAAATGCGCGCGTGCCGTCGATCGGGTCCAAAATGAACAGCCGTTCACAATTCAACCGCGCCGCGTCGTCTGGGGTTTCTTCTGACAGCCAGCCATATCCGGGACGCGCCCTGCGCAAACGGTCTGCCAGTAGGTCATTCACTGCCAGATCCGCTTCGCTCACCGGACCAAGGCCTGGCTTTTCCCAAACCTGCGGATTGCACTTCCAAAACCGCATCGCCAGAGCGCCTGCATCGCGGGCTGCCTCTGAGATCAGGCTCAGATCATTCTCCGGCAAGGGTCAAACCTTCGACCAAGAGGCTGGGCACGCGGGTCGAAAGATGCGCGCGGGCATCATTTGCTGCAATCATGCTGCGCAGCATTTCGCGCAAATTCCCTGCAATTGTACATTCATTGACTGGATATCTCACCTCGCCGCCTTCCACCCAAAAGCCCGAAGCGCCGCGTGAATAATCGCCTGTCGTAGGGTTGATGGTTGACCCAATGAGTGAGGTCACCAACAGCCCGGTGCCCATTTGGGAGATCAACGTATCCCGGCTCAAATTCCCCTGCGTCAGATCGATGTTCGACGTCGCAGGCGAGGGCGGTGAAGATGTCCCCCGCGCCGCATTGGCCGTGGACGGCATCCCCAACTTGCGACCCGTTGCAAGATCCAGCGTCCAGCCCATCAGGACACCATTTTGAACGATCATGCGTTTCTGAGTTGGCAACCCTTCGCCATCAAAGGGGCGCGATCCGGAAATGCGTGGGCGCAGCGGGTCCTCGACAATTGACATGCCCTTTGGCAAAACCTCTGCCCCCAAGGCATCGCGCAGCCAGCTTGCACCGCGTGCAATCGAGGTGCCATTCACCGCAGACAACAGATGCCCAACCAGCGAGGCCGCGATCCGTTCGTCAAACAGCACTGGAAAATGCCCGGTCTTTGGTTTCACCGCACCGGCGCGGGCAAGGGCGCGTTCACCTGCCAGAATTCCGATGGTCGTTGCATCGGGCAAATCGGCCTGGAACACCCGCCCCTCACCGGCGTAATCACGCTCCATACCGGTGCCCTCGCCGGTGAAGGCCACCGCCGAGATTGACCGGCTGGTGCGGCCATAGCTGCCAGAAAACCCATTGGTGGCGGCCAAATGCACCCGTCGGGCGGAATAGCCCGCACTCGCCTGTACTTGTGTGATGCCGCGCTGTGCCATGGCGCCCGTTTCGGCTGCCCGTGCGTCAGCCTCCAGTGCGGCGGCACTTGGTTCTTCACTCGGGTCGGTCAGTTCCAGCGCCGCCAAATCCCAGCCCCGGGCAATCTGTGATGGATCGGCCAGCCCGGCGGTCGGATCATCCGGCGCCTCACGCGCCATGGCCACCGCCCGTTCGGCCAGCGCGGCCACCGTCGCATTGGAGATATCCGATGCCGACACACAGGCCTGCCGCCCGCCGATCAGTACCCGCAGACCGATTTCCACCGCCTCGGCCCGTTCGGCCTGTTCCAGCGCACCGGCCCGAATGTCGATCGAGGTCGAGCGCCCGTCAATCGCCATGGCATCGGCTGCCTCTGCGCCTGCCTTGCGGGCAGCGTCCAGCAACGCATGGGTTAAACGGTCCAGCATATCGGTCATCACGGTCTCCTGCGGTTGGCTCTCTTGGGCCACAAGGGGGGACACACTGCAAGCCCCAAAGCAAAGGGCCGCCCGAAGGTCCGGGCAGCCCTTCACATGAAATCACTGCTATTGCAGCTGTTGGCCGTTGGCAAAAAAGCCTTTGTCCTTGAACTCCAGCACCGAGGTCAACTCATCCTCACCCGCGCCGGGATTGGCGAACATTGCGATCATCATCCGCGCGCCCATCGCGTCGTCCTCGCTGAGCATGCCCATCGCCACCAGCGTGTCGAGCAGGCCATTGCCGCCCACCAGCTTCAATTCCAGCTTGCCGGTCGGGGCAGGCATACCTTCAAAGGTGGTCAGATCAGTGTTGTCAAAAGTGAAGGCGCCGGTTCCGGTTAGCTCGGCCCCGGCAATCCGTGCGGTCAGGTCGTTCACGTTCAGGCTGTGCAATTCAGCGTCTGGCGCGGCACCCTCGGCGCTGGCCATCAGATCAGCTTTCAACAGGGCTGTGCCGGTGGTGTCGATCACCAGCGTTGCCGGGTCATGCGGCAGGGCGCCGGTTGGGTCCAACATTGCCCAGATTTCTTCCGAAACCTGCAAATCGACGACCTTCGTTAGGAACGAGAAATCCTGCGGCCCATCGGCTTTGGCAAGCGGCATGGTCAGGTTGAAACCGCTTTCGGCATAGCTGACCTTGACCTCTGGAAAGGGCAGATCTGCGCTGGAAATCGTCGCGCTGACGTTCTTGCCCCCGCCTGCAAGCAGCATCTTTGCTGCATCCAGTGCAAACTGGAAAGACCCACCCTCTGACCCGCCCATCAGTTTGCCCGGTGTGGTGGCATTGCTGACATCGAAGTCATAGACCATCGCGCCATAGGTCATGCCCATATCAAGCGCAAAGCCCTTCGAAAAGGCATCGGCAAGTTCAACCTCCTCGATCCCGCTCAGACTGCCCGACATTTGTCCCGCAAGATCCGCGACGTTCAAAGAGCCAACAAAGGGGCTTTGGGGATCGGTGATCTCAAGATTGATGGCCATCGATGCTGCACCAAAGCTGCCGTCCAGAACTTTCGCATCGGCTGGGCCAGTGAGTTGATGGGTCGATGTGCTATCAGACAGAAGCAACGATATCTTGCCCGCCGGTGCGCCGTTCTCAATCGGCTCCATCGTGATTTCCACCCTGGGCATGACGTAGGCATAGGCCATATCCTCAACGCTGCCCGAGACGGTACCGGTCAGCCCAGGCATCTTTGCGGTGCCTGTGGCACCACTTGAGCCCTCTCCTTCAAGCGCGAGTGTGGTGAAGCCGAAGGTCATTTCTTCAGACATCTCGACCCCGACTGAACCATCACCGTTGTCGCGTAACCGGATCTCGGCCACTTCGCTGTCACTGGTGCCGGTCTCATTATCCGATGAGGTCTTAAAGTCGGTGATGATGAGTGTGTCCCCATCGCGCTCCACCGATCCGGTTGTGACGGTGCTGCCTGACGAGGTGTAGAAGTCTTGCCAGTTTTGCCACACCTCTTCCGGTGTCACATCTGCCAGCGCCGAATTTGCGGCCAATAGGGCCAAAGTGGCGGTCGTACCCGCCAGCATCCAATGTTTCATTTTGACCCCAGCTTGTCTGAATTCGATTTTCTCCAGCATCCTTGCTGCGCGCCAATGGGTCAAGGGTTTCACTTCGTCGCGGTGCTGGGGTAACAAGGTCTTGCTGACAGCTGGAAAGGTGCAGAGCATGCAGGGCAAAGTGGTGGCGATCACCGGCGCGAGCCGGGGCATCGGGGCAGCAGCGGCGCGGGTCTTTGCGGCAGCCGGTGCAAAAGTGGCGCTCTTGGCCCGCAGCAAGGCAGAGATTGACGCGCTGGCCGCCGAGATTGGTCCGGCAGCGCTTGCCTTGCGCTGTGACGTGGCCAACTGGGCTGCGGTTCAAGAGGCGGTTGTCGCGACGGTGCATAAGTTTGGGCGGCTGGATGTGTTGGTGAACAACGCGGGCACCATCGACCCCATCGCGCGGCTGGCGGACGTTGATCCGGCTGCCTGGAGCCGGGCGGTGGATGTGAACCTGAAGGGTGTCTTTCACGGCCTGCGCGCGGCGATCCCGGTCATGAGGGCGCAGGGCGGCGGCACGATCATCACCGTCTCGTCCGGCGCGGCGCGTGCCGCGCTTGAGGGCTGGTCCAGCTATTGCGCGGGTAAGGCGGGGGCGTTGATGCTGACCCAAGCCGCGCATCTGGAAGAAGGCGTACATGGCATCCGTATTCTGGGCCTCTCGCCCGGCACGGTGGCGACAGAGATGCAGGTGAAGATCAAGGCCAGCGGAGTGAACCCGGTCAGCCAGCTTGATCCGTCGGTGCATATCCCCGCGGATTGGCCTGCGCGGGCGCTTGTGTGGATGTGCGGACCCGAGGCTGATCCGTGGCTTGGGACGGACGTGATGTTGCGCGACGAGGCAGTGCGCAAAGCCGTGGGGCTGATCTGATGATCGAGGTGACACAAGAGGAGGGGCTTTGGGTTCTGACACTGAACCGCCCCGACAAGGCCAATTCGGTGACCAAGGCCATGCTGACGACGCTCGCCGAAACGGTTGAGGCAGCAACTCTGGCAGGCGTCCCTGTGCTGGTGTTGACCGGCGTTGGTCGCGTGTTTTCGGCCGGGGCTGATCTGGACGACGCTCGCGCCGGATTGGCGGTTGATCCGGTTTGGGAGCGGCTTTCCGCCGCCCTTGCCGCCTTTCCCGGACTGAGCATTGCAGCCCTAAACGGCACTTTGGCGGGTGGGTCTATGGGCATGGCGCTTGCCTGTGATCTGCGACTTTCGGTGCCGGGGGCCAAGTTCTTTTATCCGGTGATGAAACTTGGCTTTCTGCCGCAACCGTCTGATCCGGCGCGGCTGGTTGCGCTGGTTGGCCCTGCGCGGGCCAAGCTGATCTTGATGGCAGGGCAGAAGATCGACGCTGATGAGGCGCTCGCGATGGGGTTGATTGATCGGATCGTGTCGCCCGAGACGTTGTTGCCGACCGCCCGCGCATTGGCTGGGGATGTCTTGGCCGCTAAGCCGGGCCATGCGGCGACGATCAAGGGCATGATTGGCTAAAGAACCAAGAAGGCCCTGCCCCGCCCCCTCCATGAGGGGGAGGCGAGGCGGGCGCATTGGGTGCAAGCGCACTCAGCCCAAAGCCCAGATGCAGCGTCAGGCGGTCACTCGTGGCCCAAATATCCACCACTTGCGGCGCGGCTTTTTCACATCATCCGGTGTCACCAGCACCAGCATTGACGGGGTAACGACCAGCGTCAGCACCGTGGCAAAAGCCAGCCCGTAGACGATGGCCGAGGACAGTGAAATCCACCACTGGGTGGAGGGCGCGCCATAGGTTGTCTCATGGCTGAGAAGCTCAAGGTTCAGACCAAAGGCAATCGGCAGGACGCCGAAGATCGCGGTCAATGCGGTCAGCACCACCGGCCGCGCCCGCTCGCGGCAGGTTTCCAAGATCGCGTCGATCTTGCCCATCCCATGGTGGCGAAGGTCGTCATAGGTGGCGATCAGCACGATGTTGTTGTTCACCACCACCCCAGCAAGCGCGATCACACCGATGCCGGTCATCACCACGCCGAAGGGCTGGCCCATGATCATCAGACCCAGAAAAACCCCGATGGTCGACATTACCACCGCCGACAAGACCAGACCAACCGAGATGAACTTGTTGAACTGCGCCAACAACACGCCAAAGATCAAGAACAGCGCAGCGCCAAAGGCTTTTGCCAGAAACGCTCCGGCTTCGGCCTGCTCCTCATCCTCGCCCGCCATGGTCCAGCGCACACCTTGGGCGGTCAGCCCTTGCACCGCAAATTCGGCCTCCACAAGGGCTGCGACCGCGTCGCGCACTGGCTGTTCTTGCACCCCCGCGGCAATGCCGGCCTGAATGGTGATGCTGCGTGCGCCGTCGATGCGGGTCAGCGTGCCGATGGTCGCGGCAGGCTCACGCGTGACAAAGTTGGAGATGGGTACCGGCCCGTCGGGGGTTTCAATGCGCAACTGGTCCAACGCGGCAATGTTGCGCTGATCGGGCGGCAGGCGCAGCACGATATCCACCGCATCATCGCTGCCCGCCGGGCGATAGTCTGACAGTTTCAGCCCGCTTGTGACCATCTGCACCACAGCCCCCACCGCGCCCGGGGAGGCACCATAGCGTGCCGCTTCGGCCCGGTTGACGCGCAACTGCCAGTCGATGCCGGGCAGCGGCAGGCCGTTCGAGACATCGATCACATCGGGCAAGGCAGCGATCTTGCCCGCCAGACCGGCGGCCAGGTCGTTCAATCCGGCCGGATCATCCGCTGACAGACGCAGTTGAATGGCCTTGCCCGTCGGCGGGCCCGCCTGCGGCACAGACACTTCGATATCCACACCGGGAATGCCGACCATAGCCGCGCGCAGATCGTTCAGGATCTCATTGGCATTCTTGCGCTCGCGCCAATCGACGAATTCGTACTGAATGACGCCAATCGCATCCGCCGGCCCTTCGTTGCCTGCGCCACCCCCGGCGCCCACGCGGGTGTAGACGGTCTTGACCCCAGGCCACCCCAAGATTCTCGCTTCGGCCAATTGCACCAAAGCGTCTTTTTCATGGATCGAAAGGTTGCCCCGCGCCTTGACGTAAAGAAGGCCGTATTCCGGTTCGACATTGGGAAAGAACTCGACCCCCTTACCCACCTTGCCATAAATCACCGGCACTGCAATCAGACTTCCCACCGCGAGCATCACCACAATCCAAGGGTGACGAATGGCCCTGCTCACCAGTGCCATATAGGCGCCGTCCTTCTTGCGGAGTGGTTCTTTGAAGGGCCGGGCGATCAATGCGCCCAAGACTGGGACAAAAACCAGGGCATAGAGCATACTTGCCGACAGCGTGGCGATCAGGGTGATCGGCATGTACTTCATGAATTCGCCCACCACACCGGGCCAGAACAAAAGCGGCGAGAAGGCCGCGATCCGAGTCATGGTGGAGGCCGTGACTGGCCCCGCCATTTTGCGGCTAGCCTCGATAAAGGCGGTGCGGCGATCTTGGCCCTCGGCCATCCGGCGCTCGGCGTATTCGACCACGATGATAGCGTCGTCCACCAGCATCCCGACGGCCAGGATCAGACTGAACAGCACCACCAGGTTCACCGTCAACCCGGCCATTTGCAGGCCGAGAATCCCCATGAGGAACGAGGCCGGAATGGCCAACCCGATCAGGATCGAGGAGCGCACGGTCAGCGCATAGAGAATGACAATGAAGACCAGCACAACCGCCGTGAGGACCGAGTTCTGCAGGTCCGAGAGCAGTTGGCGGATGGTGATCGACTTATCCTGGCTGAACGAGACCTCAACGCCTTCGGGCAGGTCCTTGGCCACGGTTTCGGTCACCGCGCGGACCTCGTCGACCGTTTCGATCAGGTTTGCACCAATGCGCTTTGACACCTCAATCGCGACAGCGGCCTTCCCGTCCAGCCTTGTGATATTGACCGGGTCTTTCAGCGTTGGGCGAATTTCGGCGATGTCCATGGCGCGAACCACGGCGTTATCAGAAGCAACAACTGGCAGTCGCGCGACGTCCTCAAGCGTTTCAATGAGCGAAGGCACCTTGATGGCATAGCGCCCCTCGGTCCCCTCCATTGCACCGGCAGCGATCAACTGGTTGTTCGCCATGACGCCCGCAATCATCACGTCAGGGCGCAGGCCATAGGATGACAGTTTAGACGGATCGACGATAACCTCGACGACATCATCGCGGGTACCTTGCAGCCGCGCCTCCAGCACACCGGAAATCTCCTCGATCCGGTCGCGCAGGGTGCGCCCAGCCGCGGTCAGCACGCGTTCGGGCACATCACCTGACAGCGTGACGACCAGCACCGGAAACTCCGAGATGTTCACCTCGTTCACCGTCGGCTCATCCGCTTCCGACGGCAGATCGCGCCGCGCGTCGTCTACCTTGCTGCGCACATCGGTCAGCGCCTTGTCCAGATTGGCCCCGGCTTGAAACTCCATCAGCACATTGCCGCCGCCCTGATAGGCGGTGCCGGTCATCTTCTTGATGCCTTGAATCGATTTCAGCGCGGTTTCTAGGGGGCGTAAGATCAGCCGTTCGCTGTCTTCGGGCGAGATACCTTCGTAATGGACCGAAACATAGATGATCGGAATCTGGATATCTGGCTCGGCCTCTTTCGGGATGGTCATATAGGCGATGGTGCCCGACAAGATCAGGAACACCAGAACCGAGAGCGTCAGCCGGGTGTTGCGAATGGCAAGTTCGACCAGTTTCATGGCTGAAGCGCCTTTTGTGCGGCTTCGGCCTCGGCCCGGGTCAGTTCCTGTACGACAACCGCATCGCCATCGCGCACGAGATCCTGGCCCGCGACGATCACCCGCGCGCCTTGCGGCACGCCGGTGACGACAAAGCCCGCCTCGGTGTCGTCGATCAGTTCTACCGGCAGGAAAGCGGCTAGGTCGCCGTCCACCACCACGCGCAGGCCCACTTGACCCGCTTCGTTCAGCGTCAGGACCGAACGCGGCACCGTCAATGCAGGCTGGGCAGCGGCGGTCAGGCGCAATTCGGCGGTCATGCCCGATGGAATGGCGCCGTCGGGGTTGGGAAGATCCACCTCCAGAGCGAAGGTCCGTGTCTTGTCACTGGCCTTGCGCGCAAGATGTTTCACGGTGCCTTCCAACTCGACCCCCGACACCAGCCGCACCAGAGCCTTGGCCCCGACCGCCACATGGGCCACGTCCCGCTCGGCCACCTCGGCCTTGACGATGATGGGATCAAGCGCAATCAGCGTCGCGATCGGGGTGCCTTGCTGCACCCATTCACCCTCTTCCACGTTGACGGCATCCACCGTGCCAGAGAAGGGCGCGACCAACGACAGGCGGTCGGCGGCGGCTTGGGCCTGCGACAGCGCCCCTTCGGCGGCGGATTTCGCGGCGCGGCGGGCGGTCAATTGGGTTTCGGGCAAACTGCCCTTGGCGTTCAGCGTCTCACCCACGGCGAGTTGTTCGGCGGCTTGGGCCAGTTGATCCTGAGCCGTTTTCACCGCCGCGCGCACGTCCTCACCCTCAAGCAACATCACGACGGCGCCGCGCTCGACCGTGTCGCCCGCCTCGGCGGTCAACTCCTCCACCACACCATTAGAGCGCGCCGCCAGAACTGCCAGCTTGTCCGCCTCGGTCACGCCCGAGATGCGGATCAGCCGGGCATAATCTGTTACCTCGGCCCGTACCACGGCAACGGTGCGCTTGGGCGTCTCGACCACCGCTTCGGCCTCTGCCGCGCCGGGCTCGGGCGTTTCGCTGCCCACGGCCGCAAAATGCCCGGTCGCCACCCAAAGGGCCGCCGCGACAAAGACCACCAAAGCCAAAAGCCGGTGCAGGGGAAGACGCGAGATCATGCCAGATGCCTTTGCAAACGCCGCCACAGGGCAAGGCGTGTGCGCCGCCTGTGGTATATGGGCCGAAAGATCATCCCTTTTCGCGAAAGGTCAATGGTGGGGCGCGGTTTTGGGGTGGCTTCACTGCGCAAAACCCGCGCGCTTAGATCATTTTCAGAACATCTTTGCCCACGGCCAGCATGTAGCCACGCCGTGCAACCGTTTTGACCAATAGTTCACTGACCAATTGGTTGCCCAAGGCATCGCGCAAGCGCTTGACCCGAGTGGCGCCAGCGGCCTCGTCGCAGTCCACCTCATTGCGGCCCGAAATCACCGCCTCGATCTGCGCGCCGGTCAGCACTTCGTCATCCATCCGCGCCTCGGCCAAGACGGCCAGCGTCTCCAGCGCAGCTTCGGTTAGGGCAAATTCCATGTCGTTGATATAAACCGCCCGACCTTCCCGGCTGATGAGCATGGAGGCCACTTGGATCCCCGACCGCTGAATGGCGGAAATCCGGCGGTTCAACGCGATGATGGTGACCAGGAATACAAGACTCGCAATCAACAGAGCAGTCGAAAACACCAACAGCACGAAGATCACGCTGCGATAGCTGACCAAGACTTCGGAAAAAGAAGTGCCAGATTGGGCAAGGATTTCCAAAAGCTTGATCTCGGCGCCCGTCGTTAGATTATCGTTCTCGACGAACAGCCGTTCGACCTTGGCGTTGAAGGCGTTGGCGTCGGGCAGGTTCATGAACAAGAACACCGCCGCGCCCAAAAGGATCACGACGATGGCGGCGATGCCGAAGGCGACCACGCGGTTGCCCGCGCGCAGGCTGTCAGAAGCGGAGGAAGTAATCGGCGGCACTGGCTTTCCTTTCCTCCAGACCTTCCGGCCCAAAGACACTGAGCACATTCAACAACACCCAGCCCGCGTCGGCAAGGCGGGGGGCAAGCTCGGCCTCAGCGCCGGCCGGGTCACAGGCCGACACCTGCGCCACGCCATAATGCAGGCGCAAGGGGTCGTCTTGCTTGGCCTTATAGTCGGCATAGCATTCGGCTTGGGCAGGCAGGGCCATAAGGGCCAAGGCGGCCATTGAGAGGAAAAGGCGCGGCATGGTGCACACTCCAAAAGGGGTTAGGTGCATCCTGCGCATCTTGCGCGGGCTATTCAATATCCAAAGGGATTCGGGCCGATGTTATCGCCTAGCGGCGTGGCGTTATTGCTTGGCTTTGAGAGCAGAGGGCAGGGTTGAGGGACGAAGGCCCGCCCTGAACGGGTCGCAAACCAGAGGCAGGAATGATGCAGCAGACACCCTTTCCCAAACGCGCCAAGACCGAACTTGGCCTGCGCCATGACAACCCTTTGGCCCGGCTGATGGCCGGGTTCACGGGTTTTGCCGTGGCGGTCACGCTGATATTGGCCACCGCAATCCCGGTTGAGGCTGGGCGAGGGGCCTGCGCAATGGACGTCGAGGCACCTGTCGCTTCGTGCAGTCGCGACTGACGGCTTGACCACCCCGTTTTGCCGTCTGGGTGGGCGGGAAGGATAAGCCCCCTTCTTTCCCGCCCCCTTCTTTTTGCACCTCAGCTTCGCTAAGGCTGGGTTATGGCACGCACACCCCCCGATTTCAGCTTTGAAACCACCGCCCATGCCCGCGCCCTTGCCCCGGTGGCCGGGGTGGACGAGGTGGGGCGTGGCCCCTTGGCGGGACCTGTAACGGCGGCGGCAGTGATCCTTGATCCGGCCCGGATTCCGCAGGGTCTGGGCGACAGCAAGGCACTTTCAGCCACGAAGCGTGAACGGCTTTTCGCCGAAATCATGGGGTCGGCGCAGGTTTCCGTGGCCCATGCGACAGTGGAGGAGATTGACGCGCTGAACATCCTGCGCGCCAGCCAGTTGGCGATGGAGCGGGCTGTGGCGGGTTTGCGAACGCCACCTGCCCATGTGCTGGTGGATGGCAACCTGATCCCCGCCGGTCTGACAGGTCGGGCTGAGGCGATTGTGAAGGGGGATGCCAAATCGCTTTCGATTGCCGCCGCGTCGATCATCGCCAAGGTGACGCGTGACCGCATCATGGTGGATTTGGCGCAACAGCACCCCGGCTATGGCTGGGATATCAATGCCGGATACCCCACAAAACACCACCTTGAGGCGCTCCTAAATCTTGGGGTGACCCCTTGGCATAGACGTTCGTTCCGGCCTGTCCACAATATGTTGTATCAAGATGTTTCTGTAAGTGATTGATTCAAAAAAGAATTTGACGGCGAATCAGTCCTGACTCATCTTAGGCACATCGAACGGCACACAAGATGCCGGGGCAGATGAGGCAAGAATGGCGACGAAAACGAAGGCCGTGCAGGGCGAACCCCTGCCGCTGAACCAGATTGTTGCAGGCGACTGCATCGACGTGATGAACAGCCTGCCAGCAGGCTCGGTTGACCTGATCTTCGCAGATCCCCCCTATAACTTGCAGCTGAAGGGCGAGTTGCACCGTCCTGACAACAGCCGGGTTGATGCGGTGGATGATCACTGGGACCAGTTCTCCAGCTTTGCCGCTTACGACAAATTCACCCGCGAATGGCTGGCCGCCGCCCGCCGTCTGTTGAAACCGACCGGCGCGATCTGGGTGATCGGCAGCTATCACAACATCTTCCGAGTCGGCTCGGCCTTACAAGACCAAGGTTATTGGATGCTGAACGACGTGGTCTGGCGCAAGTCGAACCCGATGCCGAATTTTCGGGGCAAGCGGCTGACCAACGCACATGAAACCCTGATCTGGGCTTCTCGCGATGAAAACGCGAAATACACTTTCAACTACGAAGCGTTGAAAGAACTGAATGATGGTGTGCAGATGCGGTCAGACTGGGTGCTGCCGATCTGCACCGGACATGAGCGTCTGAAGGACGAACACGGCGACAAGGCCCATCCGACGCAAAAGCCGGAAAGCCTGTTGCACCGCATCCTGATTGCCACGACGAACCCCGGTGATGTGGTTTTGGACCCCTTCTTTGGCACTGGCACCACGGGGGCCGTTGCCAAGATGCTGGGCCGCGATTTCATCGGGATCGAACGGGAAGAGGCCTATCGTAAGGCGGCGCAAGCCCGTATCGACCGCGTGCGCAAGTTCGATGCAAGCGCCTTGGAAATTACCGGATCAAAGCGCGCGGAACCGCGCGTGCCTTTTGGGCAGGTCGTGGAACGCGGCATGCTGCGTCCAGGGGAAGAGCTGTTTTCCATCGGCAACCGATTCAAGGTCAAGGTGCGCGCCGATGGCACGCTGATTGGCAATGACGTGAAGGGCTCGATCCATCAGGTCGGCGCGGCACTGGAAGGCGCGCCCTCGTGCAACGGCTGGACCTATTGGCATTACAAACGTGACGGCAAGATGGTGCCGATCGACATTCTGCGCCAGCAGATCCGCGCCGAGATGGAGGCAGACCAGTCCGGCCGCCCGCATTGATGCCGGGGGCAAGTTGCCCCCCCTTCTTCCCAGATTCAGTTTACGCCTGTGCCGTGGTCCGCCTGCGGCACAAACTGCCCCGGCATGTTGTCATGCCGGGGCCTTTTCGCTGTTTGGCTCAGGCTGCGCGCCCGTAGAATCCGCGCTGCTCTTCCTCGGTGAACCGCACACCCGGTTTTTCATAGAAGGAAAACACCGCAATGATCCGCGTTCTGTCGCCCTGAACCGGCGTCACCCGATGCGCGGTGTTCTTGCCGCGAAACACGTTCAGCGTGCCTGGTTCCAGCGTGATGGCCTGCAAGTCGGGGTCTTTTCCCGTCAAAAGCCGCGCCACACCGTCATAGTTCGGATCTTCGGCCGATCGCAGATCGGTGCGATACTCGAACGCGCCGCCGGCCTCGGGGGCCTGAAGCAAGAGCGTCGTGGTGAATTCCGACCGGTCAAAGTGCCAGTTCAGCCCCTCACCTGCCCCGTATTGCATAGCATTCACCCTGGCCAAGGGATCATCCATCGTGAACAGCACTGGCTTGTCCATCGTCGCGGCCAAGAATGTCGCAAAGGGCTGCCATTCATACAGCGCCTTGATGCTGCCGCCGATTTGGTCGCCGCAGAGCGTCTTGTTGATCGTTTCAAACAGCGTCAAGGCCGGATGATCCGCCGCCAGTCCCGGCACCTCTTTGCGGAAGTAGATGTTGTGCTTGCGGGCATGGGTAAAGGATTCACCGTCAAAGCGCGGTGCCAGTTCGCCAACCGCTGCCTTTTGCGCGGCGGGCTTTAGAAAGCCCGGAAGATTGAACATGCCATGGACGGCCAGCTCAGCCTTGGCTGCGGCCACCATCGCATCCCATGCAGCAGTTCCCGGTTGATGCAGCGGGTATCGATCCAGATCCAGAATGTCATGCACGGCGCGCTCCTATGGCTGTCCTGTGGCGTAAGGATTGGCTTGACCTCTGCGCAAATCAACAAGAGAAACTGTAGGGGAGCATAAGGAAAACTTTTGCATGAAGCCCGCCCAAGCCTCGCTCAACGCCCTACGCGCTTTTGAATCGGCTGCCCGTCGTGGCAGTTTTGTACTGGCGGCGACCGAGCTGGGCGTTTCTGCCGCTGCCATCAGCCAATTGGTGCGCGGGTTGGAATCCGACATGCGGCGCCAGCTTTTCTTGCGCCAAGGCAACCGCCTTCTGCTTACCGATGCGGGCCGCGAGATTTACCCTGCGCTGGAAACCGCCTTTCGCGAGATTGCCAGCATCACACCCTTGGGCGAAGTCGGCCCGCGGTCCAAACGGCTGGTCCTTTCTGTCTTGCCGTGGCTAGCACCATGGGCGCTGGGCGCATTGGCCGATTACCCCGCGCCGGTCGAGCTTCGAGCCGAACCCGACCCGGTCGCGCTGACCGAAGGAGCGGCGGACCTGCGGCTCAGCTACGGCGGCGCGCTGTATCCCGACCACAAGGTTGTGCCGCTTTTTGCGGACCAAATGGTGATTGTTCAGGCCCGGCCCGGCCCAATCAGCGATGCCCCGCGCGTGACGGTCAACTGGGGTGCAGCCTATGCGTCACTGCCCGGTTGGGCGCTCTTGCACGCGCAGAAGGGCCTACCGCCACACGATACGGCCAACGGATTGGCGGTCAATGACCCCCATCTTGCGCTATTGGCGGTGCGTCAGGGGCAGGGGGCCGCGCTGGTGCCTCGGATCGTCGCCGCCTCTGCCCCCGATTTGCATCAGATGACTGCGGGCTTTACCCTGCCTTGGCCTTACGCGCTCATTCACTTGAACGCCCGCGCCCGGCACCGCCCCTTGGCAGCGCTTGTCAGCCATCTTTTTGGGAAAGCAACCGGTCAGCCGGCCTTGGCCCACGCGGTCACACCGGGATAAAACTGCCGCCGCCATGCCCGAACGCGCGGATTCATCCGCCGCCGCCACAAGGGCGGGATCATGGCCAATGCCGTCATCGCCGGATAGCCCATCGGCAGCATCGGCGCCTCCGTTTCCGGGTAGGTTTGCAACAAGGGGAAGCGGCGGTCAGGCTTGTAATGGTGATCCGAGTGGCGCTGTAGATTGATGAGCAACCAGTTCGAGGCCCGGTGTGGCGCATTCCAACTGTGATGCGGGCGCACGGGTTCATATTTGCCATTCGGCAGCTTCTGGCGTACCAGACCATAGTGTTCGACGTAGTTGGTCAACTCCAATTGCCAAACGGCAAAAAGCGCCTGCAGCACGAACAGCCCCACACCATAGCGGCCCCCCACCAGATAGGCCGCGACCAGCGCCAGCCCCTGCAACGCACCATAGCGCCAGAATGGGTTTGACAGATGCCAGACTGGGCGTCCCACCTTGGCCAGCCGCTCTGCCTCCGCCTCCCAAGCGGATCGGGGGCAGGCAAGCAAGACCCGCAGGAAATAGCGGTGGAAACCTTCATTGTAGCGCGCAGTTACCGCATCTCGCGGCGTGCCGACATAGGTGTGATGCACCAACAAATGCTCGGTGCGGAAATGGCTGTAAAGCACCGTCGCCAGCAACAGATCACCCAGCCAACGCTCCCCCCGGTTTCTCTGATGCAGCAACTCATGCGCATAGACGATGCCGATGGTGCCCGAAGCCACTCCCATGGCGAACATCAGACTGATGACCTCCAGCCAGCCCAGATTGCTGCGCGTCACCCACCAAATCGCCCCATAGATCAGCCCCGCCTGGATCGGAAACCAGATCAGCGTGATCAGCCGATACCACATGAGATCAGCCTCATCGGTCTGAGGATCAGGGTTGGCCTCATCGCGCCTCAAAATCATGTCAAGAACTGTGACCAGCATCCATGCATAGGCGGGCAGCAAAAGCACCGTCCAACCACCTTGGCTGATGGCAACCGCTGCCAATGGCACCAGCCCCAGCGAGAGCCAAAACGGCAAAGCATCGCGTAACGCGCCAAACTTGTTCATCACAGCCTCCGGGGCAGATCCCACAACTCTAGGCCGAAGTGCCGCCCCACTCAACCGCGCGCGCTGTCGCGGTGTCCCAGACCTTGCGCATCAAAGTCGGCAAGGCGCTGGGCTGAAAGGCCGCACGCGGCACGAAAGCCCCGCGATCAGGCTCGGCCTCGGTCACGGCGGCGTGCACGCTCAGATCCAGATGGAAATGGGTGAAGGTATGGCGCAAGGCGCCAACCTGCTGCCACTCCGCCTTGACCGGTGCTGCGCCACCGGCCCCATCCCAGCCATCGCCGGGAAACCCCGGCATGCACCCCAACAGCCCGCGTGGTGGGCGGTCCTCGAGCAAAACCGCCCCATCGGCCCGGATGGCGACCCATACCACACCTTGTCGCACGGGCTTGGCAGGCTTGGCCGCCTTCCGGGGCAGATCGGCGGCAATCCCCGCCGCGCGACCCTCGCAAAATACCATCACTGGGCAAATCCCACAGGCTGGCTTGCGTGGGCTGCAAATCGTCGCCCCCAGATCCATCATCGCCTGCGCATGATCGCCCGGACGCACCTTAGGCGTGAGCAAGCCCGCTAGTCGTACCAGTTCGGGTTTCGAACTGGGCATCTCGGCCTCCACCGCGAAAAGCCGGGCACAGACCCGCTCGACGTTGCCGTCCACCACCACGGCCGGCCGGTCAAAGGCAATCGCCGCCACCGCCGCCGCCGTATAGGGCCCCACCCCGGGCAAGGTGCGCAACCCCTCCACCGTGTCGGGAAACCGCCCACCATGATCGCGCACCACGGCCCGCGCACAGGCCAACAAGTTCCGCGCCCGCGCGTAATACCCAAGCCCCGCCCATTCCCCCATCACCACGGCATCCTCTGCCGCCGCCAGATCTGTCACCGTCGGCCAACGGGCGACAAACTTGCGGAAATAGTCGCGCACAGCCGCCACAGTGGTCTGCTGCAACATCACCTCGGACAGCCAGACATGATAAGGATCAGGCAAAACTCCCAGCCGCCGATCCTCGGGCCCCACCCGCCATGGCATGACCCGCGCCTGCGCGTCATACCAATGCAAAAGCTGCAGCCCCGCCGCTTCACAGACCTCCTCACGCAAGATTTACCCCCTGACGTCCCGCCCCTATACGCCCCCCAAAATCCCCAAGCATTTGATTCAAATTTACTTTCATCTTGGCTCAAATACCCCACGGGGGTTCGGGGGTGTGAAACCCCCGGGTGGTCTGCCGCGCGCAATCCGCTTTTCTTTCCGTCCTGCCCGCTTACAATAGCGTCAATCTCGGACAGGACCAGATGGCCCGAACACCCGCCCCTCCTCCTCCCCGCCGTGAGCGCGGATTTGAACCCACCGGTGGGCTGGTCAAACACCAGATCCGCAGCGTGGGCGAATCCCGTGGCTTTGCTGTGGCCCGGCTCTTGACACATTGGGCCGAGATCGCGGGCGAGGAGATGGCGCGCATCACCCGGCCGGTCAAGGTGGGCTATGGCCGCGAAGGCATGGGTGCCTCGCTGACACTTCTGACCACAGGTGCCGTGGCCCCGATCGTCGAGATGCAGAAAGAACGCCTGCGTGAACGGGTCAACGCCGCCTATGGCTATGCTGCGATTTCGCGCATTCTTCTCACCCAGACTGCCGCCTGTGGCTTTGCCGAAGGTCAGGCCGAGTTTACCCCCGCCCCTAAGGCCTTGGTCTGCCCAGATCCTGCGGTTCTTGCCAAGGCTGCCGAGACTGCTGCACCGGTCAAGGATCCAGACTTGCGGGCTGCTCTTGAAGCTATGGCGCAAAACATCTTAACTCGCCGCAATCCAAAGGAAGGCGCATGACCATGACCAAACTTCTTGCATCCGGCTTGTTGGCCCTGTCGCTTGCCCTCGGGCTCGGCGCCGCCGCCAATGCGCAAGAAACCGCACCCGAGACTCCGATCGAGATCAAGGATTTCACTCTTGGTAGCCCCGATGCGCCGGTGAAGATCACGGAATACGCTTCCTTCACCTGCCCGCATTGCGCCGCGTTCCACGCCACCACTTTCAAGCCGCTGAAGGCCGAGTACATCGATACTGGCAAGGTTGAATTCACCCTGCGTGAGGTGTATTTCGACCGTTACGGTCTTTGGTCCGCCATGATGGCGCGCTGTGGCGGTGACATGCGCTACTTCGGGATCGCCGACATTCTGTTCGAAACCCAGAAAGACTGGGCCGGATCGGAAGATCCCAACGTCGTGGTCGAAAACATCAAGAAAATCGGCCGCACCGCAGGCATGGATGACGCCACGCTGGATGCTTGCATGAAAGATGGCGCCATGGCCGAAGCATTGGTGGCTCGGTTTGAAGAGAACATGAAGGCCGATGGCGTTGAAGGCACGCCGACGTTGTTCATCAACGGCACCAAACACGCCAACATGGATTACACTGCGTTGAAGTCGCTGATCGAGGCGGAGTTGGCCAAGTAACATGACGTCTCCGCTTTCCGGCATCAAGGTTGTCGAACTTGCGCGTATTCTGGCCGGCCCTTGGGCGGGCCAGACCTTGGCCGATCTCGGCGCCGATGTGATCAAGGTCGAAGCGCCCGA
>JBMSKG010000008.1:0-27360 GCA_049419625.1 Paracoccaceae bacterium | reverse complement strand
TTCCAGTTATGAGCTGGCCATCGACCCCGACTATGCCATGACCCCGATCGGCCACGGCTGTTCGATGGGCGTGCATGAGAGCCAAAGCCGGATCTATGAAAACCAGATCGGCCGCAGCCGCGCCTTTACGGGCTGGATGTTCGCCCAGATGCAAGACCGCTTTGGCGCCTTTGACATGCCCAGCGCCGAAGCCTTCTACGCCGCCGTCAACCGCGTGCAGCCCGACTTTATCAGGACCGAGGCCGATGAGGTGCATTACAACCTGCACATCATGATGCGCTTTGATCTGGAACGCGCGCTGATCCGGGGTGACCATGGGGTCAAAGACCTTGAGGCTGCGTGGAATGACCGCTTCAAAGCCGATTTCGGCGTTACCGTCGACCGCCCGGCGCATGGCATGCTGCAAGACGTGCATTGGTCTTGCGGGCTCTTTGGCTATTTCCCGACCTATACCTTGGGCAATGTCTATGCCGGCTGCCTGCATCAGGCGCTGCGCAAAGCCGTGCCGGACCTTGATGCCCAACTGGCCCAAGGTGACACCTCCGCCGCCACCGGCTGGCTGCGCGAGAGCCTGCAACGTCACGGCGGCCTGCGCGAACCGCGCGACACCATCGCCCATGCCTGCGGCTTTGAGCCCCATGAGGGGCCGCTTCTGGACTATCTGGAGGCCAAATTCGCGGGCCTTTACGGGCTATGACCCGCGCCAACGCCCCGGTCTGGGCGCTGGCCGTCGGTCAAACGCTCACCTACGCCGGGGTCTATTACGCCTTCCCAGCCATTCTGCCCGATCTTCTGGGCGAAACCGGCTGGAGTGCCGCCGAACTGGCCGCCGGGCCAACCTTGGGCTTTCTCGTCATGGCCGCCCTAACCCCCTTTACCGGGCGCTGGGTGGACAGGGGCTGGGGCGGCGAGATGCTGACCTACACCCCGATCCTCGCCGCATTGGGCGTGGCCGCCCTTGGCTGGGCGCCAAGCCTTGTCTGGTGGCTGGTGATCTGGGCGCTTTTGGGTCTGGTGCAGGCCACCTGCCTTTATGAGACCTGCTTTGCCTTCCTCACCCGCCGGCTGGGGGATGATGCGCGCCTTGCCATCACCCGCGTGACCTTGGTCGCAGGATTTTCCGGCACGCTGACCTTTCCCTTGGGCGCGCTGATGGCGCATAACTTCGGGGCCCAAGGCGCGCTTATTGGCTTTGGCCTTTTGATCCTTCTGGGCGCGGTTCCCGTCAACGCATGGGCCGTGCGCGCCTTGCGCCGGATGGAGCGTGCCGAAGCGCCGCGCCGCAGCCCGCCCGAACCGGGGGCTTTGAAAGACGCGCTCCGCCGCCCGGCCTTTTGGGGCATTTCTGCGATCTTCGCGCTGGTCTGGCTGAACCATGGCATCCTTTTGACCTTCATCCTGATGCTGTTTCAAGACCGCGGCGCCAGCGTGGCCATGGCCACGATTGCGGCGGCCTGCATCGGGCCCTCCCAAGTGGCCGGGCGCGCGGTTCTGTTGATCTTTGCCTCGCGGCTGTCCAATGCCCGCGCGAGCCTCTGGTCGCTCGCCTCGGTCTTGGTCGCGGGCATGATCCTGTGGGTGGCGGGTTGGCTTCCCGCCCTGATCTTCGTCTTTGCCATGCTGCAAGGCGCAGGTGCGGGGCTTTTGTCCAACCTGCGGCCCATGCTGGTGGCCGACCATCTGGGCCGTCGCGGCTTTGGCACCATTTCCGGCGCGGTGGCGGTGTCGCCCATCCTCGCCTCCGCCGCTGCCCCTTCGGTTGGCGCGGCCCTTCTGGGGGTCGGCGGGCCGGGTCTGATCTATGCCGCGGGCCTGTCGATGGCGGCGGCGGCCATGGCCTTGGGGCTGTGGATCTTGCCGAACCGGCAAACATGAAAAAGGCGCGCCGGGTCGGGCGCGCCTTTCCAGTCTCATCGCAACAGGCTCAGCCCAGCTGGGCCGCCACCTCATCCGACATGTCAAAGTTATGGGTGACCGACTGCACGTCGTCATCCTCTTCCAACATGTCGATCAACCGCATCAGCTTTTGCGCCGTATCCAGATCCACCTCGGTGCGGGTCTGCGGCTTGAAGATGATCTTGGATTCCGTGGATTCCCCCAGCGCCTTTTCCAAAGCGTCCGACACTTCCGACAGGCTCTCCACCTGACAGTAAATCCAGTGGCCGTCCTCATCCGACTCCACATCATCCGCGCCCGCATCCAGCGCGGCCATCATCACATCATCGGCCGACCCGGCGCTGGCGGGATAAGAAATCTCGCCCACCCGGTCAAAGCCATGGCTGACCGACCCGGTCTGCCCCAGATTGCCGCCGCACTTGGAGAAATAGCTGCGCACGTTGGATGCAGTGCGGTTCAGGTTATCCGTCATCGCCTCGACAATGATCGCAATCCCGTTCACGCCATAGCCTTCATAGCGGATCTCGGTGTAATCCGCCGCATCGCCGCCCGACGACTTCTTGATCGCACGGTCGATCACGTCTTTCGGCATCGACACCGCCTTGGCGGCCTTCACAGCCAAACGCAGACGCGGGTTCTTGTCGGGGTCCGGATCGCCCATCTTGGCCGCGACGGTGATTTCCTTCGACAGCTTGGAAAACATCTTCGAGCGCAGCTTGTCCTGCTTGCCCTTACGATGCTGAATGTTCGCCCATTTGGAATGGCCAGCCATGACCTCAAACTCCGGTAATCTCGGTGATGGGGTCGTCTACACCAGCCGCCCCCCCGGCGGCAACCCCCGCACCCTAAAGGTCATAAAGCAAGGGAATGGCGATGGTGACAACAATGGCCGAGATCACATTAATCGGCACACCAAAGCGGATGAAATCCATAAAAGTATAGCCGCCCGGGCCGTAAACCAGCGTGTTGGTCTGATACCCGATCGGCGTGGCAAAGCTGGCTGATGCGGCAATCATCACCACCATGACCAAGGGGCGCGGATCGACGCCCAGCATCACGGCCAGCTGAATGATGATCGGCGTCACGATCACCGCGACCGCGTTGTTCGACACCACCTCGGTCAGGAACGAGGTCAGCGCATAAACACACAAGACCAGCAGCCAGGGCGCCATGCCTTGAATGAATGGCGCGACAAGGCCCACGATCCGCTCGACCGCGCCGGAATGTTCAAGTCCGGCCCCAACCCCCAACATGCCAAAGATCAGCGCCATCAGCCGCCCATCCACCGAGGCCAGCGCCTCATCCCCGTCAATCGCGCGGGTCATGAGCACAATGCCCACGCCGACAAAGGCCAGATGCTGGATCGGCGCGATGTTCAGCGCCGCCCCGATCACCACAGCCACCAGAACGGCCACCACAATGGGCGCATGCTTGCGCCGATAGGGCCGCTCAGAGGGGTGCGAGACATCCACCATGTCCATATCGGCCGCCAGTCGTTGAATGTCAGACGGCGCACCTTCCAGCAACAGCGTGTCGCCCACCTGCACCACCAGATCATCCAACTGCCGCCCGATGTTCTGGTTCCGCCGATGCACCGCCAAAGGATAAACCCCATAGCGCCGCCGCAACCGCATCTGCCCCAGACTGCGCCCCACCATCAGGCAGCCGGGCGTGATCAAGACTTCCACCGTCGCGGTCTGCACCGACGACAACTCATCCACCTGGCGCAGCTGTTTGTGGTCCTTCAACCCCAACAGCTCGGCCATCGGAGTGCGCAGCACCACACGGTCGCCTTCGACCAGCACCACCCCCGCCATGTCACGGCGCAACGACAAATCACCCCGCAAAACGTCAATCACCCGCGCCCCCCCGCGCGAAAAAAGGTCAACCTCGCTGGGGTTCTTTCCAATAAAGGCCGATCCTTGCGGGATGGCCACTTCGGTAAAGAACTTCATCCCCTTGCGGTCCGACAACAGCGCCGACATCGAGTCACGATCCGGCAGCAGCCGCTTGGAGAACACCGCGAGATACGCCAACCCCGCCGCCGCCACGATCAACCCTATGGGCGTCAGCTCAAAAATCCCGAACGGCGCCAGCCCTTGGGCGCGCGCCACCCCATCGACCACCAGATTGGTCGAGGTGCCGATCATCGTCACCGTGCCGCCCAGAATGGTCATGTAAGACAACGGAATCAGCAGCTTGGACGGCGACATCTGCAGCTGTTTGGCCAGCTGCATGAAAATCGGCAGCATCACCACCACCAAAGGGGTGTTGTTCACAAACGCCGAGGCCAGCGTGACCCCAAGACCCAACGTGGTCAGTGTCAACACAGGATGCGCCTCGGCCTTTCGCGCGGCAAGCTGGCCTACGGCTTCCAAAACCCCCGTCCGCACCAAAGCGCCCACGATGATGAACATCGCCGCAATCGTCCAAGGCGCGTTGTTCGACAAAACCGAGCCCACGCTCTCCATCGGCAAAATGCCAAGGATCAGCATCAGCGTCGCCCCGCCAAGCGCCACCACCTCCACCGCATAGGTTTCCCGCAGGAACATCACGAACATGCCGCACAGGATCGCCAGCGCGATAATCGCTTGGGCGTCTTGGCTCAGGTCAAGTCCGATCATGGATGCCTCCTGTCTGGACAGCAACCTTAGCGCGACGTGCACAGGATGGAAAGGTAATATCTACTAATTTGGTCGAGTTAAGCGGAGCTACGCTCACGCGGGGCCACAAGCGCCAGGCCGCACAGCATCACCGCCGCCGCCGCCCAGACCCAAGGCGAGAACCGCTCGCCCAACAGTACCATCGCCCAGACAATGCCCGAGGCCGTGGTGAAATAAGCCGATTGCGAGGCAAAGACCGCCCCCGCGCGCGCGGCAAGCCAGACAAAGCTGGCGTATAGCAAAGCATGCAAGGCGGAAGAGGCGATCAGCGACCATTCCGCAAGACCTGGCTTCAAAGGCATCGCAAACCAATGGCCCATGGCCAACATGACAGGCGTGCAGAACAAAAGCCCCGCGATCGAGGCACCAAACATCGCCTGAATCGCGTCCATCCCTTGGGTGCCACGCGCCGCGACATAGGTGTTTTCCATCGCATAGAAGAGCGGGCCGATCATGGCGATGGGCAGAAAGGCCACCATGGCAGGGTCCGGCAGGCTGGTTTGCGGCAGCACGATCATCAGAACTCCCGACAGGCCCAGAAGGATGCCAATCATCCGCCGCAGACTAAAGCGGTCCAGACCCAGCGCCATGGCAATCGGGAACGCCATCAAGGGAATGGTGGCGATGATGATCGACATAATGCCCGAGGGCAGCCGCGCCACCGAGACGTAAAAGGTATAGTTCGGGATCAGCGTGCCCAAAAAGGCCACGACGACGTAAAACTCCAGCGCCTTGCGGTGCAAGGGCAGGCGTTTGCCGCGGACAAGGGTCAGGGCCCCTAGCACCAGAATACAGACGACAAGCTGCCAGAAGATCAGCCCAAAGGGCGGATGCCCGGTCGAAGCGGCAATCTTGCCCAAGGGCTGGGTTGACCCCCAGCCAATACCGATCAAAGCCAAGATAATGGCATAGCCGACGCGCGAGGGTGTCTTGCCCGAGGCAAGAGTGGCAGAGGTCATGGCCCTACAGGCTCCAGTCTTCCGCCCTGACGCACCGGCACAATGCGGGTGGCCTTTCCGGTGCGGTCATCGGTTTCGACGTAAACGCCCGACAGCGTGGCCGGGCCACTCGCCGGTTCAAAGCGGGCCTGCGACATGCCGGTGATAAAGCGGCGCAAGGGCTCCATCTTTTCCATACCAATGACCGAGTTGTAATCGCCGCACATCCCGGCGTCGGTCAGATAGGCGGTGCCGCCGGGCAGAATCATATGGTCGGCGGTGGGCACATGGGTGTGGGTGCCCACCACAAGGCTGGCTTGACCGTCGCACCAATGGCCCATCGCCATTTTCTCGGATGTCGCCTCGGCATGCACATCCAGAATGGCGGCCTGCACGGATGCACCCAAGCGGTGTGTCTTGAAAATTGCCTCGGTCGCCGAGAACGGATCATCAAAGGGCCGCTTCATGAACACCTGCCCCAAGACCTGCGCCACCAGAACCTTGCGCCCCGAGGTGGCATCGAAAATCTTATAGCCCCGCCCCGGTGCCACCTTGGAAAAGTTGAGCGGCCGGATGATCCGATGTTCGGTTTCTGCAAACTGCATCATGTCCTTTTGGTCAAAGGCATGATCGCCAAGGGTAATGCAATCAGCCCCCGCCTGCAGCAGCAACCGCGCATGTTCGGTGGTCAGGCCCGCGCCTTGGCTCGCGTTCTCACCGTTCACAACGACAAAATCCAACCCCCAGCGCGTGCGCAGGGCGGGCAGGAATTCCGTGATGGCAGCACGACCCGCGCGGCCCATCACATCGCCAAGGAACATGAGTTTCATAGCCGCAGGCTTAGGCTGCCCGGTGCTGCGACGCAAGCGCTGCAGCGACGCGCCTCGTCGCATGGGCCAACGACAAGCGGTCGCAGACCGACGAAGAGTTGCGGTCCGCCGCATGTGGGCTATTTGTTCTCCATGACGCTTCCCGCCGCCCTATCTGACTGGTTCGCCGCCCAAGGTTGGGCGCTGCACCCCCATCAGCGCGAGATGCTGGCGCGGGGGGCGGCGCGCTCCACGCTTCTGATCGCGCCCACGGGGGGCGGCAAAACGCTGGCCGGGTTTCTCCCATCTTTGGCGGAACTGGCCGCGGGACATCAGGGGCTCCACACGCTCTACATCTCCCCCCTCAAGGCGCTCGCCGCCGACATCCGTCGCAACCTGCGCCGGCCCGTCGAAGGTGCCGCCCTGCCCATCCGGATCGAGGATCGCACCGGCGACACCACCTATACCCAGCGCCGCCGCCAGCGCGCCGACCCGCCGCATATCCTGCTTACCACGCCCGAAAGCCTCGCACTTCTGCTCAGCTATGAGGACGCCCCGCGCATCTTTGCAGGCCTGCAGCGCGTTGTGGTGGATGAACTGCACGCGCTGGCCGAATCCAAACGTGGCGATCAGTTGATGCTGGCACTCTCCCGGCTGGAAACCCTCTCGCCCGGCCTGCGCCGCGTGGGCCTGTCGGCCACGGTCGAAGACGCCCCCGCCTTGGCCGCCTATCTGGGCGCGGGCACCGAAGTTCTCACCGCCGACCCCGGCCCAGACCCCGACATCACCATGCTGGACACCGCCATGCCGCCCCCTTGGGCGGGCGGCGGCGGGCGCTATGCGATCCCGGAAATCCTGAACCAGATCACCCGCCACCAGACCACGCTGATCTTTCACAACACCCGCGCGCAGGCGGAAATCTTTTTCCACAACCTGTGGCTGGCCAATTCAGAAGACCTGCCCATCGGCATCCACCACGGCTCGCTTTCCCGCGAACAGCGCGAACGGGTCGAGGCGGCGATGGTCTCGGGCGCGCTCCGCGCCGTGGTCTGCACCGGCAGCCTTGATCTCGGCATCGACTGGGGCGCGGTCGATCTGGTCATTCAGGTCGGCGCGCCGAAAAACATCAAACGCCTTGTGCAGCGCATTGGCCGCGCCAACCACCGCTACAACGCGCCCTCCAAGGCGCTTTTGGTGCCCGCCAACCGCTTTGAAGTGGTGGAATGTCAGGCCGCCATGGAGGCCGCCCGCGCCCATACGCTGGACGGGAAACCTCGCGGCCCCGGCCCGCGCGATGTCCTCTGTCAGCACATCCTCGCCACCGCCTGCGCCGCCCCCTTTGACGCTGATGCGCTTTATGCCGAGGTCATCACCGCCGGCCCCTACGCCGCCCTGACGCGGGGAGAGTTCGACGACTGCCTGAACTTCGTCGCCACCGGCGGCTATGCGCTGCGCGCCTATGACCGCTGGCAACGTCTGATGCAGCGCGGCGGGCGGTGGCAGCTCCGCGATCCACGCGCCGCCGCCGTCATCCGCCAGAACCTTGGCACCATCATCGACATCGAGACGCTGAAAGTGCGGCTCGGCCGCTTTGGCTCCCCCTTGGGCGAGGTCGAGGAATCCTTCGCCGCCACCCTGTCGCCCGGCGATACCTTTCTGATCGGCGGCCAAGTCGTGCGCTATGAAAACCTGCACGAAATGACGGTTGAGGTCAGCCGGGCTGCGGCGCGCGATCCAAAAGTGGCTGTGTTTAATGGAACAAAATTTGCCACGTCGACCCTACTTGCCACGCGGATTCTTGAAATTTTCCAACAAACCCGTTGGCCAGACCTGCCGCACCACACCGCCGAATGGCTGGCCCTGCAACGCGAGGTCTCGCGCCTGCCGGAGCCCGGTCGGCTTTTGGTCGAAAGCTTTCCACAAGACGGGCGGCAGCATCTGTGCGTCTACGGCTTTGCCGGTCGCAACGCCCAACAGACCCTCGGCCTCTTGCTGACCAAGCGGATGGAAGAGGCGGGCCTTGCCCCCTTGGGCTTTGTCGCCACCGACTATGCCACGCTGATCTGGGGGCTAGAGCCGGTCCTCGACTCGGCCCCGCTGCTCGATCTGACAGATCTGCGCGACGGGCTGGACGGCTGGCTTTCCGGCAATGCGGTGATGAAACGCACCTTCCGCAACGTCGCCATCGTCGCAGGCCTGATCGAACGCAGCCACCAAGGGCGACGCAAATCGGGGCGGCAGGCCACCTTCTCCTCGGACATCCTCTACGACACCCTGGCGCGCCATGACCCGGATCACCTCCTCCTGCGGCTCACCCGCGAAGAGGCGATGCGCGGGCTGGTCGATTTCGGGCGGCTCGAGGACATGCTGGCGCGGATCGACGGGCGCATCGACCATGTCACCCTGCCCCGCGTCTCGCCCCTCGCCGCGCCCCTCTTTCTCGAGCCGGGCAAAATCCCGGTGCATGGCCAAGGCCGCGAACGGCTGGCTGAAGATGCCGCCCGGGCCCTGTTGCGCGCCGCGGGTCTGGATTGATTTTTCGCCCCAAGCCGGGCAAACCCCCGCCATGAGTTATGACGTCCCCCTTGGCCCCGCGCGGCTCATCGCCCTGCCCTCCGGCGCGCTCCACTGGGCGGCCGAACGGCTTTTGTGCGTCTCCGACCTGCATTTCGGCAAATCCGAACGCCTCGCCCGGCGCGGCGGCGCGCTCTTGCCCCCTTACGAGACCCGCACCACGCTTTTGCGGCTGGAAGCCGATCTTGAGGCGACCGGCGCACGCATGGTGGTCTGCCTTGGCGACAGCTTTGATGATCTGACCGCCGCCGAAGGCATGGACGAGACTGACCGCCTGTGGCTCATCCGCCTGATGGCCGGGCGCGACTGGATCTGGATCGAGGGCAACCACGATGCAGGCCCAACCGATCTTGGCGGCAGCCATCTGGCGGAATTGACTCGCGGTGGGCTGGCCTTTCGCCACATCGGCGGCGGGCCGGGCCCCGAGGTTTCGGGCCATTACCACCCCAAGGCACGGCTGGCGGGCAAATCCTGGCGGGCGTTTCTGTGCGACGGCACGCGGGCAATCCTGCCCGCCTACGGCACCTTCACCGGCGGTCTTTGGGCCGAGGATGCCGCACTTCAGGCCCTGATGGGGCCAGACGCGCGGGCGATCCTGACGCTGCCCGACAGATGTCTGGCCATTCCTATGCCGCGCCCTGCTGTTCGGCGGCCTTATGACCGGGTGCGGGCGGAAACCGGGCGTCCACCTTGGCGCGATGGTTGCGGCTGACCGGAATCTGCTGACCGCTTTTCAACTGCAAGACCAGCTTGCCCCCCTCGCGGCACACCGTGGTCACAGCCGACCATGCCACCCAATGCGACCGATGCACCTGCACCCCAAGGCGCGCATCCACCTCGTCCATCGCATCGGAAAACCGCATCAAGAGGCTCGTCTTGCCCCGGCTGGTCTGCACGTCCACATAATGATCGCGCACCGATATTGCCCAAATCTCGCCACATATCTCAGGGTCCAACCGCCGCAAAAGCCGGGGTTCCTGGCCGCTCCCACCGCTGGATTTCTGCTCGGGATCGCCACTCACAGACAGGCGCAACGCACAAATACCCAGCGACACAGACGCGATCAGCACCACAATTTCGGCGCCTTGAACATGGGCATGCACAGCGTCCGACACGACCAAAACGATCAGGGCGTAAAGGATCGGCGCCATCAATAGGCAGTTCAAGGCCGCGATCAGCAGGCTTGATTTCAGGCTGGGCATTGGCCCGAGATAAAAGAAAACAAAGGCTCTGATCGCCGTGCCAATCAGCACACCCAGCCCCAGAAGCGGCGTCCAAAACAGGGCACGCTCGACCAGGGTCAGCGCGCCATAGCTGCCAAATGGTCCTATGATCGACACAACGACCGACAAGGACAGCCAGGCCACCAAAGGCACAGGCGACCTGAACTCCGCCAGAAGCTCCTTGCGGAACGCCGCCATCCAAACCTCGAACCCAAACAACACCCTTTTGCCAGATATCGGAAAATCCAATTCTGACCAATCGGCAGGCGTTGGGCGCGCTGCGGCGAAAGCGCCGGTTGTGCGGCGGTTGGGCGGTTAGGCTGTCAGACCCTCAGGCTCTGCCAGACCATTGGCGCGGCAGCAGGCGGTCAGCGTATTGGCCAGAAGGCAGGCGATGGTCATTGGACCCACCCCGCCGGGAACGGGCGTAATGGCACCGGCCACAGCGGCGGCGCTCTCATAATGCACATCGCCCACCAGCTTGGCCTTGCCGTCGCGCTCGATCCGGTTGATGCCGACGTCGATCACCGTGGCGCCGGGCTTCACATAGTCCCCGGTCAGCATTTCCGGACGCCCCACCGCGGCCACCAGAATATCCGCGCCCCGGCAGACCGCCGCCAGATCCTTGGTGCGGCTGTGCGCGATGGTCACGGTACAGCTGTCGCCCAAGAGCAGCTGCGCCATCGGTTTGCCCACGATGTTCGACCGACCCACCACAACCGCGTTCAACCCGGCCAGCTTGCCATGGTGATCACGCAGCATCATCAGGCAGCCCAAGGGCGTGCAAGGCACCATCGACTTCTGACCGGTGCCCAGAAGGCCCACGTTGGAAATGTGAAACCCGTCGACATCCTTGGCCGGATCAATCGTGTTGATGATCAGCTCCGAATTCAGATGCGCTGGCAGCGGCAACTGCACGAGAATCCCGTGAACTTTCGGATCCGCATTCAGCGATTTCACCAACGCCAAAAGATCGGCTTCCGAGGTCTCGGCCGGCAGCCGATGTTCGAAAGAGGCCATTCCCACTTCGATCGTAGAGGCGTGCTTGTTCTTCACATAAACCTTCGAGGCCGGATCCTCGCCCACCAGCACCACGGCCAAACCGGGCTGAATACCCTTCTCCTCGCGCAGCTTGGCCACATGGGCCTGCACCTGAGCGCGCACATTGGCAGCGAATGCTTTGCCGTCGATCACCTTGGCCGTCATCTCATCTCTCCCTTACACCGCCGCCGCAAAGGCGCTGCGATAATGTTCCATCTGCATCCGCGTCGCGAGCACGGCGTTCTTCATCAGCGTCGAAACAGTCACCGGGCCAACACCGCCGGGCACCGGCGTGATCCAACCCGCGACGGCGGCGCAACTGTCAAAATCGGCATCCCCCACGGTTCTGCCATCCACCCGGTTGATCCCGATGTCGATCAGCGCCGCACCGGGTTTCAGCATCTCGCCCGTCACCAGCCCCGGCTTGCCCACCGCCACGAACACCGCATCCGCCGCGCGGGAATGCACCGCAACCTGCCGCGTCATGTGGTGACACACCGTCACCGTCGCACCAAGCCCCATCATCAGAAAGGCAATCGGCTTGCCGACAATCTCGCTGTGGCCAATGACGCAGACATCCAACCCTTCCATGCGCAAGGGCAGCGTTTTCAAGATCTCCACCGCCGCCACCGCCGTGCAGGGGCCAAGGGTCAGATCGTTGTAAACGATGTTGCCAATGCTTGAGGGGTGCATCCCTTCCACGTCCTTCAACGGATGCACTGCCTTTTGCAGCGCCTTCACCGGGATATGGGCGGGCAAGGGGCGCTGTATGATCACACCATTGACGCGCGGATCGGCGTTCAACCCGGCAATCACACCCTGCAACTGCTCAAGGCTGATCGTCTCGGGGTAATTGCGCGCCTCAAAGGCCACACCAGCGGCCTCTGCCGATTTCTGCTGATTGCGCACATAAAGCTCGGCCGCCGCTACATCGCCCACGGAAATCGAAACCAAACGCGGCGCCCAGCCCGCAGCGGTCAAGGCCCGCGCCTCTTCGCGGGTTTCCTCGCGCATCCGCGCTGCAATCGCTTTACCGTCAATAATCGTAGCCGTCATGCCGTGATCTCGTTTTGTTGAAAAGGCCGGACACTGCTCGCCCGGCCTTTCATCTTGGCTAAAATACCCCGGGGGAAGGTGCAGTTTTCTTCAAACTGCACCTATGGGGGCTGGCCCCCACTCCGAAGCAGCGATCAGAACAGACCTTCGACGTTGCCGTCGTCGTTCAGGCGGATCACTTCAGCGCTCGGCACCTTGGGCAGGCCCGGCATGGTCATGATCTCACCGCAGATGGCGACGATAAAGCCCGCACCCGCCGACAGACGCACTTCGCGCACCGGCACCGAATGGCCAGTCGGCGCGCCGCGCACGGTCGGATCGGTGGTGAACGAGTACTGGGTCTTGGCCACGCAGATCGGCAGATGGCCATAGCCTGCGGCTTCCCATGCCTTCAACTGATCACGGATCGACTTGTCGGCGATCACGTCATCTGCGTGATAGATGCGCTTGGCGATGGTTTCCAGCTTCTGGAACAGCGGCATGTCATCGGGATAAAGCGGCGCAAAGTTGGCCGCGCCCGATTCCGCCAGCTGCACAACCTTGTGCGACAGCTCTTCGATCCCGGCCGAGCCATTGGCCCAATGCTTGCACAAGATCGCCTCAGCTCCCTGCTCGGCCACATAGGCCTTCACCGCCGCCACTTCGGCATCGGTGTCCGAGTAGAAGTGGTTGATCGCCACGACCACCGGCACGCCAAACGACTTCACGTTGGCGATGTGACGGCCAAGGTTCGGGCAGCCCTTTTGCACGGCAGCCACGTTTTCGGCACCCAAGTCCGCCTTGGCCACGCCGCCGTTCATCTTCATCGCGCGCACCGTGGCCACGATCACAGCGGCCGAAGGCTTCAGCCCAGCCTTGCGGCACTTGATGTCAAAGAACTTTTCCGCACCAAGGTCGGCACCAAAGCCAGCTTCGGTGACAACATACTCACCCAGCTTCAGCGCGGTCTTGGTCGCGATAACCGAGTTGCAGCCATGCGCGATATTGGCAAACGGGCCGCCATGCACGAAGGCAGGGTTGTTTTCCAAGGTCTGCACGATGTTCGGCTGCATCGCGTCTTTCAGAAGAACGGTCATTGCACCGTCGGCCTTGATGTCGCGGGCGTAGATCGCCTTTTTCTCGCGGGTATAGGCAACCACGATGTCGCCCAGACGCTTTTGCAGATCTTCCAGATCGTTCGACAGGCACAAGATCGCCATGACTTCGGACGCAACCGTGATGTCAAACCCGGTCTGACGCGGGAAGCCGTTGGCAACGCCGCCCAGGTTCACCACGATATCACGCAGCGCACGGTCGTTCATGTCCATCACGCGGCGCCAGACGATACGACGCTCGTCGATGGCCAGCTCATTGCCCCAATAGATGTGGTTGTCGATCATGGCCGACAGCAGGTTGTGGGCAGACGTGATGGCGTGGAAGTCGCCGGTAAAGTGCAGGTTCATCTCTTCCATCGGCACAACCTGTGCCATACCGCCGCCTGCCGCGCCGCCCTTCATGCCGAAGTTCGGGCCAAGCGAGGCTTCGCGGATACAAACCACGGCCTTCTTGCCAATCCGGTTCAGACCGTCGCCCAGACCCACGGTGGTGGTGGTCTTGCCTTCGCCCGCCGGGGTGGGGTTGATCGCGGTGACGAGGATCAGCTTGCCATCCTTCTTGCCCGCAAGGCTCTTGATGAACTCCTGGCTCACTTTGGCCTTGTCGTGGCCATAGGGCAGCAGGCTCTCAGAGGGGATGCCCAGCTTGGCACCGATCTCCATGATGTTCTGCTTCTTGGCTTCGCGTGCAATTTCGATGTCGGTTTTGAAGGCCATTTTGTTCTCCCAGGGGGCATACTGTCCCGTTTCCGACGTGATAACGGGCAAGTCGGGCTTTCGACGAGCGTTTTCCGACATGTCCCGCACGGTTTTCGCCAGAGGGTGTTTCCGATGGGAAACCTGACGCAGCGCACGGGGAAAAGCCCTGCACCCTTCCAAACGCGGGTCGGGCAGATCGCAGCGGCTTTCACCTGACCCGCGCCCAACCAGATGACCCAGCCAGATAACCCAAACACGACCCTTGGCCGGACCAAGCTTCGCGATCATACCGCTTTTTCTTGGCAGCCTTTGGCCGGTCCGTCAGAACAATTTCTTCCACCGAAAGATCAGCCAAGGCACAACGGCCGACGCCACCATCAGGCCAATCGCCATCGGATAGCCCCAAGGCCACTTCAGCTCGGGCATGTACTCAAAATTCATGCCGTACACGCTGGCAATCAATGTGGGTGGCAAAAAGACAAAGGCCACGACCGAGAAGATCTTGATGATGTCAGACTGCCGGATGTTGATCACCCCCAGCGTGGATTCCAGCAAGAACAGGATCTTCTGGCTTTGCTTTTGCGCGGTTTCCTGCAGCGACTGGATATCGCGCATCAGGGTCTTCATCCGCACCTTGTCCGCCGCTTTGGTGGCCTTGGACCCGCTCACCAGCAAGGATTGATAGGCCGTCAGCCGTTGCAGCGTGGTCAGGCTTTCGGCCGTCTTGCTGTTCAGATCCTCGGCCCGGCCGATCCGTTGCAGAACCGCCGCCAATGTCTCAGTCTTGCCCGAGGGGCGGTGCGCCTCAAAGATCGCGGTGGACAGCGCATCCAGTTTGCGGGCCTCAGCTTCCAAGATATCGGCCAGCCGGTCCACCACGGTATCAATCAGCGACAGCAGGGTCTGCAGCCCAGAGGTGCCGCCCAGATCATGCCGGGCAGCCCACCCGGCGAAAAAGTCAAGCGAGCCGGGATGGTGGTAATGCACAGTCACCAGACAGTCCGGCAAAAGCACAAAGGTCACCGGGCCAATTTCGGTCAGCTTTTCGGACCGCGTGGCCACAATCTGCGCGGTCAGGAAATGCGCGGCACCTTCCTGATACAGCCGCGAGGAATGTTCGATCTCCTGCATGTCTTCGCGAGTCGGGATGTTGATCTTCAGCGCCGCTTCAACCGCCCGCTCTTCCTCGGCAAGCGGTGATTCCATGTCAATCCACACGGCGCCAGCCAGATCAGCCCCCTCCGTCCGGACCAGCCTGCCATTTTCAGCGCGATATGCCGTGATCATCCGCAGCCCCGATCCGTTGCCCTGACTTGAACCCTAGCGAGGGGCCGCGAAAAGCAAAAGGCCCCGCTTCGGCGCGGGGCCTTTCTGACCGGGCTCTGGCACAGTCTTGCCTGCCCGCTACTCGGCGCGGGCGGCGTCCAGATGCGCCCAAACGGGCTGATCGGGAATATGCAGACGAATGGTATCGCCCAAGGCAAAACGGCCCTCCCGCTCCACCCAAGCCGTGACACCGCGTCGACCTTTCGCCGCCGTCTTATAGCGTTTGCCAAAGCCGGGATGCTGGCCCTCAATGGGCCGGGCGGGCAAGGTGCAGGGGCGGTTGTTCATATCCACCACCAAGGTCGCGCCACTGGCCCCTTGCAGCCGCGATGAGGGCGGCAGGTGGCTGAAATCGGGGATTCCTTCGATCACCATCGTCGCCCCCACCAGCGCGGGATCAAGTTCGGCCAACCCCATCGCCGCCGCTGTGGCCGCCAGATCTTCGGCCGACAACAGGGTCAACTGCCGGGTGTTGCGAATTTCGGTGTTGCTTTTGTACAGCGCCTTGACCCGGCTGCAGGCCGGGCGCGTCAGCCCGCCATGGGCCTCACCTTCAGGCCCCGCAAAGGTGGTGATCAGGCCCGGCTGGCTTTGGCTTTCCAAAGCGGCATTGCGGTCTGGGACACGGCCCAACCAAACGATCCGACCGATGAACTGGGTGGGTTTCAGCGCGCTCATGACGGCTCCTGTCAGATAAGGGGGCGCGGGGCCGCGCCCGCGCAAAGAGAAACCCCGAGGCCATGCAATGGCCTCGGGGCGATGGTGGTTCTATCCGGTCACGCCAAAGGCTCGGGCGAGGGATCCGGCGCGGCCTTGGGTTTGCGGGCGCGGGTTTTCGGGATCGACACCACACCCTCACCGCCACCAGCGGCCGGCGGTGCGGCATCATCATCGGCCGACGGCTTTTCGCCCGCGATCACGCGCTTGATCTCGTCCCCGGTCAGGGTCTCATATTCCAAAAGACCCTTGGCCAGACGCTCAAACTGATCCGACTGCTCCATCAAGATCCGACGCGCCGTATCATAGCCCTCGTCGATCAGACGCTTGACCTCGGATTCAATCAGCATCTTCGTCTCAGCCGACACCGAAAGCCCCGCAGTCTTGCCCTGATAGCCTTCATGCGCCTCGGCATAGTCAATGTTGCCAACCGCATCCGACATGCCCCAGCGCAGCACCATGGCGCGCGCCAGACCCGAGGCTTGCTGGATGTCACCCGAAGGGCCATTCGACACGCCTTCTTCACCCCATTTGATGATCTCGGCGGCTTTGCCGGCCATGGTCATGGCGATCTTCTGCTTGCACTCATCCTTGTGCCAGTTCAGCCGATCAATCTCGGGCAAAGACACCACCATGCCCAAAGCCCCACCGCGCGGAATGATCGTGGCCTTATAGACCGGGTCACATTTCGGCAGCGCCATGCCCACAATCGCGTGGCCCGCCTCATGATAGGCGGTATGTTCTTTCTGCTCCTGCGTCAGCACCATCGACCGACGCTCGGCCCCCATCATCACCTTGTCCTTGGCCGATTCGAAATCGGCCATAGCGACAAAGCGGCGGCCCAGACGCGCCGCGATCAGCGCGGCCTCGTTCACAAGGTTGGCCAGATCGGCACCCGAGAACCCCGGCGTGCCGCGCGCAATCACGCGCAGGTCAACGTCCGGACCCGAAGGCACCTTGCGGGCATGCACCGAGAGAATCTTTTCACGGCCCTTGATATCGGGGTTCGGCACATGGATCTGGCGGTCAAAACGACCGGGGCGCAGCAGCGCAGGGTCCAGCACGTCTTTGCGGTTGGTGGCGGCCACGATGATCACACCGTCATTCGCCTCAAACCCGTCCATCTCGACCAAAAGCTGGTTCAGTGTCTGCTCGCGCTCGTCATTGCCGCCGCCCATGCCCACGCCCCGGGCGCGGCCCACAGCGTCAATTTCGTCGATGAAGACGATGCAAGGCGCGTTTTTCTTGGCCTGCTCGAACATGTCGCGCACGCGGCTTGCACCCACACCGACGAACATTTCCACGAAATCCGAACCCGAGATGGTAAAGAACGGCACCCCCGCCTCACCCGCAATGGCGCGGGCCAAAAGGGTCTTACCCGTGCCGGGCGGGCCAACCAGCAGCGCACCTTTCGGAATTTTGCCGCCAAGACGCGAGAATTTCTGCGGATTGCGCAGGAATTCGACGATTTCCTCCAGCTCTTCCTTGGCCTCATCAATCCCGGCCACATCGTCAAAGGTCACGCGGCCATGCTTTTCGGTCAACAGCTTGGCGCGCGATTTGCCAAAGCCCATCGCCCCACCTTTGCCGCCGCCCTGCATCCGGTTCATGAAGAAGATCCAGATGCCGATCAGCACGATGAACGGAAGCCACAGCGACAGAAGGCTCATGAAGCCCGAGGACTGCTGCGGTTCGGCCCGCACCTCGACGCCCTTGTCGATCAGCCGTTCGGTCAGCTTTGGGTCATTTGGGGCCACGGTGGCAAAGCGGTTGCCGGTGGTGTCGGTGGCCACCACGCGTTCGCCGTCAATCGTGGCGCTGGCCACCTCACCCGCATCCACCCGCTGGATGAATTCCGAATAAGAAACCGTGCGCGAGGCGGTCGTCGACTGATTTCCGCTGAAGGCGTTGAAGAGCGCCAGAATGAGAAGAAACAGAACAACCCAGAAGGCGATGTTTCGTGCGTTACCCACGAAGAGACTCCAGTATAGGTGCCGGGCCTTTGGCGGCCATCATCGGCGGTTGTCTTTAAGATAGAGATAACTTGCCCGGGTTCAATGCGATAAGATGAAATCGGCCAGTCCCTGCGACAGTTCGGCCTGAAATGGCCCAGCCAACCCCGCCAAAGGGGCGGCGACAAGGGTTTCACCCCGCCAGACCGCAGGCGAAACCACCAACGCCTCCCGCAAAGCAGCGCGCGGCTCGGGGCACAGGCGCAGCCCATCAGCCCCCAGCGCACGGATGGAACACTCAGGGTCAACCGGCCCCCGAAGGCGCCAACGATGGTCCCAAATCTGGCCCAAAGCGACCGGCCCCATCACCGACCGGGGTTCGCGCAAGATGTGCAGCACCCCCCGGCGGTGCAGGAACCGAACCCCACCCAACTGGGCATCGGCACCCGCTGACAGGCGCACCTGCAAAGCCACAAGCTGCGCCCCGCGCGGCGGATAGGCATCCCCCGCCATCCACTGGATCGCCGCCGACAAAAGCCTGCGGGCGATTTCCGGATCCAGACCGGCCAAGACCTCTCGTGCCAGCGAAAGACCCCCGGCCCGCTCGGTCACACCCTGCGCCGCCGTTGCCGTGGCGCGCATCAGCGCATGGCGCGCGGCGGCCAGATTCGACAGGCTGGCCGCCAGCGTTTCCACCGTGATCCCCAAGGGCGCAAGCGCGGCCATCGCGCGCCGCGCCTTGACGCGGGCAAAGCGCGGATTGTCGTTGCTCGGATCGTCAATCCAGGTCACCTGCGCCTTTGTCAGATAGGCGCGCAGGCTGTCGCGGTAGCAGGCCAAAAGCGGGCGATGCCAGTGGATACCCTGCTCATGCCACGCCGGGCGCATCCCCGAAAGCCCATCCAGCCCGGCGCTGCGGGCCAGGTTAATCACAAGGCTTTCGGCATTGTCATCCGCAGTATGGCCCAACAGCACATCGCCAATACCCTGCGCTTTGGCCCAATTCGAAATCAGCAGGATCCGCGCGCGGCGGGCTTGATCCATCAGATTGCCGGTCGGTTCCGGCCCCTGCCAGCGCAGCACGCTGTGGGCAATGCCACGGCCCGCACAAAAGGCGGCCACAGCGCGCGCCTCGTCAGCACTGGCCGGGCGCAGGCCATGATCCACCGTCACGGCCGCAATCCGGCCGGGAAAGGCGGCTTGGGCGGCCACCAAAAGCGCCATGGAATCCCCGCCCCCCGAAACGGCCACCCCGATGCGGGGGGGCGTATTTTCGTCTAAAACCGGGACGACGGCGTCACGCGGCGCGTCGGGGTCTGCCGTCACTGGCAGCCCAGACCCTGACGCGACAGGTCGGCATTGGTGGCGTGGATCGTGCCGGGAAAGCGCACCGGCACTTCGGCCAAGGTCACGCAGGCATCGGGCACCTGCCCCAGATCGCCCAACGCCTGACCCAGCTTCAACAGCGACTCAGCCGCGAAAGGTCCGTCCGGCTTGCCCGAGAAGGCATCAAGATAGGCCCGCGCCGCCCCGGCGGTGTCGGCCAATTGGCCCAGCGCCTCGCCGCGCAAGAAGGCGGCCTCCTGGCTTAGCGGCCCGCCAGGATAGGATTGGGCAAAGGTCGCAAAGAGGTCAGCGGCGCCGCGAAAGTCACCCTGAGCGAGCACCTCCTTGGCCCGGTCAAAGTCGGCCTGCTCGCCCATGGCCAGTTCAGGCCCGCCATCGGCTGGTACAGCCGGATCACCGCTGATCGCCGGCTCCACAGGCGCGTTGGCCCCGTCAGCAGCCCCGCCCAGCATGGGCGTTTCCGGCAGGTTGGCCGGGTCACAACCCTCGGTCACTTCACACAACCGATATTCCAAATCACCGATCCGGTTGGTGCCGTCACTCACCACACGGCTCAGACGCAACTCAATCTCTTCCGCGCGTGAGGTCAGACGCATCAACTCGGCCTCAATCGCATCCATCCGCTGCAACGCATCGCCTGCGCCGAAACTGCCGCCTGTCGCACCGCTGGCGACGGTTTCAGATTTCAGCGCGGTGAACTCGGCCATCAACTGGCCGAGTTCCGCCTTGATGTCGGCAAGTGTCTGCGCCCGGTCCTGCGCATGCACAGGCAGGGCAAGCAGGGCGACAGAAACAACCAGCCAACGCCACATCAGATCAAACTCCCGAACCCATGGACAGCACGGTCACAGCGCGACGGTTGCGGCTGTAGCACGATTCGTCCGAGCAGATCTCGATCGGGCGTTCCTTGCCGTAGGAAATGGTTTTCATCCGGTCCGGCGCCACACCTTGGGCCATCAGGAACTGCTGAACTGCCGCCGCACGGCGCGCACCCAGTGCAAGGTTGTATTCGCGCGTGCCCTGCTCGTCGGCATGGCCTTCGATGATGATGGCATAGTTCGGGTTGCTGGCCAGCCACTGCGCCTGACCTTGCAGAACCGTGCGGCCTTCGGGCGACAGGGTGGATTGGTCAACCGCAAACAGCACGCGATCGCCCACGGTCTGGTTGAAATAAGCGATCGAGGTCGGATCATTCGGATCGCCAAGACCCGTGGTGTCAACAAAACCGCCAGCGCCATTTGCACCGGCACCGCCCGCACCAAAGCGGTCGGGGTTGTTACAGGCCGCCAAACCAAGGGCGGCAATGAGGAGAAGGGCTTTGGGCATCAGGGTCATGGTGGGGTGTCCTTATGGATCTGGGGTGCTCGATTGGAAGTGATCTTAGCAGCTTCTTCGCCGCCTGTGAATCGGGTGTCTTGCGGGCTCATCGTCCCCTTCGGGGCTCTTCGCAAGGCCGGGCTGCGGCACCGGCGAAGAGGCCCTGAAAGGGCAATGATGAGCTGCCGCGTTACGGTAAAAGCGGCGACCAAGCCGGGTCCGAGGCCGGGCCATCGGTTGGCACCGGCTTCAGGTTGCGCCCCGAAATGTCGACCGAGAACAACTGCGCCTGCCCGCCTGCGCCCGCGCTTTCGCGGGTGAACATCACCACGCGGCCATTCGGCGCCCAGGTCGGGCCTTCGTCCAAGAAGGACGCGGTCAAAAGCCGCTCTTCACTGCCATCGGTGCGCATCACGCCAATGTGGAAGCGGCCCTCATTTTGCTTGGTAAAGGCGATCATGTCGCCGCGCGGGCTCCAGACCGGGGTGCCATAGCGCCCCTTGCCGCCCGAAATCCGCACCGCTTCACCGCCGCCAGCCGACATGATGTAGAGCTGCTGGTTGCCCGAACGGTCGCTTTCAAACACGATCTGGCTGCCATCCGGACTGAACGAAGGCGCGGTTTCAATCGACGGCGCATTGGTCAATTGTCGCATGCCGCCGCCGTTCACATCCATCGCATAGATGTCGGAGTTGCCACCCTGCTCAAGGCTGAACACCACCGTGCCGCCATCGGGCGAAAAGCGCGGGGCAAAGGTCATGGTGCCGGGAATTTCGCCCAATGACCGCACCGCAAGGCTGCCCACATCCATGATATAGATCTGCGGAAAGCCCGAGGCGTAAGAGGTGAATAATATCCGGTCGCCCGAGGGCGAGAAGCGCGGCGCCAGCACGATGGACGAACTGTCGGTCAGATAGGCGACATTGGCGCCATCGTAATCCATCACCGCCAAACGCTTCTGGCGTTGGTTCTTCGGCCCGCTTTCGGCCACATAGACCACGCGGCTGTCGAAATAGGGGCCTTCGCCCGTGATCCGGCTATAGACCGCATCGGCCACCTTATGGGCCATCCGCCGCCAACTGCCGGGGGTCCCTGCAAACTGCAGACCCTCTCCCAAAGGCTGGCCGGTAAACACGTCAAACAGGCGGAATTTCACGACAATCCGGTCGCCACTGGCCTGAACGGCCCCCACAATCAGCGCCTGCGCGTTGATCGCCTGCCAGTCATTATAGGCAATCGGCGCGTCAAAGGCGGTGATGCCCGAGATATGCGCCTCGGCCGGGATTTCGCGGAAAAGGCCGGTTCCCGCCAGATCCGCCGCCACCACGCGGCTGATATTGGCGGCATAGTCCCCGGCCCCGCCCTCATCGACAAAGGTCGGGATGGCGAAGGGCATCGGTTCGATCACCGGACTGTCGATGACGATGTTCAACTCGGCCCGTGCGGGGTTTGCCGCGACAAGGCCACAGATCCCAATCATCAGGGCGGCGGCAAAGGATTTAAACGCGTTCATCATGTCCTCGTTTGTCACGGGCGTTCCTCGGGTCTGCTCGGTTTTCGCAGATTGCGCCATCAGCTTGCGCTGCGGCAGGGGGAAAATTGCGCGGTTCACCTGCATGTTATCGCAACCTCATGCCAGAGGCATCAAACGTCAGGTTCATCACGTTCCATTGGCCGTATTTCTCGGGGTCCAACTCATAGCCGGGCTTGCCGCCACAGCCACGCACCCCGCGCACCACGGCGCGCTTGGCGGCTTCAAAGGCCTGTTGGGCGGCGGCATCATCGCCGCCTTCAAAGCTGGTCATCTGGATCGAGGGGCCAATCGGCGTGCCGTCCTCGTTCATCTCGACCCGCATCACCAGTTTCACCCGCTGCGCGGCGCTCGACAGGCTGCCGATGTTCCAGCACGAGTTGATCGCCACGCGCACACCATCCTTCTCACCCGCCGTCATCGGCGGACCCTCGGGCAGGCCAGTGTCGGCGCTGGAACTGTCCGTGGCTGCAGCCTCGGCCAAAGCGGCGGCAATCGCCTCGGCCTCGGCGTCGGCTTGGGTGGCGGTGTTTTCGGTCGCCTGCGCCTCAGGTTGCGGCGCATCCTCAACCTGAACCTGCCGCTCGGGGCGCGACTGCGGCCGCAGCGAAGCGGTGGGGGCCAGTTCCGGCGCATCGCTTTCGGTGGCATCAGGCGACACCATCGCGGCACTTTCTTCGGGCGCGGCCGCAGGTTCGGTGGTCTCGATCACTGGCGCGTCAGGCTCGGCCTGATCCGACACTTCCGGCGTGGCCGTCTCCGCCACCTCTGGCGTGTCCTGAGGGCTGTCCACTGGCACATCCGTAATGCGCTGCGCCGGACGCGGCTTTGGCGCAATCGTGCTTTCGGGCACGGGGATGGGTTGTTCTTCCTCGGCCACCTTCGGGGCAGGTTCGGGGACGGCGACGGGCTGAACCTCGGGGGCCACAGGCACCTCTGCGGGCAGCACCTCTTCCACCGGGGTCGGCTCTGCCGGGGCTTGAGGCTCGGGCAACGCAGTATCCACCGGCTCGGGCGGCTGAATGACAGGCGGTGTTTCAGCCGGTTGCACCGCCGGATCCGGCTTCGGGGCCGAGGCCATCATGGCCTGATACTCGCCCTCGCTCATCAGCGAGACCGAGGCCACCTGCATCGGGGGCATATCCTTGGGCGCGAACAGCCAGCCGCCAAGGACCGCCCAGAGGATCACCCCCAGGTGGCCGACGGCGGAAATCGTCGTGGCCTTGTCCATGTTGCCCAAGCCGATGCTGCCCAGATTCATCGCGCGGCCTTAGTTGCTGCCGTCCATCGCCGGGCCACCAGAATCAGTGACCAACCCGATGTTGTTGAACCCGCCTGCGTTCAAGGCCCCCATCACCTGCGCCACCCGCTCATAGGCCAAAGCCCCGTCAGCGCGCAAAAACACCTTGTCGGATTTGCGCTCGGCGGCAATGGCGGTCAGCTTGGGGATCAGATCCGCGTCTGACACTTCGGTGGTCTGCAACAAGATCAGCCCATCGGCGGTGATCGAGATGGTCAGCGGTTCTTCTTCCTCATTCGGCATGGCGCTGGCGGCGGTGTCCGGCAGTTCAATCGGCACACCCACCGTCAACATCGGTGCCGCCACCATGAAGATGATGAGAAGCACCAGCATCACGTCCACCAAGGGCGTGACGTTGATCTCGCTCATCGCGGCGGATGCCCCCCGGCGGCGGCCCCTACGGCCACCCCCGCCCGCTTTTTTCATCACCCCTCCGCCCATGGATCAGGCGTCCAACTGGCGCGAAAGGATGGTGGCAAACTCGTCGGCAAAGGCCTCATAGCCGCCCACGATATGCTCGCTGTCGGCGTTCAGCTTGTTGTAAAACACCACAGCCGGAATAGCGGCGATCAGGCCCACACCCGTGGCCAACAGCGCCTCGGCAATACCGGGGGCCACGACCGCAAGGTTGGTGTTTTGGCTGATGGCGATCTGTTCGAACGAGTGCTTGATCCCCCAGACCGTGCCGAACAACCCGATGAAAGGCGCGGTCGACCCGGTGGTGGCCAAGAATGACAGACCTTTGTTCAGAACTTCGGATTCTCGCGCAATGGCAACATCCATCGCCCGGTCAATCCGCGCCTGCGCGCCCGCGATCAGCCCGCCATCCTGCCGGTGGCTGCGACGCCATTCCAGCATGCCCGCCGAAAAGATCTTCTCCGACGCGCCCTGAGGGTCGCCGCCGATCTTTTCAAACAACTCATCCAGCGGCTCACCCGACCAGAAGGCACGGTCAAAGACCGCCGCTTCGGCCCGCGCGGTGCGAAACATAAGGTGCTTTCTGATGATGATCGCCCAGGACCAGAACGACATGATCAAAAGCGCGATCATCACGAATTTGACCGTGATGGTCGCGCGTGCAAATAGGGCGAGCATGGAGAAATCAATCTCCGCCGCCATTCCGATGGCTTCCGTTTCCATTACGCCTGCTCTTCTAACGCGGGTCTACGCCCGCCTGATACAGATGATTCTAGCAAGTTTTGAAGCGGATTGCCAACACATCTGCGTCAATGGCGGTTTTGCGCCCATCTGTGTCGGACATCAGCCGCGAAGGGTCGCATATCAACCAGATCAGGGCCGCGCAGCTTGCAAAGCGGTGCGAATTGCGGCGGGCAGCCGGGCAGGCTTGCCCGTGTCATGCAGGCACACCAAGACAACAAGCGCCGTAAAAAGCTGCTCATCCCCGCGCCAGACCTCTTGGCGCAGCGTGAGACTGGCCCCGCCCAGCGCCACAAGGTCTGTGGTAACCCGCAACAGGTCATCAAACTTGGCCGGTTTCAGATAATCGGCATCCACCTTGCGCACCGCAAAGACGATCCCCTGATCCGCCTTCAAAGCCCCCTGATCCACCCCGCAGTCCCGCACCCACTCGCTGCGGCCCCGCTCGATGAACTTCAGGTAATTGGCGTAATAGACGATGCCCGCGAGATCGGTGTCCTCGTAGTAGACGCGAACGGGAATGGAATGGGTCATGCGCTGTCCTTGCCGCTCTCGTCGTTCCGGCCCAGTCGGGCCAGCTCCTCGGCATGCGCCACCGCCGCCGCCTGCCCCTTGGGTGTAAGCGCATATATGCCCAAAGCCACCCGGTCAAACCAGCCGTAGTGATCGGCCCGCATCAAGACGGCGGCGCGCGCCACTCCCGCCCGCTTGGCCACCGCCGCCGCCTTCATCGGACCCTCGGCCAGACAGGCGACACAGCGCAGCGCATCCTGCCGATAGGCGGTCATGCGCTTGATGCCGGTCGTGCCGCCCTGGTTGGGGTCGCCCACCCGGCGCTGGAACTCGCGCAAGAGCCGCCCCGCACGCGCCACGTTGCGGCGCGGGCTATAGGGGCCGGGGTCAAGATGCGCCTCCACCACGCCCGCGCCGGGGTCCACCACCAAAAGCCCAAGGCCCAGCCGACGGCACAGCGCCAGAATATCCTTGTACCGCGCAGGCCAGCCCGACTTGGGCTTTGGCACCGCCAGATAGACCGTGTCAAACAGCGCCTGCCGCGCAACCCCCTGCAAAACAAGCGACAAATTGAACGACAGCTTCATCTCGACGATCACCGGCGGGTCGCCCGCGCGCAGGGCCATGATGTCACAGGCCCCGATTTCGGCCTTCACCTCATAGCCCTGCGCCTCGAGAAAGGCTTTCAGCGCGGGGTAAAGGTCCGCCTCTTTCATAGGCGCGCCGCCAGCCGATAGGCATGGGACCCATCGCGCGCCACCGGCGGCAAGGCGGGCGCATAGGCGGCGCGGATCACATCGCCAATCTCGGGTCGCAAGATCACCCGCTCCCCAGCACGACCCAAGGGCGACACCTCGGCAAAAGCCGCCTCGCCCCAGAGCAAAATGACCTGCACCGCCTCATTCAAGGCCAGCGTCTCGGCGGGCATGTCGGCAAGCGGCCCCGCCATCCGCACAAAAACAAAGGCCGCCTTGATCGCGCCCTCGGCATCAAACCGAAAGGCGCGGTAATGATGCGCCTCTGCCGCCGCCAGACGGTCGCACAAGGGGCCAAGATCCGGGATCAGCCGATCAAGGTTCGGCACCTGCGGCAACTCGGCCCAATCGTGCAAGAAAAACACCATCAGATTGGCGCCAAGCTCGGGGTCCGTCTCGGCCATCTTATGCCCGGCCAACGCCACCACAGCCTCGACCGCGCCCTTGACGATGGCCAAGGTGGCGTCATCCACCCCAAAGACCACCGGCACAATCGGGCGGCCCCAACGGGCGAAGAGATAAGACCCATCCTTGCGCTGAAACAGCGCCTGCACCTGATCAGCGGTCATCTCGGGCGTCATCGCCTACTCCTTCAACCAGCGGCCCCATTTCTGCTCGAAAGCCGCGCCAAGGTCGATGCCGCGATGGGCGGCAAACATCAAGAGCAAGCCCAAGAGATCAGCCATCTCGTCGCGCAAATTCGCCTCGCGCGCGGCCAAAGGCACCTGCGCCCCGCGCGACCGACCCGTCAACTTCAAGGTGGCGGCCGAAACCTCGCCCAGTTCTTCGGAAAGCTTGACAAGAAAGAACGCTTCATCCGGCGTGATGCCAAAGCGCTCGCAATAAAGCCCGCCCACCTGCGCCGCCTTGGCCATCATCTCATCGAGCTGCATCGGCCCCTCCCTGACAAACCTGTCCCTCCGCCGGCCCCCCGGGGGTTTCACACCCCCGGACCCCCGTGGAGTATTTCCAAAGGCGCAAATCAGGGTCCGGGCAGCCTTATGGCCTGCGCCTTGCGATCTGCGCCACTGTCCTGTCGCGCGCCATATCCGGGGCCATATCCGTCGTCATCCTGGGCGTCATCGGCCGCCTTTTCAACCCGCGGCCCCGGTGCTGGGCGTCCAGAGCGTCACAGAACGGTCAAAGCCGCCATCGCAGCAGCGCGGGCTGCAAGGGCATCGGCCAGGCTGTCGTCGGGCAGGATCGTCCGGGTGACCGGAACCGCCGCGTGCAAAACCGACATCGGCGCCCCCGCCGCCACCGCCGCAAGCCGTGCCGCGCCGCGCGGGCCGGCAATGTCGGCGCCCTCAATCAGGCTGACGGGTCTGTTCAAGACGCTGGCCAAAAGGCGCAGCCAAAGCTGGCTGCGGGTTCCGCCGCCGACCACCGTAATACGCTCGTGGCCTGCCCCGATCGAGTGGTCCGATTTCAGTCTTAGTGCATAACGGGTC
>JBMSKG010000007.1:0-28147 GCA_049419625.1 Paracoccaceae bacterium | reverse complement strand
GCATGCCTTGCATTACCACCAGGTCGATGTCTTCAAGGTCCAGGAGAAGCTGAAGAAGGGTGGTCGCCGGGCCTATGTGGACACGATCCTTGACATTCCGCTGGCCGCCTACCGGAAGTGGACGCCTGACCAGATCATGCGTGAGGTCGAGAACAACTGTCAGGGCATCCTTGGCTATGTCGTGCGATGGGTCGACCAAGGAATCGGCTGTTCCAAGGTTCCCGACATCAATGATGTTGGCCTGATGGAGGACCGCGCGACCTGCCGTATCTCGGCGCAGCATGTGGCAAACTGGCTGCACCACGGCGTTGTGTTGCGTGACGAGGTGATGGACGCTTTGCGCCGGATGGCAACAATCGTCGACCGCCAAAATGCTGGCGATCCCGATTACCGGCCGATGGGCCCGGACTTTCAGGGCATTGCCTTTCATGCAGCTTGCGACCTGGTATTCCTTGGGACGGAACAGCCGTCCGGCTATACGGAACCAGTCCTGCATCGGCGCAGGGCCGAGGTGAAGGCGCGAGGGTGAATTCTAGGGCCGGCGTCGCATGCCCTTGGCGGTTGCCCGCCCTTGAACGGAAATGGAACGGTATCCTGCTGTCACTTGCGGGGTTCTCCTGATTCATGCAGCGATGACCTGATCTGAGGCAGAAAGGGCGGGGACTTCGCGTCCATGACAAATGGAGGGTTCGTGCACGCACTTGTGATTATCCTGATCGCCCAGATTCTGGGTGAGTTCCTTGCCCGAATAGCCGGTTTGCCGCTACCTGGTCCCGTGCTGGGGATGATCTTCGTCGTCGGGCTTCTAGTCGCCTTGCCAAAGTTGCGTGAAGTCATCCGGGCGACAGCGCAGACACTACTCTCCCATCTCTCGCTTCTGTTTGTTCCAGCCGGGGCGGGAGTCATAGGCCACCTTGGCACGCTTGGGGACAGTACGGTCGCGATCCTTCTGGCCATCGTGGCTTCGGCGGTGTTAGCAATTGGTGCGGCGGCTGTCACCTTTTCCGTCGTTGCCCAGCTGACGGGGTCCAGCGATGACTGATTTTGCCGAAATCTGGAGCTACCTGTCGCAGGGACCACTGTTGTGGCTTACTGCGACGATTGCGGCTTATGCCTTTGGGGACCTGGTGTTCCGGGCGACAGGGCGAAACCCGCTGGCAAACCCTGTCCTGATCGCGGTCTGCATCCTGACGGCCGTGTTGACGGCAACGGGAACACCCTATGCGACCTACTTCGAGGGCGCGCAGTTCGTCCACTTTCTGCTTGGTCCGGCGACGGTCGCCCTTGCGCTGCCGCTGTTTGACAACCTGGGTCACTTGCGGCGCGCGCTGCTGCCTGTCCTTGCCGCATTGACCGTCGGGTCAGTGGTGGCGACCTTCTCGGCCCTGCTGATCGCCTCGTGGATGGGGGTAGATGACATTCTGCTGATCTCGCTTGCCCCGAAGTCAGCAACAGCGCCAGTCGCCATCGGCATTTCGCAAGAGTTGGGTGGATCGCCGACGCTGACCGCTGTGCTTGTCATCCTGACAGGGATCACGGGTGCGGTTGTTGCGACCCCGTTGTTGAACCTGCTCCGCCAGAAGGACTGGCGCGCGCGTGGCTTTGCCGTGGGACTTGTCAGTCACGGGATCGGCACTGCGCGGGCGTTGCAGGTGAACCCGACGGCTGGTGCCTTCGCGGGGCTGGGAATGGCGGTAAATGCGGTGGCGACAGCCATTCTTGCCCCGCTTATCCTAGGGCTATTCCGGTAGGGAAGAGGAGCCCTGGAAAGCCCAGTCAGGCGCCGCGCTGTTCAGCAAAGGCACGTACTTCGCGCAGGATGCTGTAGACTGTGGTGAGCGAGCTGCGCGGATTTCCAGCCGCCGCGGTGCTTTCGATTGTGAAGCACGCTTTGCACCCTGCGGCGGTCAGCGTGTAAGCATGGCGGTTCGACGTGGCTGCCGGATCGGCCGCCAGAGTCACGCTGACATTCTCGAAACCCGGGCCGGCCAGGGCGAGGGCTGCGACGACATTGGTGGTGCGCGGGAAAAGCAAGGCGGCGTCGCGCGCCGAGCCTTCGAAGTAGACGCTGGGACTGGCAAGGGATGTCAGGTCCAGCCACTGTTCCGCCGGGGTGCCGCGCAGGGCGCGGGGTGGTTTTGTCCCGGTATAGGCGATGTGTACCGGACCCTCGAGCGAAAGCGCCTCGATCAGGTCGATTCCGGCGATCGCTCCAGAAGGTCGGATGAGGCGTGCACGGCCATCTGTGGCCGCGGTCTGGACGCGGGACAGAAGCAGCGGGTCCGCAAAGGCACCCAGCGAAAGCGCGACAAGGCTTGTTCCGGCGCGCAGGCAGGCTTCGGCATGTTCGACCACAGCGGAATGGCCCGCACATTCGACAATCAGGTCAGGTCGGGTTTGCAGGAGTGCGCTTAGCGAATCGACCGACCGGACACGGACGGAACTGGAAGGCGCGGCCAGAGTGCCAGAGCGGATCAGGATGACGGCCTCGGTAACCGGAACAGTTCCGAGGCGTTCGATCAAGGCCTGCGCGACGGCGCCATATCCGATTACGCCAAGCCGCATGGCGGGTCTCCCGTTGCAGATTTACTGCTGTTCGATCCCGCGCGCTTCGCGGACCCAGGCGACGATCAGGTCGCGCGACGCCTGATCCATCTGGACCGCGTTGGGCGGCGGCATCGCATGGCTGAGACCGGCATGGAGATAGATTTCGTTGGCATGCCGAGCGACGTCACTCGGCGTTTCCAGATGCACACCCTTCGGTGCCCAGAGGATGTTGGTCCAAGACGGCTCACGTGCGTGGCACATCGAGCAGTTTCCTATCACCGCATTGTAAGCATCCTCGAACCCCGCCGCCGAGGCGTATTTCTGCTCCTCGGCGGTCAGTTCGCGGGCTTCTGCCTCCTCCAGGGTTTGCCCGGTCCGGACGGTCGAGAGCCAGGCGATGATAATCATGAGGAGTACAGTGACGAACCAGGTCCAGTACGGTCCCGAGCCGGTCCGGTGCTTGGTGTTGAAGTAGTGCCGGATCGTGACGCCGGTCAGGAAGACGAGGCAGGCGATGATCCAGCTGTATTCGGTGCCAAAGGCCAGCGGGTAGTGGTTCGACAGCATCAGGAAGACGACAGGAAGCGTCAGATAGTTGTTGTGCGTCGAACGCAGCTTGGCAATCTTGCCATACTTCGCATCGGGGGTGCGGCCCGCCTTGAGGTCGGCCACTACGATCCGCTGGTTCGGCATGATCTGGAAGAACACGTTGCCGGTCATGATCGTGGCGGTGAATGCACCCAGATGCAGAAGGGCGGCACGTCCGGTGAAAATCTGATTGTAGCCCCAGGACATCGCGACCAGAATGCCGAAGAGGATCAGCATCAGGGTGGTCGGGCTTTCGCCCAGCTTCGATTTGCAGAGCTGGTCATAGGCCAGCCAGCCGACCGTCAGCGACCCGCCAGAGATCATGATGCCCTGCCAGAGCGTCAGCTCCGCTTTCGTCGGGTCAAGAAGAAAGATCTCGCCCCCAACCCAGTACACGATCATGAGCAGCGCGGCGCCGGACAGCCAGGTAGTGTAGCTTTGCCATTTGTGCCAGGTCAGATGCTCGGGCATCTGCGAGGGCGCAACCAGGTACTTGACGGTATGGTAGAACCCTCCGCCGTGGACTTCCCATTCTTCGCCGTGCGCCCCCTTGGGCAGCTCCGGGTTGGGCTTGAGCATGAGGTCAAGTGCGATGAAGTAGAAGGACGCGCCGATCCAGGCCATCGCCGTGATGACATGCAGCCACCGTACAGAGAATGCGATCCAGTCCCAGATTACTGCAAGGTCGTACATGGTTCCCTCCCAAGCTCCACGAGTCGTGGCAGACTAGGCGAACGCTGATTGTTCTGGTATTGGTTGAGCACGCCAAGCAGCATCAAAAAAAGCAGAATAATGTCCTACCTAGAGAACATTCGCACCTTCGTCAGGGTGTATGAACTGGGAAGCATGTCGGCGGCCGGTCGTGATCTGCGAATCTCGCCTGCGGTGACGTCATCAAGGATTTCTCAACTTGAGGAACGCCTTGGCATCAGACTCTTTCAGCGAACAACCCGAAACCTGACCCCGACAGAGCAGGGCAAGGCGTTCTATCGAGGATCCGTCGACATCATGGAGGCCGTTGACAATGCCGAGGCGCAAGTCGCGAACATAACGGTCAATCTGCGCGGATCAATCTACATAGCGGCACCTTTGGGGGTTGGGCGGCGGTTGATCGCGCCTCGGCTGCCATCGTTTCTAGAGAGATATCCAGAGGTTAACGTTCGTCTGCGCCTTACTGACCGAAAGATCGATCTCACCGCCGAAGGCCTGGACCTAGCGTTCTTTTTGGGGCAGCCCGAGGACAGTAACCTGAAGATCAGGAAAATCGCGGATGTTCCGCGAGTCCTTTGTGCGTCGCCAGATTATGTAAGCAGTCATGGAATGCCGCTCAATGGCGATGACCTTGTTTCGGACAGGCACGAGTGTCTGAACTTGCGCTTCCCTGGAGCGACCGAATTTCGTTGGCTCTTGAAGACGCCAACGGGATCAAAGCGGTTCCGGATTACCGGTCGTTATGAATGCGATGATGGGGATGTCTTGACGGATTGGGCGCTGTCTGGCGCAGGTATCGCAATGAAGCCGGTGTTCGAGATTGCAGATCATCTGAAGTCGGGCAAGTTGGTCGCCGTCGCCACTGAAACGCCACCTGAACCTATCCAGATGGCGTGCCTCTTCGCACATCGAAGGGGCCAGGACCCTAAGGTCCGGCTATTCATGGAATTCATGATCGAAAGGATTGCCGCTGATATCGGTGTCTCTGTGCCGAGCAGCGAGTCTGATCAGCTGCCGCGGTAGGTCGAGTAGCCAAACGGGGAAAGCAGCAACGGCACATGATAGTGCGACTTCGAGGACATGCCGAACCGAAGCGGAATCCGATTCAGGAACCGAGGTTCTTCCTTTGGCGTGCCTGATGCGTCCAGATAGTCACCAGCGTAGAAGACAAGCTCATACTCGCCTGTCTGAAACTCTTCAGTCGGCAGTATCTGCCTGTCCGTCCGACCGTCGTGGTTCGTGACCAGCGAAATCAGCAGCGTACGCGTCTCGCCCACGATGCGAAAGAGATCGATCCTCATCCCCTCAGCTGGACCACCTTTGGCCAAATCCAGCACGTGGGTTGTTAGGTAGCCTGTCATCGCCGGTCCTCCCTTGTCGCCATGAAGATAGTGCGAGGGACATACGGGACACAAAGCCCGACTCTCCGAACAGTCCATCAAGTTTTTTTTGAAAAATTCCTCCAGTGTTTTGCTCTATTGGTAAATCGGGATGAGGGGCCTGAGAATGACACGATACCCACGAGATTTGACCGGCTATGGCGAGGCGACGCCGACTGTTGCATGGCCGAACGGCGCAAGGATCGCTGTGCAAGTCGTCCTCAACTACGAGGAAGGCGGCGAAAACAACGTGCTGCACGGTGACGCAGCATCCGAAGCATTCTTGTCGGAGATCACTGGCGCCTTGCCTTGGCCAGGCCAGCGGCACTGGAACATGGAATCGATCTACGAGTACGGTGCCCGTTCCGGTTTCTGGCGCGTGTTCCGCATGCTCGAGCACACGCCTGTCACTGTCTACGGAGTCGCGACCGCGCTCGCCCGCGCTCCGGCGCAAGTCGCCGCGATGAACCGCGCCGGATGGGAGATCGCCAGCCACGGGCTGAAGTGGATTGAACACCGGGATATGTCTGTCGAAGAAGAAAGTGCGCAGATCCGCGAAGCGATCCGCCTGCATACCGAGGTTACCGGTAAGGCTCCGCGCGGCTGGTATACTGGGCGCTGCTCGATGAACACCGTCGACCTGGCGGCGAAGTTGGGCGATTTCGCCTATATCGCCGACAGCTATGCCGATGACCTGCCTTATTGGGTCAAGGCGGGCGGGAAGGACCAGCTCATCGTTCCCTACACCATGGATTGCAACGACATGCGCTTTGCAATCCAGGCCGGTTTCACCAACGGCGAGCAGTTCGAACGCCACCTGATCGACAGCTTCGACACGCTTTATGCAGAGGGCGAGCAGGGCGCACCGAAGATGCTCTCGATCGGGCTGCATTGTCGACTAGCCGGTCGTCCGGGCCGTGCGCTGGCGCTACAGCGCGCGCTGGACCACTTCCGCAAGCATGATGGTGTCTGGTTCGCTACCCGCGAGCAGATCGCCGATCACTGGGCCAAAATGCATCCTCCGCGCACTTCTCGTCGGCCGTCCGAAATGGACAAGGCCACATTCGTTGCTGAGTTCGGTGGCATTTTCGAACACAGCCCCTGGATCGCCGAGGCCGCACACGGGCTGGAACTGGGCCCGACCCATGATTGCGCCGCTGGGGTACACAACGCGCTGTGCCGCATCTTCCGCAGCGCCTCGGAAGAAAAGCGACTGGGCGTGCTGACCGCCCACCCGGACCTTGCCGGCAAGCTTGCCCAGGCAAAGCGGCTGACCGCCGAATCGACCGCAGAGCAGGCCTCTGTCGGCCTCAACGCGCTGACCGATGCCGAGCGCGCGGAATTCACCCGCATGAACGATGCCTACACATCGAAGTTCGGCTTCCCCTTCATCATCGCGGTCCGCGACAACACCAAATCCTCGATTCAGGCCGCATTCCAGCGGCGGGCAAAGAATGACCGGGCGACAGAGCTTGCAGAGGCCTGCCGTCAGGTCGAACGCATCGCCGAACTTCGACTTCAGGAGAAGCTTGGGAAATGACCAAGACCATTACGATTCGGCCCCTGACCGCCGAGGCCTTTGCACCCTTTGGTGACGTTCTCGACTGCGTGGGCGAGCCGACAAAGCTGATCAACAATGGCATGTGCGGCCGCTATCACGACAAGGCAAAGCTGGATTTTTCCGATGGTCGCGCCGGTATCAGCCTCTTCAAGGCGAATCTCCGGTCGCTTCCCATGCGCCTCGAGCTTGTTGAACGCCACCCGGACGGCAGCCAGGCCTTCCTGCCACTGGACAGCGCGCCATTCGTCGTCGTGGTTGCGCCTGACGAGAACGGCAAGCCGGGTCAGCCGCTTGCATTCATTACCGCGCCTGGTCAGGGCGTGAACTATCATCGCGGGGTCTGGCACGGTGTGCTGGCCCCTGTGTCCGGCAGCGGACTCTTCGCCGTTGTCGATCGAATCGGATCGGGGCCAAATCTTGAAGAGCACCCGTTCGATGACCCGCCTCTACTGATCATGGAATGATCAGAGGCGGGTAGCACGTCGTCGCCGGAAGACTGGGCAGGGAAGACAAAATGGGCCCACCTGTCACCTAAGAAACGAGGGAGGAGGAACCCATGGCATCCCGTGATGCAGTTCACCCAGTAGATGAACTTCTACCACCACCCAAGCTGTTTACGCTTGGTCTTCAGCACGTTCTGGTCATGTATGCTGGCGCCGTCGCCGTACCATTGATCGTCGGACGTGCGCTCAAGTTGCCGCCTGAAGATGTGGCATTCCTGATTTCGGCCGACCTGTTCGTCTGCGGGATCGTAACTCTGATCCAGTCCTTCGGGGCTACGCAGTATTTTGGGATCAAGCTTCCGGTGATGATGGGCGTCACCTTTGCCGCCGTCGGTCCCATGGTTGGCTTTGCGAACGCGCAAAGCGGTCCCGAGGGCGCTCAAGCCATCTTCGGTGCAATCATCGCTGCCGGTCTCATTTCGATACTGATCGCGCCGTTAGTATCGAAAATGCTTCGCTTCTTCCCGCCGATCGTGACTGGCACGATTATCCTCGTGATTGGGGTATCGCTGATGCGGATCGGTATCAACTGGATCTTCGGCAACCCGGTCGGTCCGACCGCACCGCAGATCATCGACCCGGCTCATGCCGACTGGTTGAAGGCCGTGACCGAAGGGGCAGCGGCCGGCACGATCACCGGCGTCCCAGAAGTTCCGGCCGGGCTGGCTCTTGCAGCGAAGATGAACAACCCGCTTTACGCACCGTTGGGCAACATCGCAATTTCGGCCATCGTGCTTGTTTCGATCATCCTGATCGCGAAGTTCGGGCGCGGATTCATTGCCAACATCGCGGTTCTGCTGGGCATCATCATCGGCGGCACCATCGCGGTTGCCCTTGGTATGATGAATTTCGACAAGGTTGGTGAAGCCGCCTGGTTCGGGATGATCACGCCGTTCCACTTCGGCATGCCGACCTTCGATCTGGTTATGACCATCACCATGCTTCTGGTCATGATCGTGGTGATGATCGAATCCACGGGCATGTTCCTTGCTCTTGGTGACATCACCGGCAAGAAGGTTGATCGTCCGATGCTGTCTGCCGGCCTGCGGGTTGACGGTCTTGGCACTGTGATCGGTGGTGTCTTCAACACATTCCCCTACACATCCTTCAGCCAAAACGTCGGCCTTGTCGGCGTAACTGGGGTGAAGAGCCGCTTCGTCTGCGTCGCAGCCGGTCTGATCATGATTGTACTTGGGCTGATGCCGAAGATGGGCGCGCTGGTCGAATCCGTTCCGACCATGGTGCTTGGTGGTGCAGGCATCGTGATGTTCGGCATGGTTGCGGCCACCGGAATCCGCATCCTGTCCAAGGTGGACTTTGCGGGTAACCGCAACAACCTGTTCATCGTCGCGATCTCGATCGGCTTCGGGATGATCCCGCTGATCGCGCCGAACTTCAAGATGTGGATGCCTCACTCGCTCCACCCGCTGATCGAAAGCGGTATCTTGCTGGCGTCGATCGTCGCCGTCGCCCTGAACGCCTTCTTCAATGGCGCCAAGGGCTCGGTGGAGGAGGCGAAAGAGGCAGCCTCGGCAGTTGATCACTGATCTGCAGCCAAGCGCAACAGAAAAGGCCCCCAGGTGCGAACCTGGGGGCCTTCTTCTTTCCGCGAACGCTGGGGTTGGAACGGGCGCGAACACCCAGGACCGTTTGCGCCCAAGCCTGCGCTGTCCCCAAAAGAATCGGCCGCTGGCTTTCACCAGCGGCTGGCCCTGTAATGGGGGTATCCTTACCGTCAGCCGTAGCTGGAAATGTCCGCGCTTCCGAGCGCCGCGATATTCAAGAGGCCACGTGGGCTGACGCCTGGGGTCACAATGTGCGCCCGGTTACCCATCCCCATAAGGATCGGGCCAACCTCAAGCCCTCCGGCAACACTTTTCAACAGGTTGCGCGCTGCGCCGGCGGCATCGGTGTTGGCATAGATCAGCACATTGGCCCGACCGGTCAGTCGGTTTCCGGGCAAAAGCCTCTCGCGCAGCGCCGGGTCAAGCGCCGCGTCGGTGTGCATCTCGCCTTCGTACTCGAAGTCCAGCGACTGGCTATCCAGGATCTCCAGCGCGCCCCGCATCGCTCGCCCCGAGGCGCAATCGAGGTTGCCGAACTGCGAACCGGAGCATAGAGCGATCTTCGGCTCGACCCCGAAACGACGCACATGGCGCGCAGCCGCGATCACCGTCCGCGCTAGGGTTTCCGGCGTTTGTTCGATGTTCACATGGGTATCGGTGACGAACAGCGGCCCCTCGTCGAGGATGATCAACGACATGGCACCGGCAGGAGACAGGTTGCCGGTCTGCAGAAGCTGTGTGACGTAACCCAGATGCCAGAGATACTGCCCGAAGGTGCCGCAGATCATGCTGTCGGCATCGCCGCGCTGCACCATCGTTGCCGCGATTGCGGTGGTGTTGGTGCGCATCACAGCCTTGGCGATATCGGGCGTGACCCCACGGCGATGCATTACGCGGTGATAGGTCTGCCAGTAGTCGCGATAGCGGTCGTCACTTTCCGGGTTTACAATGTCAAAGTCCTGCCCCGGCTTGATGGCAAGCGCGGCCCTTTCGATCCGCTGGGAAATGACGTCCGGTCGTCCGACGAGGATCGGCTTGGTGAAGCGTTCCTCCGTCATGCTCTGCACCGTCCGCAGCACTCGGTCATCCTCGCCCTCGGCGAAGACGATCCGCCGCGACGATCTGCGGGCGGTCTGAAATACGCCGCGCATCAGGAGCGAAGAGCGGTAGACCTCGGCCTCCAGTTGCTGCCGGTATGCTTCGAGGTCAAGGTTGCGCCGTGCCGCGCCAGAGTCGATGGCGGCCTTGGCTACAGCCACCGCGATCGTCGGCAGCAACCGACGGTCGAACGGCTTCGGAATCAGGTACTCCGGTCCAAAGGCCAACCGCTCGCCTTCGTAGGCCTCGCCGACCTCGGCCGATGTTGTCTGCCGGGCCAGTGAAGCGATGGCGTCGATGCAGGCCAACTTCATGGCGTCGTTGATTTCCTGCGCCTCGGCATCCAACGCACCGCGGAAGATGAAGGGGAAGCAAAGGACGTTGTTGACCTGGTTCGGATAGTCTGACCGTCCGGTGGCAATCATGGCGCCCGGCGACGCCCGCCGGGCCTCGTCGGGCATGATCTCAGGCACTGGATTCGCCAAGGCGAAGATGATGGGATTTTCCGCCATCTGCGTGACCAGTTCTGCGGGCAGCGCGCCAGGGCCGGACAGGCCAAGGAACATGTCTGCGCCCTTCAATGCCCCTTCCAAGGTCGTGTCTTCGGAAGCGTTGGCCAGCAACTTTTGCTCGGGCGCCAGGTCATTGCGCCCGACATGCAGCGCGCCTGACCGATCGAACACCGTGATGTTGTCGAGCGGCACGCCCATCTTGTGCAGCATGGTCAGGCAGGCCACGCCGGCCGCACCCGCACCCAATGCGACGATGCGAATGTCCTCGACCCGCTTGCCGGCAATCCTGAACGCGTTCTGCGCGGCGGCCGAAACGACGATCGCGGTGCCGTGCTGATCATCATGGAACACCGGAATCTTCATCCGCTCGCGGCAGAGTCGTTCCACCATAAAGCACTCAGGCGCCTTGATGTCCTCAAGGTTCACCGCGCCGAAGGTCGGTTCCAGACGGCAGATCAGGTCGGCAAGGCGCTCCGGGTCTGCCTCGTCCACCTCGATGTCGAAGCAGTCGATCCCGGCGAACTTCTTGAACAGGACCGCCTTGCCCTCCATCACCGGCTTCGAGGCCTGCGGGCCAATGTTGCCCAGGCCGAGAACGGCCGTTCCGTTCGAGATCACGGCAACTAAGTTGCGCTTGGCTGTGTAGCGGGTCGCTTTCGACGGGTCGGCGGCGATCTCTGTGCAGGCCTCGGCGACGCCAGGCGAATAGGCGCGCGCAAGATCGCGGGCGGTGGCCATTGGCTTTGTTGGGCGGATTTCAAGTTTGCCTGGGCGCGGAAACTCGTGGTAATCGAGCGCCGCCTGGCGTTCTGCGTCTCCCTTGGTTGGGTCCTTCATCGGTCACTCCTCCGTTCAAGCTTTCTTGCCAGCCATCAGTGTCGCCAATTCAAGCATCCGTGCCGAAAAGGCCCATTCGTTGTCATACCAGCCCAAGATTCGAAGCTGCTTGCATCCGATAGATCGGGTCTCGGGCAGGGCGATGATCAAAGACTCGGACCTTCCGCGGAAGTCTGACGAGACGCAGGGATCATCGCACAGGCCGACCTGCCCGGATCCGGCGAAGGCTGAGCGGAGGAACTCCTCGAAGGGCTCTTCAGGGTCCTCCAGCAACTGGATGACGGCATCTATGGCCGAGACCGACAAACAGGGGATCCGCAGGGCCGAGACCGTCAGTCTGCCGCCGAATTCCGGAAGGACGGCACCGATCTGTTGCGCCGCGCTGGTGGTCGTCGGCACCATGGAAACGGCGGCCGCGCGGCTTCGTTCGGGGCTGCCGTTCGGTTGATCCACAGTGGGCTGGCTGCCCGTGTAGCAGTGGATTGTGGTCACATGTGCCCGCTCGATCCCGAGGCCAAGATCCAGGGTTCGAAGGAAAGGCGCGATGGCGTTGGTCGTGCAAGAGGCGTTCGATACGATCCGGGCGTTGCGAAGGTCCTGTTCGTTGGCGCCGATGACTATGGTCTGGTCGGCCGCGGGTGATGGTCCAGAGATAAGCACCTTGCCAGCTCCAGCAGCCAGCCCCGCTTCGGCAAATGGTCGCGTGGTGGCTTTGCCGGTACATTCAAGAACTATGTCCACATCGCGCATGTCCAGCGCGCGGAGGTCTGCCGTCTGTGTAAAGGGGATTACGCGCCCCTTTATCATCAGTCCCCCTGCCAACACATCTACGGGCGCGGGGAACGGCCCCCACACGGAATCGTAGCGAAGCAGGTAAGCCGCAGTTTCCAGCGGGGCAATGTCGTTGATCCCGACGATGTCCACCTGCGAAGTAGTCGGTCTATCGAGGATCTGGCGTGCAATCGTGCGCCCGATCCGGCCGAAGCCGTTGATGAAGACGCGCAGTCGCCGTGTCATGTCGCGGCACCGTAGAGCATCGCCATCGCGGGCAGCCACGCCGTCAGAAGGCCGCTGGCGATTGTGGCGAGTGAAGTCTGTCTTTGCAGAGGCAGCGCCAGTGCTAGTGTCAGGAAGAAAAGGAACCATAGCCCTGACCATGCGACCCAGCATAAGCCCAGCCAGACATCCATCGGCCCTGTCGCAGCGCCTAGGGTACGAGTGGCCTCGGGAACCACGGAAACGGAGACGAACAGGCTGAACCAGCCCAATCCGCGCCCATCTGCCCCCGTCAGTCGGTTCACGCCAACCCAGAGATAGGTCAATGTGAAAAGTAGGGTTAGCGCAGACGCGCGCACGTCATCCGTGTCGACGGAATGGATCATGCCCAGAAGGGCCACCATGCCAGTCAGCCCGGCGGTGGCAAAGTTGATAACCACGATCTCCCGGTCAGCAATCCTGCCAAGCATCCACAATCCGTTCAGCAGTAGAACCGCACCGACAAAGAGAAGCGAAAGGGGAAGCAACATGAAAGGCAGCCTCGAGGATGCGGTCCAACCGCTTAGGATCGTTCTTGACCTGGCCGTGCTGGTGAACCGTGTGCGGTAATCAGACGTCGACCTCGATAGCCACGCCCTGCGCCTTGGCCAGTTCGACGATTGCGGCCGCAACGGCAAGGTCCTGAAGGCCGACGCCAGTGCCGTCGAAGAGCGTGATCTGATCTGCTGAGGTGCGGCCCGGTCGGGTGCCGTTGATCACCTCGCCCAGTTGCACAATGTCGGATTCCCGGATCAGACCCGCCGCGATGGCGTGCTGCGCCTCGCCGATTGACACTGACTGCGCGACCTCGTCGGTAAAGACAGTGGCCTTGGCCAGCAGGGCGGCCTCCAGTTCCTGTTTGCCCTTGGTGTCGGTGCCCATGCAGGCGATATGGGTGCCGGGGCTTACGTGATCGGCCATAAGGCTCGGCTGGAAGGAGGAGGTGATGGTGATGATCACGTCGGCATCGCGCATCCCCTCCAGTTCGACCGCCTGGAACGGCAAGCCTGCTTCGGCAGCGACTTCGGCCAGTCCGGGAAGCATGTCGGGATGATAGTTCCAGCCGATCACGCGTTTGTAGCGCCCATGACGGAGCGCAGCGCGAAGCTGGAACTTCGCCTGGTGGCCTGCGCCTACCATGCCGATCACCCGGGCATCCTTGCGCGCAAGATGCTTGATCGAGACAGAGGAGGCTGCGGCGGTGCGCAGCGCGGTCAGCAGATTGCCGCCGACCATGGCAGAAACGATACCTGTATCGGGTTCGAACAGGAAAATTGTGGACTGGTGATTGATAAGTCCGCGCTTCGCCAGGTTGTGCGGCCAGTATCCGCCTGCCTTTAGGCCCAGCGTAAGACCGGCACGATCAAAACCGCCCTTGAACCCATAAAGCGCGTCCTCATGGCCGATCGCTTCACGGACAACGGGGAAGTTGTAAGCTTTGCCGGCAGCCATGGCCGCAAAGACCTTTTCCACCGCATCAAAGGCGGCTTCGGGCGTCATCAACTTTGAGATGTCGTGTTCACGGACAATCAGCATGTTTTCCTCGGCTCGCGAAGTTGGTGCACGCGCTCCAGCTCTGGGGAGCGCGGAGCGCGGGCGTGTCCTCGCCCGCGAAGGGGAACGGGTGAGGACAACATCGTTAGGTCAATAGGCCTTGCCACGTGCCGAAACAGGCCAGACAACTTCGACCTTCCCGCCGCGCACGCCGACATACCAATCATGCACATTACAAGTCGGGTCGCAGTGGCCCGGCACAAGGCGCAGCTTGTCGTTGACCTTCAGCACGCCCTGCGGGTCTTCGACCACGCCATGCTCGTCCGAGCACTTGACGTATTTGACATCGGTGCGACCGTAGACAACCGGCAGACCGCTGTCGACCGACTGCGCCTTCAGGCCGGCATCGACGATGGCCTTGTCGGCTTTCGCGTGGCTCATGACCGAGGTCAGGATGAACAGGGCGTTCTCCCATTCGCCTTGGTCGATCCGTTTGCCATCCTTGTCGAGGATGCGACCGTAATCGGCGTCCATGAAGGCGTAGGAACCGCACTGAAGCTCGTTGTACACACCAGAGGTGCTTTCAAAGTAGTAGCTGCCCGTGCCGCCACCGCCGACGATGTCGCAAGCAATGCCCTTGGCCTTGAGCATGTCCACGGCATCCTTCACCTGGGCCACGGCCGCGTCGATCTTGGCCTTGCGGTCCGCGTAGTTGTCCATGTGCTGCATCGCGCCCTGATAGGCCTGGATCCCTGCGAATTTCAGGCCCGGCGCGGCGTTGATCGCCTCGGCCAATGCCACCACTTCGGGCGTCGTCTTGACCCCGCAGCGACCGGCGCCGCAGTCGATTTCCACAAGACATTCGACGGTCGTCCCATGCTTCACGGCGGCGGCAGACAGGTCCGCCACGTTGTCCAGCATGTCGACGCAGCAAATGGTGCGTGCGCCCAGCTTGGGCAGGCGTGCAAGACGGTCGATCTTGGCCTTATCACGGACCTGGTTCGAGACGAGGACGTCCTTGATGCCACCGCGAGCGAACACTTCAGCCTCGGACACCTTCTGGCAGCACACGCCGCAAGACCCGCCAAGGGTTTCCTGAAGCTTGGCCACATCGACCGACTTGTGCATCTTGCCGTGGACGCGGTGACGCATTCCATGCGACTTGGCATAGTCGCCCATCTTCTTGATGTTGCGTTCGAGCGCGTCGAGATCAAGGATCAGGCAGGGCGTTTGGATGTCGGCTTCCGCCATGCCCGGAACGGCAGGGATGTCGTAGCCCACTTCGAGATTGTCGAAATTCACGGGTGCGTTCATAGCTCAGAATCCTTTGGTCCAGGGCAGCTTGTCGAGATCGACATTGCCGCCGGTGATGATGATGCCGACCCGCTTACCGCGGAAGGCGTCCGCGTTCTTGAGGATCGTGGCGAGGGGGACAGCACTTGAGGGTTCCATGACCAAGCGCAGGTGCTTCCAGGTCAACTTCATCGCGTCGATGATTTCCTGCTCGGAGGCGGTGTAGATCTCGCTGACATGGTTCTTGACGAAGTGCCAGGTCAGGTCTTTCAGCGGGACCAGCAAGCCGTCGGCGATGGTCTTGGGCGCGTCGTCAGCGATAATGTGCCCGGCCTTGAAGCTGCGGTAGGCGTCGTCGGCCTGTTCGGGCTCGGCTGCAATGACCTTGGTTTCCGGGGCCAGAGTCGACAGCGTCAAGCAGGTGCCTGAAATCATGCCGCCGCCGCCGATCGGTGCCACCACCATGTCGAGACCGCCGGTCTGCTCCATGAACTCGCGCGAGCAGGTGCCTTGGCCCGCGATCACGCGCGGATCGTTATAGGGATGCACGAAGTCGCCGCCGGTCGCTTCCTGCACCTTGGCGAAGGTCGCCTCGCGGCTGGTGGTCGAGGGCTCACATTCGGTGATCACCCCGCCATAGCGGCGGACGGTGTCCTTCTTGGCCTGGGGCGCGGTGCGCGGCATCACCACATTGCAGGGAATGCCGCGCAGCATGGCGGCATAAGACAGGCACGAAGCATGGTTGCCCGAGGAATGGGTGGCCACGCCCTTCTTCGCATGCTCTTCCGAGAGGCCGAAAACCGCGTTGGTCGCGCCGCGCACCTTGAAGGCGCCAGGCTCCTGGAAGTTCTCGCACTTGAAGAACAACTGCGCGCCGGTCAGTTCGTTCAGGTAATCCGAGGTCCGCACCGGGGTCAGGCGGATATGGGGCTTGATGCGCTCATGCGCGGCAAGCATGTCCTCGTAAGTGGGGATGTACATGTCTTTTCCTCCCTCAGACCGTGGTGCGGTAGTGTTCTTGGGCGGCAGCAACTCCGGACCCCAGTTTGATGTCCAGACCAAGGTCGGCCATGCACATTTCGGCCGTGGCGATGCCCGACAGCGCGAGCACATCGGTCAGCATCCCGAGATGCCCGATACGGAACACCTTGCCTGCCACTTCGCCCAACCCGACGCCGAAGGCAACGCCGTATTTCGATGCCGCATGGGTCACGATCTGGGTCGCGTTGAAACCTTCGGGCGTGCGGATGGCGCTGATCGTATCAGAATAGACATCCGGCCCGGCCGCACAGAGGTTCAGACCCCAGGCCCGAACGGCATGCCGCACGCCTTCCGCGATACGGTGATGCCGGGCAAAGACGTTCTCGAGGCCCTCTTCGAGGATCATTTCTGTCGACAGCTTCAGCCCGTTCATCAGACCGACCGGGGGCGTGTAGGGGAAGGCGTTAGCAGCATAGCCCTTGGACATGTCGGCGATGTCGAAGAAGGTTCGCGGCAGCTTGGCGGTCTTGGACGCCTCGATGGCCTTGTCCGAGAAGCCAAGGATCGCCAGCCCGACGGGCAGCATGAAGCCCTTCTGGCTGCCCGTCACGGCGATGTCGACGCCCCATTCATCAAAGCGGAAGTCCATCGACGCGACCGATGACACGCCGTCCACGAACAGCATCGCGGGGTGCTTGGCCGCATCAAGCGCGCGGCGGACCGCGGCGATGTCGGATTTCACGCCGGTCGCGGTTTCGTTGTGAGTGGCAAGCACGACCTTGATCTGGTGACCCTTGTCGGCGGCAAGGATCTCTTCGTAGCGGTCAGCGGGCAGTCCCTGACCCCAGGGGGTCTCGACAATCTGGACGTCCAGACCGTGGCGCTGGCACATGTCGATCCAGCGATGGCTGAACATGCCGTTGCGCGCGGCAAGGACCTTGTCACCCGGTGACAGGGTGTTGCTGATAGCCGTTTCCCAGCCACCTGTTCCGGTCGACGGGTAGATGAACACCTGAGCTTTGTCAGACTTCAGTATCTTGCGAACGTTGGCCAGGCAGGGATGAAGGATCTTCGCGAAAGCCGGAGACCGATGATCGATCGTCGGCACATAGCAGGCCTTGCGAACTTCTTCCGGCATGTTTGTTGGCCCAGGGATAAAAACAGGGTTCTGCGCGCTCATGATCGATCTCCTAGATTTGTCAGGGCAGACTAGTCGTATGCCGGGCAACAGTATATTTTTTTGAAATCATATTTCGTTTTTGGGGGAGGTGAGTTTGTGCAGTCTTGTCAGCGTGTTATATTTTTCACATAATGAAATTGTCTTTCATATTGATCTTGAGGCACCTTATGAAAAAGGACGAAAATGGCGAGCTGAACCCACGTCGCGCGCGTGGACGCCCCAGAGAGTGGAGCGGTGCAACGGACCAGAACACCATTAAGTCTCTTGATCGCGCCCTACGTGTCCTGGCATTCGTAAGTGAGATGAGAGGTATAAACCTCTCGACTATCGCGGAAGAGATGGGCGAGTCACCTGCCACGGTTTATCGTGTTTTGGTCACTCTCCAAGGACAAGGAATGGTCGAGTTCGATTCTGGCGATCAGTCCTGGCATGTTGGAGCAACGGCCTTTGCAATCGGAGCCCGGTTCCTTCGCCGGACGAGCTTGGTGGAGCGCGCCCGTCCGATCATGCGCCGCCTTATGGAAAAGACTGGGGAAACAGCCAATCTTGGAATCGAACGAAACGGCTCAGTGCTCTTCGTTAGCCAGGTCGAGACCCACGCAAGCATCCGTGCCTTCTTTCCGCCGGGAACGCTATCGCCTATTCACGCATCAGGGATTGGCAAAGCGCTGCTCGCACAGATGGAGACAGGGCAACGTGACAGATGCTTGGCCACCGGTGGTCTTGAAGTCTTCACCCCGAACACAATCATCACGCGAAGTGCCCTGTGGACCGACTTGCAACTCATTTGTGAACGTGGGTATTCCTATGATGACGAGGAAAGGACGCTCGGCATGCGTTGCATTGCTGCACCGGTGTTTGATGTGAACTCCGAAGCGGTGGCCGGCATCTCTGTATCTGGCCCAACCAGCCGAGTCAGCACGGCGACGCTCACCGAACTCAGTGGACCGGTCATGGAGGCCGCCCGAGAACTGACCTCCGCAATCGGTGGAATGCCCCGGGAACACCGTTAGCGACGCCGCTGCGATCCGGCACTTCCGGTTATGCGAAGAGGCATGTGCCGGTTCACATCCTTGTAGAGGAGGTAGCGAAACGCTCCCGGTCCGCCAGCGTAACAGGCTTGCGGGCAAAAGGCCCTGAGCCACATGAAATCCCCGGCTTCGACTTCGACCCAGTCGCTGTTCAACCGATAGGCGGCCTTGCCTTCCAGAACGTAGAGTCCATGCTCCATCACATGGGTTTCAAGGAAGGGAATGACCGCGCCGGGCTGCAGTGTCACGATCGTGACATGCATGTCATGGCGGAGATCCAGAGGGTCCACAAAACGCGTAGTCGCCCATTTTCCGTCGGTACCGGCCATCGCCGCGGGGGTTATGTCGTTTTCGTTCAGCACCAGAACGTCCGGCACATCAAGCCCTTCGACGAAATCGTATGCCTTGCGAATCCAATGGAAGCGCAGCACGTCAGACCCGGCGTTGCGCAGGGTCCACTGTGCGCCCGGTGGTAGGTACGCGTATCCGCCCGGCACCAGGTCATAAGTTTCGCCGGCCACGACGAGCCTGGCCGCCCCTTCGACAACGAAAAGGACCGACTGAGCTTCGGCGTCGCTTTCGGGCCGGTCCGAACCGCCGCCCTGCTGGACTTCCATGATGTACTGGGAAAATGTCTCGGCAAACCCGGTCAACGGCCGGGCGATCACCCAAAGGCGGGTTCCTGTCCAGAAGGGAAGGAAGCTGGTCACGATGTCCCGCATCGTACCTTTCGGCAACACGGCATAGGCCTCTGTGAAAACCGCGCGATCAGTAAGCAGTTGTTCTTGTCCCGGGTGTCCGCCATTCGGTGCGTAGTACTTCCTGGTCATGGTCTCTCTCACTGCTCTCAGGGCAAATCCCCTGAAGCTTAGTCCCTTGATCCACGAGTGACCATCAGGGTCGGGGAGACATGTCCTTTCGGAATTTCTTGAAGGTCGTTCGGGTCTTTTGGTTCTTGGCCAGTAATGCCGCGATGCTTATGCTGGTCATTGACCAAGCGAGCTCGGGAAAATGTTGACGTCTGAACCGGGGATACAAGATCGGGCAAGCCGCAGTTGGTGGACGCGGAGGAGCGGATCCTGACCATCGAGGACGCCTACGAGCTCTTCCCCCGCCAGCAGAACGCCGTGGCACTCAAGGCAGATCGCAGCGCCCTAGGTGAACGCACGCCGGCGCGATTGCTGGAAGCCTCCCTGCGGATGCGGCCGGACCGGATTATCCTAGGCGAGTTGCGGGGCGAAGAAAGCCGCACCTTCCTCGAAGCGATCAACACGGGGCACGGCGGGTCGTTCACAACCATACATGCCGACACCGCGCGAAAAGCCATCGATCGGCTGGCGATCATGGTCATGGCCGCCGGGTTGGGTATGAGGTTCGAGGAGGTGAAGCGTTACTGTGAAGGGAGCGTGGACTTGGTGGTTCAGCTTTCGCGTCAGGGCGGGCGGCGCGGTTTGGCGGAGATACTTTGTCTGTGAGAGTCGCGAAGTATGGAACAGCGACTGAAGGTATGACTGCACGGCTACCGGCGGAAGATAGCTACCAAATCGCTGGCGCCTTCGGCGGGTCCATTTAACTCGAGATGTTCCTCAATATGGCGCAGATGGTCCACCATGAGGCGTAAGGCTAGATCACCCTGCCTGCTGCGGAATGCCTCGAATATCTCATCATGATCTTCGTCTCGGCAGTTGGACACGCCCGGGCTTCCGAAGATGCCAATGATCAGCGATGTGCGGGTCACGAGTTCCTTCACCATCCGCAGTGCCACTGTGTTGTCGGCGATCTCAGCAAGGAGAACATGAAATTGCCCGGAGAGGCGGATCGCATCTCGCCGTTTGCCACTTTCATGTGCTTCATGCTCCAGTCGAAGGTGCCGCTCGAGCATTTTCAAATCCTCTTCTGTCGCCCTTTCGGCCGCCAGACGCGCCACGTTCGGCTCGATCATGAGTCGCGCCTCAAAAACTTCCCGCGCCTGGTCCGAGGACGGCGAGGCGACGAACGCGCCACGGTTCGGCAGTAGCTCCACCACCTCGCGGCTGGCTAGAAGGAGTAGGCTTTGGCGAATGCGCATCCGGCCCACCCCGAAGGCCTCGCAAAGCGCTGCTTCGGACAGCTTGGTACCAGGGGGAAGACGTTGGTCTATGATTGCTTCAAGAATCCGGCCAACGATCTCTTCCTCGCTCAGTTCCTCGTCCCGAGCCTCCGATTCGGCTGTGCTACTGAGGTCAGTCATTTCTATTGCCCATTCCAACATGCATCTCTGTTTTAGGGTACAAGGGAACAATATCAACCATCAAGGAGCGTATCGCAGACACAGGAAAACTTTTTTGTTGACAATCTTGCGAGCAGAAGTGTCAATCATATTGTCGCGGGGTCAAACCCTGCAGACTGTCAACAGGGAGCATCAAGAATGAAAAGACGCGTTTTCCTCACAACGACCGGCCTGTCTCTTGCTCTTGCCGTTGCGGCAAGCACGGCAGCCTGGGCCGAGAATGCCAAACTGAAGATCGGTTTCGTGGGTGTGACCTCGGGTCCTGCTGCGGCTTGGGGTATTTCGAACCAGCGGTCGATGGAGACCCGGGCAGCCTGGCTGAACGAACTCGGCGGCGTCGAAATCGGTGGCACCACCTATGACATCGAGATCGTCCCCTTCGACGACCAGAAGGACCCCAAGCGCGCTATCGCGGGCATGGAGAAGATGGCGCAGGACGGCATCCACTATGTCGTCGGCCCGAACGTCGACGACGGCGCGGCGGCTGTCCGCCCGGTGGCCGAGCAGAACGGGATCATGTACTTCCCCTATGCTTTCCCGAAAGAGCTGTACACGGCGCCCGCATCGAACGCGATCCTGGGCATGGTGGCGAACTATCAGTCGGGCCCAGCGATCTACAAATACCTGATGGAACAGAAGGGCGTGAAGAAGGTGGCCTTCATCGCCGGCAACGAATCCGACCCGCTGAGCCAGCGCGATTCCGGCGTGGCGGCGGCAAAGGCCCTGGGGCTTGAGGTGGTGTCGGACAGCGTGACCTACCAGATGGACACCACCGACTTCACCCCCGTCCTACTGCCAGTGATCCAGGCCGCGCCGGACCTGCTGGTCCTGTCGGGCGTTTCGCCCGCCAACGCGCCGCAGCTGATCCGTTCGGCCCGCGAACTGGGCTACACCGGCCTCATCTCGACCGAAACCGCGCAGGACGCGGCCGTGCTGGCGGAAGGCGCAGGGGAACTGGCGAACGGCTTCATCTCGGTCGGCGGGGCTTCGACGCCCGAACTGGCCTCCGACACGATGAAGGAGTTCGTGCAGCGCTACACGGACATGTTTGGCGAATACAACGACGAGTCGAACACCAAGGTCTACGCGCTGGAATACATCATTGAGACCCTGAAGGCGAACCCGGCGGCGATCGACAACGTCGAAGAGTTCAAGAAGACGATGGACACCTTCAGCGCGCCGAACCCGTTCATGGTGGGTGACGCGAAACTGACCTATGTCGGCACCACGTCCTTCGGCCAGAAGCGCCAAGTCTCGGTGCCGCTGGTGGTCAATGAGTTCAAGGACGGCAAGTTCGAGACCCTGTTCGTCGCACAGGTCGACTGACGCCCTCTTCCCGGCGTATACTGGGGCCGCCGCCTGGCGGCCCACCTTTCCCGACATTGAACCCGGAGGGCCTGGCATGGAGCAAATCCTTGCAAACGGGCTGTACCTTGGCGCGCAATATGCCTTGATCGCGCTGGGACTGACCCTGATTTTCTCGCTGATGAACGTGCTGAACTTCGCCCACGGGCAGATGTACGTCTTCGGCGGTTTCGTAACGTACACGGTGGTTGCGCAACTTGGTCTGCCGTTCATCGTCGGGCTTCTCGTCTCGGCCGTGGTGCTGGCGGTGATGGGGGCGCTGATCGAGCGGTTCCTGTTCCGCCCGGTCATCGCCAAGTCGAAGCGCGATGAATCCACCATGCTACTTGCCGCGGGCATCGCCTTCTTCCTGGACGCGGTGATCCTGCTCCTGTTCGGCGAAAAGCAGCGCGGCGTGGAGAAGGTGGTGGACGGCGTGTTCAACTGGGACATGCGGATCATCATGCCCTACGACCGCATCTTGATCGCGGTGCTGGCTATCGCGCTGATCGTGGGCTTCATCCTCTTCATGCAGTATTCCCGCACCGGCCGCGCGATGCGGGCGCTGGCACAGGACCGCATGGCCGCGCAGCTGATGGGCGTGGACGTCGACCGCTACTCGATGATCGGCTTCGCCCTTGGCGCGATGCTTGCGGGCCTGGTCGGCGGGCTGCTCGTCACCATCACCGGGGTCAACCTCGGCATGGGCGGACCGACCTCGGTCAAGGCATTCCTGATGATCATGATCGGCGGTGCTGGGGTGATTTCGGGCGCCATCGCCGGCGGGTTCATCCTGGGAATGATGGAGTCGGTGGGCCTCACACTCCTCGCCTCCTATGGCGACGTCACCTACCTCGTGATCTTCGTCACGCTTATGATCTTCCTCGCCATCCGGCCGCAGGGCCTGATGGGCAAGCCCTGGGGTTGAAACCATGACCGATCAAACGCAATCCGTGCCGAAAGGCCGCCCCTTCTCCACCGCGCGTCTTGCCGGGGTCGGGCTATTCCTGCTGGCCGTCTTTGTGCTGGTGCCGCTGTTCATCAACCTGACGGGGCGCTGGGACTTCTACTACACGCTCACCTCGGTCGCCCTTCTGTCAGTGGCCGCGGCGGGGGTCTGGCTGACGTTCTACATCGGCCGGATCAACATTGGCCAGGGCGCCTATGCCCTGACCGGGGGCTACGTATCGGCGGTGCTGATGACACAATACGGGGTCAGCTTCTGGCTGACGCTGCCGCTTGCAGGCATCTTCTGCGCCTTGGTGTCGGTGGGCATCGGTCTGCCGATCCTGCGACTGCGGGGCGTCTATTTCGCGATGGTCACGCTGGTCCTGACCGAGGTCGCCCGCCTGACCGCCCTGGCGCTGCCCATCACCAACGGGGCCAAGGGCATCACCTCGATCCCGCTGCCCGGAGAGCTGTCGGTCTTCGGACTAACGATCATGCCGGATTTCGCCACGCTAGGGAACCCGAAGCTGGCCTTCTACCTAATGGCCGCCATCCTAATGGTTGTCACCTACCTCGTCCTATGGCGCATCGTGAACTCGCGCCTGGGGCATCTGTGCCGTTCCTTGCAGCAGAACGAGGAACTGTCGGCTTCCATCGGCGTGAACACGGCGATGCTGCGGGTGCTGGCCTATGCCATCTCCTCCTTCTTCGGAGGCCTCGCCGGGGCGATCTTCGTGGCCATCTCGCAGTCGATCTACCCGTCATCCTTCGTGGTGCAGGACAGCGTGAACTTCATGCTTTACTGCTTCCTTGGCGGCCTCGGCTACGTCTTCGGGCCGATGCTGGGGACGCTTCTGCTCTACTTCGGCTGGGACCTCCTCTCCATCGCCAAGGAATACCAGCTTCTCATCTACTCCGGCGCGCTGATCGCCCTGATGCTGGTGCTGCCGAACGGGGTCCTCAGCCTTCTGGACAAGAAAGGTGGCCGCAAATGACTGCGCCGATCCTTCAGATCAAGGGCGTCACCAAGCGTTACGGCGGGCTGACGGCCAACAATGACATCACCTTCGACGTCGCCCCGCAGGAGATCCTGTCGGTGATCGGGCCGAACGGGGCGGGGAAATCCACCCTCTTCAAGCAGATCGCCGGGTTCGTCACGCCGACGACGGGCGAGGTGATCTACAAGGGCACCAAGATCTCCGGCCTGCCGCCGCACAAGGTGGCGCGGCTGGGGGTGGTGCGGACCTTCCAGGAGACGACGATCTTCAAGTCGATGACGGTGCGCGAAAACGTCATCGTTTCGCATCACCTGCGCTCGAAGGCCTCGCTTCTAGGGTTCTTCTTCGGGTCTTCGCAGGCAAAGGCGGACGAGGCGGAATTCGGCAAATCCGCAGATGACATCATCGACTTCCTGGGCCTGCAGGCGATCCGCAACGAAATGGCCTCGAACCTGCCGCAGGGCCACCTGCGCGCGCTGGGGATGGCCATCGGCCTTGCGACGCATCCCGACGTGATCCTGCTCGACGAACCCTTCGCCGGCATGAACCACGACGAGACGATGCGGATGGTCGCCTTGGTCCGCCGCCTGCGCGACGAGCGGGGGCTGACGGTCCTTCTGGTCGAACACGACATGCCGGCGGTGATGAAGATTTCCGACCGCATCGTCTGCATCAACTTCGGCGAGAAGATCGCCGAGGGCACGCCTGCCGAAATCCAGGCCAACCCCCGCGTCATCGAGGCCTATCTGGGCAGCGAAGACGCCGCCATCGGGATGTGAGACATGACCCAGACAGCGACCAACCTGGAACCCGCGAAGAAGATGCTGAGCTTCGACAACGTCGAGCTTTACTACGACCACGTCTATGCGCTGAAAGGCGTCTCGATCGAGCTGATGGAGGGTGAAACCGTCGCCCTGATCGGCGCGAACGGGGCGGGGAAATCCTCGATCCTGCGCGCCATCACCGGGCTTCGGAAGATCAAGTCCGGCTCGATCAGCTACCTGGGCGACCGGATCGACGGGCGTCCGGCGGCCGAGATCGTCAAGCGCGGCATCGCGATGGTGCCCGAAGGCCGCCGTGTCTTTCCGCTGATGAGCGTAAAGGACAACCTTCTGATGGGGGCCTTTACCCGCACCGACAAGCAGGGGATCGAGCAGACGCTGGAGTCGGTCCTGACCCGCTTCCCGCGCCTGAAGGAACGCTTCAACCAGCAGGCCAGCACGCTTTCGGGCGGCGAGCAGCAGATGATGGTGATCGGCCGCGCGCTGATGGCCAAGCCGAAGCTCCTCCTCCTCGACGAACCCTCGCTGGGGATCGCGCCGAAACTGGTGCAGGACATCGCGCGGGCCATTGTGGCGATCAGCCGGGACGAAGGCGTGTCGGTGCTGCTGGTGGAGCAGAACAGCCGCATGGCGCTGTCGATCTCGAACCGCGCCTACGCGATGTCGACGGGCCAGGTCGTCCTGTCCGGCATTTCCAAGGACCTGATGCACGACGACCGGATAAAGGCCGCCTATCTGGGCGGGGAGCTTTGACCATGCGCCTTCTGGTGATCAACCCGAACTCAACCGCCTCGATGACCGAGAAGATCGGCATCGCGGCCAAAGGTGCGGCAAGCGCGGGGACCGAGGTCATTGCGGTCAACCCGCTCGGCGGGCCCGTGTCGATAGAGGGTTACTATGACGAGGCACTGTCCGTTCCAGGCCTGCTTCACCTCATCCAGACCACCCCCGGCTTCGACGCGGTGATCATCGCCTGCTTCGACGACACGGGGCTTGATGCTGCGCGCTGCCTGACCGACAGGCCGGTCATCGGCATTGGCGAGGCCGCGTACCACTTCGCCTCTATGCTGGCGAACAAGTTCTCGGTCGTCACCACGCTGGCCCGGTCGGTTCCGGCGCTGGAGCACAACCTGCAAAGGTACGGCCTTGCTACCCGCTGCGCACGCGTCAGGTCTTCGGAAGTGGCCGTGCTCGAACTGGAGCATACCGGATCAGACGCCTGCCATCGCATCAGCGCCGAGATCGGTCGAGCTGTCGAGGAAGACAGAGCTGAAGCGATCGTCCTCGGCTGCGCCGGCATGGCTGACCTTGCCGGCCGACTGGCCGATGAGCATGGTCTGCCGGTGGTGGACGGTGTGACCTGTGCTGTTAGACTAGCTGAAGCGATGGTAGGGCTTGGGCTCCGTACATCCAGACTTGGCGGGTACGCACCGTCTCCGACACACAAACTGCGTGCTACTGCATGAATGACCTGCCACTGGTCTTTCATCCGGCCGCGACCGGAGCCGGTTGCTGATTTACGCCCTTTGGCGCGGGTTGAGCAATCGCCCGGCGCGCGGAACTCTCATCGCGTGCAGCGGGACGGGCGATTGCGGTGGTCAGGTTCTGTGCGAAGCCTGCGGGGGTCTGGTAGCCGAGGGCCGAGTGGGGCCGCGCGGTGTTGTAGTCGGTGACCCAAGCCGCGATCAGATCACGGGCATGGGCGAGGTTGCGAAACAGCGTCTCATTCAAGAACTCGTCCCGCATCCTACCGTTGAAGCTTTCGACAAAGCCGTTCTGCATCGGCTTGCCGGGCGCGATGTAGTGCCATTCGACCTTGTGCTCGGCGCACCACTTCAAGATCGCGTTCGAGGTCAGTTCGGTGCCGTAGCATGTTGGGAATGACGCGCTGTTGAGGGTTATGGCCGCCTGCGCAGCCTCCAAAATTGCGCAGCAGGCGGCCATAACCGGGTCTGGGGTCTCTATGGTGGTTTTGCGAACCACACCACAGAGGAGACCGGCTATGGCCAAGGTTGAGCATACTTCGGATGCCCGCGTTCTGGTAGGCATCGACATTTCCAAACACCGGCACGAGGTGCTGATCGCCGTGCCCGGCAAGGCACGCCGTCGCCGTATGACGGTGTTGAACACCGCGGAGGATTATCGGCGTCTGATCGATGTCCTTCGGGAATTTGGTCGGTCGGTCACGATCGGCTTCGAGGCGACGGGCAACTATCATCGGGCGCTGATGTTCGCCCTCGGGGCAGCGGGATTTGATCTGAAGCTCGTCTCTTCCATCGCTCTCGCCCGCACGCGGGAAGCGCTGCACAACAGCTGGGACAAGAACGATCCGAAGGATGCGCAGGTGATCCTGCGGATGCTGGAGATCGGGGCGGTGCAGGTCTTTCATGACCCGCTGGTGGCTGGCACGTGAGACATCCAAGAGTTGTCGAAGACCTACGAGATGGTCGCGCGGTCGAAGACCGAGCTATGGCATCGTATCTTGACTCATTACCTGCCACTCTACTTTCCAGAGGCGGACCGTTTCCACCGCAGTTCTCGCGGCGATTGGTTCCTTGCGTTTCTGGAAGCCTTTCCGTCTCCCCACTTGATCACCGCCATGGACAAGGACGCCTTCGTTGAAGCGGCTTGGCCGGTAATCGGTCGTCGCGTCGGCAAGGCGGCACTTCTGGCGGATATATACGAGACATCAAAAGCTTCCGTAGGCCTGCCGGTTGCGCCAGACTCCGATGCGATACGGATGTTTCGCCTTGTGCTGGCGCAAGGCCGCAGCCTTGTTCAGCAGCGCAACGCCATTGAGGACCGCGCTGCCGAGCTGCTGCGCGGTCGCAAGCATTGGCGCTGGCACCTCGACGAAGTCTTTGTGAAGATCAACGGCGTGACACATTACCTCTGGCGGGCCATCGATCACGAGGGTGAGGTGCTGGAAAGCGTTGTGACCAAGACGCGGGACCGCAAGGCAGCACTGAAACTGCTGAAGAAATCCATGAAACGTCATGGCAGACCCAAGAACATCGTGACGGACCGCCTGCGCTCCTACGGTGCGGCCCTGAAGGACTTGGGTCGTGGGGAAGACCGCGAGATGGGGCGCTGGCTCAACAATCGGGCGGAGAACTCGCATCTGCCATTTCGACGACGCGAACGAGCAATGCTTCGGTTCCGGCGGATGCGAACGCTACAGAAGTTCGCGTCCGTCCACGCCTCGGTCCACCATCACTTTCCGACGGAGCGCCACCTCCTAAACCGCGACCACTACAAGCAGTCCCGTGCCGCCGCTCTCGCCGAGTGGCGCGACCTACTCGCGGCCTGATACCTGGCTGGGGTTGGCCGAACAGAGACTGGTTCGCATTAGCCTGACAGCACCAGGAGTTTTCGGACCGCGAGGGAGGCTATTCACACAAAAACACGGTGTTCACGCAAGCGACGGCGGTTGCCTGCCCCCGCAACCAAATAAATCAAACACTTACACAACACAGCAGCAACACGCCAAA
>JBMSKG010000006.1:0-28445 GCA_049419625.1 Paracoccaceae bacterium | reverse complement strand
GGCTTGAGACGGGGGCGGATGATTACATCATCAAGCCCTATTCAGTGGCCGAATTGATGGCGCGGCTGCGCGCGCATCTGCGCCGGGTGCGCCCGTCTCAGGCGGGCGAAGTGCTGGAATGGCAAGACATCCGGCTAGACCCTGAAACCCACCGCGTCACCCGCGCCGGAGCGGGGCTGAAGCTTGGCCCGACCGAGTTTCGCCTTCTGTCATGCCTGATGGAACGTCCGGGCCGGGTGTTCAGCCGCGAGCAACTGTTGGATCGCGTGTGGGGCCGGGATATCTACGTCGACAGCCGCACGGTGGATGTGCATGTGGGCCGGTTGCGCAAAGCGCTGATGGCGACTGGCGGCGAGGATCCGCTGCGTACGGTGCGCGGCGCGGGCTATTCCTTGGGCTGAGGCGCCAAGCGCGCCAAGCGGGCTTGCGCTCGCGGGGCGCGGGGCGGGCAGGGTTTCGATCAAGGCGCGGCCTGACCTTTGGTGCCGCAGGATCAGGCTTTTGCGGATGCGGCCCGTCAGGACGGGCAGGGCGGGCGTGCTGGCCTGCGGCAAAGATGGCAGGCGGATCGCGATATCTTGGCGCTGTGCGCGGGTCAGCATCTTGTCTGCCTCAGGACCAAGCAGCAGGGACTCAGAGGGTGCCCCTTCGGCCCAAATCACCTGATGCCGATCAAAAAGCAGGTGGATATAGGTCACATCTTCAACCCCCTGATCCACGGCAATTCCCGGCAGGCCCACCAGCTTGCACGCGGCTACCAAAGCCGCGCTGTGGCCCGTCAGCGCGCGCAGGGGGGCTGAAGAGATCAGCATCCGATGTTGGCGCGATACGCGGATCTCACGGTGCGGCAGCCCCAACCCCAAGGCGCCGGGCGCAACTGTAATCGGGTAAAGCAAGGGGTTGCGGCGAAGATCGGCTTTGCCAAGCCGACTTTGCCCGACCCAGCGCAGGGTCTGGTGAGAGCCGTCCAACACCCGAACCAAATCACCGGGCCGCAAATCCTCAACCGGTTTTTCGCCCAAAACCGTCATGATCCGCGTGCCAGCCGCAAAGCACAAGACGTCCACCACATTGCCAAACAACGTTAACACCTCGGCAGGGGTGATCGCGGTGCTCGTGCTGTTGGAATAGAAATCCAGCGGGATGGTCGAATAAAACACCGTTCCCGACCCGTAAGGATAGGTAAAGGCGACCACTTGGCTGGGATTGGCCCGCGTCAGCAACGGCACAGCGCCCGGCGGCAAAGAGGAAAGCGTCACAAAGCCATGTGACGACAGGTTGCCACCGTCAAAGGTTGTGTTGGTGATCCCAGCCGTAAAGGCCGCAGGCGCGCCCGCGGCAATGTTTACATCCGTCGCCCCGCTGGTGACATTGCGCACCACCGAAATTGCGCTGCCGCCCGGCAGGATGGTTTGGGCATTGGTCACAAAGCGGTCAAAAATCACAAGGTTCATGCCGTTTTGAACCGCTGCCGCAATCGCCGCCTGATTGGCAAGATATTCCGCCCCAAAACTCGTGTTCGAGGGGTTGGTGACGTAAAGCGTATCAATCCCCGCCAATTGCGCGGCATTGGGCACAGTGATGTTCACCGCCACATGGCCGTTGCCGGTCAGTTCATTGACCTGATACGAGCCGCCTTGGCCCAAGGACATGTCGTAATACCCGACAGTCGCCATATGTCACCTCAACAGTCGCGCTCTTTGATTGGCGCTTTTCATGTCTCCGATCCGAATTTCGACGTAATTTTCGAAAAATGGATCAAATCATGGCCTATGTGTGAATCTGGAGCGGGCCATGGTCAAGCAAAACCGGGCTGCGATGGTTGAAGGCGCGCAGTTTGTGCAAAGGTGTGATTCCTTTGCATGAATGCAGGGCAGGGCCAGAGACGGGCTTAGCCCTTGCTGCGCGATTGCCGGATGAGGGCGCTGGTGTAGATCACCAGTGCTGTCCAGATCAGCGCAAAGGCCACCAGCCGGGCGCTGTCGAAAGGCTCGCCGAACCAGAACACAGCGGTCAGGAAAATCATCGTTGGCGCGATGTATTGCAGGATTCCGATCGTCGACAGCTTCAAAAGCTTTGCCCCATTGGCGTAGATCATCAAGGGCACCGCCGTGACCACGCCGCAACCCAAAAGCAAAAGCGTATCTGTGGTGCCCGAGGCCAGAAACACCGCCTCGCCACGCGCTGAAAGCCACGCGGCATAGCCCAAGGCGAAGGGCAAGAGCAGGATCACTTCCAGTGTAAATCCCTGATTGGGACCAATCGGCAGCATCTTTTTGAAATAGGCATAGAACCCCCATGTCACCGTCAGGCTCAACGCCACCAGCGGCACGCGGCCAACCTGCCAAGTCAGGAAGGCCACCGCCAAAGCGGCCAGCGCGATGGCCAGCTTTTGCGCAAGGTTCAGACGTTCCTTGATCAGCACCGCGCCCAAGAAAACCGAAAACAGCGGGTTGATGTAATAGCCCAAGGCCGCCTCAAGCGCGTGGCCGGTCTGGATTGACCAGACATAGATCCCCCAGTTGATCGAGATCAGCGCCGCCGTCACCGCCCCCATTCCCAGCATGCGCGGGGTGCGCAGGGCGGCTTTCAACTCGGCCGTACGCCCCAAAACTGCAAGGATGACCAGCGCGATTGGCACCGACCAGATTACCCGATGCGCCAGCACTTCCAGCGTGGGAATATGCGACAGTGCCTTCATGTAAAGCGGCAGGAAGCCCCAAAGAAGATAGGCCGTCAGCGCAAAGGCAAAGCCGCGTGGGGTGTCGATGTTGGGGCGGGGTGCTGTCGTCATGCGGCCTGACTAGCGCAGGGCGGGCAGGGCTGCCAATGCTATCTTGTGAGGGCTACAATAAGCTCTGCTGATGGCCGCGCACCTTGGGCTGGGTTCAGCGCCGCACGGTGGGCTGGCGCCGCGCCAGATAGTCGCGGGTGAAGGCGGCATAGCCCGGGGACGTCACCTGCAACCGGTCCTGCATCAGGCCATGCAGCATGGGCAGACGGTGAAACGGCACATTAGGGTAGACATGGTGTTCGACATGAAAGGGCATGTTCCACGCCAAAAAGCGCACAGCCCTTGTGGTCAAGGTGGTGCGGGTGTTTTCGAACATATTGGCCACCTGCGGGCAATCGCCATGTTCGGCCAAAAGATAAAGCCGCAAGAAAGGCTGGCCAAGAACCACCGGCACCAACCAAACCCAAAGCAGGATCGTCGTCCAAAAGACGGTCAAGGCAAGGGCGGCATAGCCCGCAAACATCCAGCGTGCTTCGGCCCGGATGCGCGGCAGGGCGGAGCTTGGCAGATAGCCTGCCGCACCGCGCCCCAAGGCCAGCGCCAGCGTGACCCGCGCCATGCCCAGCCAATAGGGCAGGCCCGACACATGCCAAAGCCACCGGGCGCGCGTTTCGGGCTTGGCTCCGTCGAGTTCGGGGTCACGGCCGGGGATATTGGTCCAGCGGTGATGGGCAAGGTGGAAGTAGCGAAACCACTCGAACGGCAGCAATAGAACCACCCCGCAGGCCCTTCCAACCCAGTCGTTCAGGGCGGGCGTTGCAAAGGGCGTGCGGTGGGTGCACTCATGTTCCAGCGTGAAAAGAAAGATCAGCGCAATGCCCTGCAAGGGCAAAAGCGCCCACCAGCCCGGCACCTCCTGGGCAATCAGCGCGCCAAGGGTGGCAATCAGACCCAGATGCCCCGCCAGATGCCACAGCCCCGCCCGGTTTGACAGTGCGGTGAGGCGGGCTTTGTCCTTTGGCGGGAGGGCGGCGACAAACGCTTTGTGGTCCATGCGCGGCCTATCCCCTTGGCAGGTCAAAGCCGGGATCGGCGAGTTCAAAGCCCGCAAAGCGAAAGCCCGGGCTGACGGTGCAGGTGACAAGGCTCCAATCTCCAAGGCTGCGCGCGGCTTGCCAGTGCCCGGCAGGAACCACCGCCTGTGCCTGATCGTCGCCCAGAACATCTGGCCCCATCCGGATATCTTCGGCCTGCGTTTCGCCCAGCGACAGCATCAAAGGCGCACCTGCGTTCCAAATCCAGATTTCATCGGCATCCACGCGGTGCCAATGGCTGCGCTCGCCGTCTTTCAGCAAGAACAGGATCGCCGTGCCGCTGGCGCGGGTGTTTGTACCGATGTGCAAATCGGGTCCAACCCAGGTCTGGCGATACCAGCCGCCCTCGGGGTGGGGGCGCAGGCCCAGCTTGGCAATGATCTGGTCGGCTTCTGTCATGCCTCTCTCCACTTTCCGGGGGATAGCCCCTGCAAGGTCCAATCGCCCACCCGCCAGCGAATGAGCCGCAGGCAGGGCAGGTCCACCGCGGCGCACATCCGCCGCACCTGACGATTGCGGCCTTCGCGGATGGTCAGTTCGATCCAGCCATCGGGCACGGACTTGCGCTCGCGGATGGGTGGGGTGCGGGGCCAAAGCCAATCGGGTGAAGCCACTGCGCGGGCGCGAGCGGGCAGGGTGGGGCCGTCTTTCAGGATGACTCCCTTGGACAATGCGTCCAGCGCCTCAACGCTTACCACGCCTTCGACTTGGGCGAAGTAGGTCTTTTCCATCTTGTGGCGCGGGTCACTGATCCGCGCCTGCAAGCGGCCATCATCCGTCAGGATCACCAAGCCCTCGCTGTCACGGTCGAGCCGCCCGGCAGGATAGACGCCCTTGATCGGCACCACATCGGCCAAGGTCGCGCGCCCCTCACCATCGGTGAACTGGCACAGCATGTCATAGGGTTTGTTCAGAAGGATCAGCATGAGCCCTGATAGCACGGGCCTTGAAGCTTGCGCCACGGCATGCCAGCCTTTCGCCATGGAAAAGATCGTGATCATCGGGGCGGGGCTGATTGGGGCGACGCTGGCCTTTCAACTGGCCCGGTCGGGCCGCGCGGTGACGGTGGTGGAGGCGGGCTTGCCCGCCCAAGCTGCCTCGGGCCGCAGCTTTGGCTGGATCAACGCCAGTTTTGCCCTGTCGGACGAGCATTTCGCGCTGCGCGTGGCGGGAATGGCGGCGCATGAGCGATTGGCGCAGGTTTTTCCGGGCCATCACCGGGCCAGTGGCTGCCTGTGGTGGGAAGAGGCAGGCGCGGCGTTTGACGCCACTGCCGCGCGGTTGCAATCGGCTGGCTATCCGCTAGAGCGGCTTGGCCGGGCAGGGATTTTGGCGCGCGAACCCGCGCTGAAAACCCCGCCGGAGGCGGCGCTTTTCTTTCCGAGTGAGGGCTGGGTGGACGCCGCCGCCCTGACGCACGCCCTGTTGGCCGCTTCTGGCGCACAGGTTCTGAGCGGGGTGTCGGCGCAGGTGGTGACCAAAGCGGGCAAGGTCACCGGGGTGAGCACCGCTTTGGGCGCGATCTCGGCCGATCAGGTGGTGATTGCCGCCGGGATTGGCGCGCCTGCGCTTTTGGCGCCTTTGGGGCTCAGCCTTCCCATGCTGCACCGACCGGGGTTGATGCTGCGCACCGCCCCTGTGGCCCTGCGGCTGGCCCATATTCTGGCCGCGCCTGAGCAAGAGATCAGACAAGATGGCGAAGGCTGCCTTTTGGCTCCTGCGGCGGCCTTTCACCAGTCGGATGAAGGGGGCAATCTGGCAGATCCCTTGGCACAGGCCGAGGCGGCGTTGGCGCGGATCGGGGCGCTTTTGGGGGTCTGGGAACTGCAGGCTGCGCGCGTGGTTCAGGCCGAGCGCCCGGTGCCGGGCGACGGGCTGCCGGTCGTGGGGGCGGTGCCGGGGATGGCGGGGCTTTGGCTGTCGGTCATGCATTCAGGTGTAACGCTGGCGGCGATTGCCGCCGAGGGGTTGGCTGGCGAGATGGCGGGGCAAGGCGTCTTGCCGGTTTTGCAACCGTTCCAGCCCGCGCGATTGCTTCAAGGCGCATGACAAAGGCGCGGCAGTTGCCTGCCGCGCCTTTGTTTTCGTTGATGATCGGTTACTTCAGGATCGAGCGGCCGGCATATTCTGCCGTCTCGCCCAAGATTTCCTCGATCCGGATCAATTGGTTATACTTTGCCAGCCGGTCCGAGCGCGACAGCGAGCCGGTCTTGATCTGCCCACAGTTGGTGGCGACCGCGAGATCGGCGATCGTGGCATCCTCGGTCTCGCCTGAACGGTGGCTCATCACGTTGGTATAGCGCGCACGGTGCGCCATATCGACGGCCTGCAGCGTCTCGGTCAGAGTGCCGATCTGGTTGACCTTGACGAGCATCGAGTTTGCGACGCCCTTGGAAATGCCTTCGGCCAGACGGCGGGGATTGGTGACAAACAGATCGTCGCCGACGAGTTGTACCTTGTTGCCCAGCGTGTCGGTCAACAGCTTCCAGCCTTCCCAATCATCCTCGGAACAGCCGTCCTCAATGCTGATGATCGGGTAATCCTTGGCCAGCCCAGCCAAGAAATCGACATTCTGCGCGATGGTCAGCGACTTGCCTTCGCCCTTCATCTCATACTTGCCGCCCTTGAAGTATTCGGTCGCGGCGCAGTCGAGGGCGAGGAACATGTCCTGCCCAGCCTTGTAACCTGCCTTTTCAATGGATTGCAAAATAAAATCAATCGCTTCACGGGCGGAATTCAAGTTGGGTGCAAAGCCGCCTTCGTCACCGATTCCGGTGTTGTGGCCCGCCTTTTGCAGCTCTTTCTTCAGGGTGTGGAACACTTCGGCGCCCATGCGGATGGCGTCGCGGATATTGTCCGCACCCACCGGCATGATCATGAATTCCTGAATGTCGATGGGGTTGTCGGCATGCTCGCCGCCGTTGATGATGTTCATCATCGGCACTGGCAGCACGCGGGCCGAGGTGCCGCCGACATAGCGGAACAAGGGTTGGCCGGTGAATTCCGCCGCCGCCTTGGCCACAGCCAAGGACACGCCCAGAATGGCATTGGCCCCAAGGCGCGATTTGTTCGGCGTGCCGTCCATTTCAATCATGGTGCGGTCGATCCCGACCTGTTCGGTAGCGTCATAGCCCACGAGTTCTTCGGCAATCTCGCCGTTCACCGCTGCCACGGCCTCCAGCACGCCTTTGCCCATGAAGCGCGACTTGTCGCCGTCGCGCTTTTCATTAGCCTCATGCGCGCCGGTGGAGGCGCCCGAAGGCACCGCGGCGCGGCCCATGGCGCCGCTTTCTAGGTAAACGTCGACCTCAACCGTCGGGTTGCCCCGGCTGTCGAGGATCTCGCGGGCGTGGATGTCGATGATCGTGCTCATTGGGCGCTCCTGGGGGCTGCAAAGCTTTTGCGCCTCTTACACGGTCAGAACCGACATGGAAAGTCTCTGCAGTGCGGCGAAATCGGGGTTAGTGCTGGGCCGCCCGCGCACGCATCCGTTCGCGGGTAAAGGTGTAAAGCCCCGATCCAATGATCAGCGCTGCCCCGATCAACATGGCCGGGCCGGGTCGTTCGCCCAAGACAAGCATGGCAAGGATCAGCGCAAAGACGAGGCGCGTATAGCGGAACGGGGCAATGACGGCCGCTTCGCCCATGCGGGTGGCGGCGGTAACCGCGTAATAGCCAAAAAGGCCCGAAATCAGCGCCATCACCAGATCAAAGCTGCGTGTCGGGTCAATCGTGCCGGGACCAACGCCGCGCAGCACCATCAGGATTAACCCCGCAGGCACCAGCGCCATATAGGCCCATGTCACCAGCTGAAAGGTGCCAATGTCTTCGGGCATGGCGCGCGTGGCCAGATCACGTGAGGCCAAAACGATCACGCAAAGCACCGTGAGGATGCCCGCTGCCTGAAACCCGTCATTCCATGGCTGAAGGACGATGAGGACGCCCAGAAAGCCCACCCCAATCGCCGTCCAGCGCCGCCAGCCCACTTTTTCCCCCAAGAACAGCGCCGCTCCCATGGTCACCACAAGTGGTGATGCCTGCAAAAGGGCCGAGTTGATGGACAGGGGGATCAGCGCAAGCGCGGTGATGTAAAGCATCGTCGCCGCCGCTTCGGACAAAGCACGGATCAAGGGCGCGCCTTGCAGGGCGCGGCGGGTCAGGATTGGCTGGCGCCTCATCGCCGCCAAGATCCAAAACACCATGGCCCCGCCTGCGCCCATCATGGCGATGACCTGACCGGGCGGCAGTGCCATGGCGGCGCGTTTCAAGAACAGATCCTCGACCGCAAAGGCCGCCATCGCCCCCACCATCAGAAGGGTGGCGGTCGCATTGTCGGTTTGTCTCACGTGGCGCTGCTTTTCTTGAGGGGAACTGCCAGCAATTCCAGACGATGGCCAATCAGCCGATATCCAAGCCGGGCCGCGATCTTTTCTTGCAGCGCTTCGATCTCAGGATCGACGAATTCGATCACTTTGCCCGAGACGACGTCGATCAGATGGTCATGGTGGTCGCGTTCGGCATCTTCGTAGCGGGCGCGCCCGTCGCCAAACTCCAGCTTGTCCAGAATTCCGGCCTCTTCCAGCAGTTTGACGGTGCGGTAGACGGTGGCCAGTGAGATGCGCGCATCGATCGCTGCGGCGCGGGCGTGCAGCTCTTCGACATCGGGGTGATCTTCGGCCGCGCCGATGACACGCGCCAGCACCCGGCGCTGTTCGGTCATGCGCAGGCCCTTGGCCTCACAGCGGGCGATGATGTCGCGCATCGATGCAGTCCTTTTGCTGGGGACCGGCTTTACGCGATGTTGAGCCACAGGGCCAGACGGATTTGCGGCCAAGGGGAATTCCGATCGGGGCCAGGATTTTGGGCGCATTGACCGTGCTTAACTTGCACGAGGGACAAGGAGTGCCTAGCTTTCGGGTGTTGCCTGCGCAGCAGCGGGATGAGTGGAGGGGGTTGGCCTTGGGCGGCGATGACTATGGGCGGCTGATCTATCTGGGCCTTCTTCTGGCAGCCTTGGCCGGCTGGGGCCTGTCAGAATACCGTGGCCGCATGGGGCAGGGGCTGCGGGCCTTTCTGGCTTGGGGCCTGATCGTCGTTGGACTGATGGCGGGCTATGGGCTGTGGCAGGATATCCGCCACGACGTGATCCCCGCGCAGCTGGCCCATGCTGATGCCGTGGAAATCCCCCGCGCTCCGGACGGGCATTACTATGTGACGCTGACGATTGATGACCAAGGGATGGAGTTTATGGCCGACACCGGTGCCAGCGGCGTGGTGCTCAGCAAGGCCGATGCGGAACGCTTGGGCATAGATCTGACCGATCTGGTCTTTGCCGGGCAAAGCCAAACTGCCAATGGCATTGTGCGCACAGCGCGGGTGCGGCTGAACGATGTCACACTTGGCCCGTTTCACGACGCCAGCATCGGCGCTTTTGTGAATGAAGGCGACATGGACGGCTCATTGCTGGGCATGGAGTATCTGGGCCGCTATTCGATTGAAATCACCGGAGATCAGATGATCTTGCGGCGCTAGAGTCGCGCGGTCAGGTTGTGGGCAGTCAGGTTTTGGGCGGGCGAATAACGCCGATCGCTGCAAGTGCTGCATCCAACGCGTGATCGGCCCCAAGATCGGCCCGCGCACGGGCTTTGATCGCGTCGAACTTTACCCGCAGCGCGCGCTTCTCGGCCCCTTGGCAATCGTTCCAAGGTCGCCCCTGCAGGCCCATCACCAGCACATAATAGCCAATGAAATGCGGCTGCGTGCCGGCCTCGATCAGCCGCAGATAGGCGGCATCTGCCCCCATGGCGCGGATCTCATCTGCAGAATGAATCCCGGCGCGGGCGAAGGCGGCCTCGGTTGCGGGGCCAAGATTGGGGATAGAGGAGACGGGGTCCGGCATCAGCGTTCAGAAAAAAGGCCAGCGCGTGGCTGGCCTGTTCCCCTTAGATCGCCGCCCAATCGCGGAAGATCGGCTGTTGGCCACCTTGCTGCTGGGCCGGGGCGCCGCCCGATTGGCCCTGCTGCTGGCTGGGGCTGGTGCTGCCGCCCTGCTGGGGGCTGGGGGTATTCGACATGGGACTGCTCCGCTCACGATATTGTTGAAGGTCTCGGCGTTCTGCCAATGACCATCCTGACCCGCGATGCGGGCAATACCTCGCCCGAAAGACGTTCAGAATTCGACCATTTAGGGCTAATTTTCGCCATCTGCAACGCCAAGAGTGGTTCCACGGGGGCTATGATGCATCAGCTTTTCGTGACTGTGGCTGCAAGGACGCGGTTGGCTGGGCTGGAACACCGGGTGCGGGTTCTAGGCAACCGCCGTGGCGGGAAAACCAATGGCGGCCAGCGCCTTGACCGCCTCGGCGGCCGAACCGGCCACATGGACCTGACGCTGTGCCAGATCAACGGTGACCGGGGCCATGCCGGCGAGCGGGGTCAAAGCCGCCTCGACCGAGGCCTTACAATGGCCGCAGCTCATGTCAGGAACGGAAAGCAGGGTCATGGCGATCTCCTTCGTGGCTGCTGTCGATATGGCGCGCGAACTGCGGTTTTCGCAAGGGGGGTGGCGGCCCAGTCGCGGGGTTTTGATCCTGCTCGCGCTTGACCTTTGCCGCATCGGCGCGCCCTAGTGATGCAATGAGCGAGAGCATCCGATTTGAACTTGAGGGTATGACCTGCGCCTCTTGCGTGGCGCGGGCCGAGCGGGTGCTGACCGCGCAGCCGGGGGTGGTTCAGGCCAGCGTGAACCTTGGCACGCAAACCGCCGAAGTCGTGTTCGACGCCCCGGCAAACCCTGAAACACTGGCGGCGGCACTGGCCCATGCGGGATACCCCGGGCGGCAGCGGCAAGTGGTTCTGGCGGTTGAGGGCATGACCTGCGCGGCCTGCACCGGCCGGGTGGAGCGGGTCTTGCGCGCCCAGCCCGGGGTGGCGGGGGCGACGGCCAATTTGGCGACACGGGCGGCGACCGTGACGCTGTGGGGGCAGGTGGACGCGACCACGCTGGCCGCCGCGGTATCGCGCGCGGGGTATCAGGCCGCACCCATGTCTGAAAGCGGGGCGAAAGACCCAAAGGCCGAAGAGGCCGCCTTGTGGCGTGAGACGGCCATCGCAGGGGCGCTGACGCTGCCGGTGTTTGGGGTGGAAATGGGCGGGCATCTGGTGCCGGGCTTCCATCACTGGCTGCATGGGTTGGTGCCGACGCAAAGCCTGTGGCTGATGCAGTTCCTGCTTGTAACGCTGGTGCTGCTCTGGCCCGGCGCGCGGTTTTTCCGCAAAGGGGTGCCGGCGCTTCTGCGCGCCTCACCCGATATGAACAGCCTTGTCTCCTTGGGGGCGGGGGCGGCTTGGGCCTATTCGGGTCTGGTGACCTTTGCGCCGGGGTTGATCCCCGAGGACAGCCGCGCGGTCTATTTTGAGGCGGCAGCGGTGATCGTGACGCTGATCTTGTTTGGCCGCAGCCTTGAGGCGCGGGCGCGCGGGCGCGCCGGGGCGGCGATTGCGCGGCTTGTCGCTTTGCAGCCCCGCACCGCCCTGCGCCTCTCGCCCCAGCCCGAGGAGGTTTCGATCGCGGCCCTTGTGGTGGGTGACCGGGTGCAATTGCGCCCGGGTGAGCGGATTGCGGTCGATGGCGTGGTGCTTGAGGGGGCCTCGACCGTTGATGAATCGATGCTGACCGGGGAGCCGGTTCCTGTGGCAAAAGGTGTCGGTGACAATCTGACAGGCGGTACGGTGAACGGCACCGGAGGTCTGGTGATGGAGGTGCGCGCCGTGGGGGCGGCCACGGTTCTGGCCCGCATCATCGCCATGGTGGCCGAAGCGCAGGGCAGCAAACTGCCTGTGCAGGCGCTGGTAGACCGCATCACGCTGTGGTTCGTGCCGGTGGTGATGGGGCTGGCGGGTCTGGCCTTTGCGGTCTGGCTTGCGTTGGGTCCGGGCTTGGCCGAGGCGATGGTGGCAGGCGTTTCGGTGCTGATCATCGCGTGTCCCTGCGCCATGGGGCTGGCGACCCCGGTGTCGATCCTTGTGGGCACCGGACGTGCGGCCGAGATGGGCATCCTTTTTCGCAAGGGCGAGGCTTTACAACGGCTGGAAACGGTTCAGCGCGTGGCCTTTGACAAAACCGGCACGCTGACCATGGGCAAGCCCATCGTGCAACACGTGCGGGCTTTGCCGGGGTTGGACGCCCACCATCTCCTCGTGATGGCGGCGGCGGTGGAGCAAGGTTCGGAACATCCGCTGGCGGCGGCGGTGTTGGGTGAGGTGGCGCGCCTTGGGCTGACTGTCCCGCAGGCAACCGGCTTTCAAGCTCATCCCGGGATGGGGGCCGAGGCGGTGGTGGCGGGTGCGCGCGTCAAAGTGGGCTCAGCGCGGCTGTTCCAGCCGCTGGATCCCGATCTTGCACAGATGTGCAGCGCCGCGCAGGCGGAAGGCAAAGGTGTGCTTTTGGTCGGCCATGAGGGCCGGGCTGAGGCGGCCATTGTGGTGGCCGATCCGGTGAAGCCAAGTTCGGCAAGCACAGTGGAGCGGCTTGAAAACATGGGAATAACACCGGTGATGATCACCGGAGATGCACGGGCCACTGCCGAGGCGATTGCTGCGCTTATCGGCATTAAGACTGTGCATAGTGAGATTATGCCTGCACAAAAGGCAGAGGTGATCCGCAACTTTGGTGCGGGCACGGCCTTTGTTGGGGACGGGCTGAACGATGCCCCGGCGTTGGCCTTGGCCGATGTCGGCATTGCCATGGGCACGGGCACGGATGTCGCGATTGAGGCGGGCGATGTGGTCTTGATGCGCGGCGATCCCGAAGGGGTGGTGCAGGCCATTGGCCTTTCCCGCGCGGTGATGCGGAATATCCGGCAAAACCTGTTTTGGGCCTTTGGCTATAACGCGGTGCTTATTCCAGTGGCCGCAGGGGTTTTGGTGCCGTTCGGCGGACCGCAACTGTCGCCCATTCTTGGGGCGGGGGCGATGGCGCTGTCGTCGGTTTTTGTCTTGGGCAATGCGCTGCGGTTGCGGCGTTGGCGGGGGTAGGGCGCGCGTCAGGCGACCTTCAGCAGCGTTTTCAGGTCTGCATTATCCGTCACCAGATCCGCCAACGTCGATTGATCAAGCCGTCCGTAAAACGCGTCCAACGCCTCTTGCAACACGCATTTCAACCGACAACAGCCCGCAAGCGGGCAGCTTTCCTGCCGTTCTTCGGTACATTCGGTAAAGGGCAAAACCGCCTCAAAGGTGCGAAACACCTCGCCCACGCCGATTTCCTCTGGCGCGCGCGACAGCATCAACCCACCGGATCGGCCGCGCTGAGTCTTGACGTAACCCTTCCGCGCGAGCATGTGAATCACCTGCGCCAAATGGTTTTCTGAGGCGCCGCAGGCCTCGGCCACCTCATGCTTGCGCACGATCTGACCGGGGTTCACGGCACAGAACATCAAAGTTCGCATCGCCAGATTGGTTCGTGTTGTCAGTCGCATGGGCCTGATCCCGCATCGATTGCTTGGCTTAGCCTAACCCAGCGCGCCTAACCTGTATTTGATGCAGATCATTGGCTGGATCATTTTGCGCGCGGGGTTTTTGGTCACCCATTGGGAACCAAGGGGATAGCCCGCCTATCCGGCCAGATCGCTTGACAGGCCCGCCCCCGGCGCGACACACAGGTTGCAGGCAGGCGCCCCGTTTTCCAGACGCCACGGCCGTCGTTTCAACGCCCTTTTCCCGAGGCTTTTCATGACCCTGCGCAGAATTCCGACACGGCCGATCCTTGGCCAGAAACCCGGCACCAGCGGGTTGCGCAAGAAAACCAAGGTCTTCATGGCGCCGCACTATCTGGAAAACTTTGTGCAGGCGACGTTTGATGTGGTGGGCGCGGCGGGCAAATGTTTCGTGCTGGGCGGAGACGGGCGCTATTTCAACGCCGCCGCCGCGCAGGTGATTTTGCGGATGGCCGCGGCCAATGGGGTGTCGCGCATCCTTGTTGGACGGGATGCAATTCTGTCAACTCCGGCGGCCAGTCATCTGATAAGGCTGAATAAAGCGGATGGCGGCATCATCTTGTCAGCCAGCCACAACCCAGGCGGCCCGGAAGAGGATTTTGGGGTCAAGTTCAACATGCCCAATGGCGGCCCCGCGCCCGAGAGCGTGACCGAGGCGATCCATCTGCGCACCACCACCTTGGCCGAGTATCGGATTTGGGAGGGGCAGGATATCGATCTCACCCGGATCGGACAGCACAAGATGGGCGATATGGTCGTCGATGTCGTCGATCCGGTTGCCGATTATGCCGCCTTGATGGAACGCCTCTTTGATGTCCACGCCATCCGCGCGCTCTTTCAACGCGGGTTTCGTATGCGGATGGATGCGATGAACGCGGTCACTGGGCCTTATGCCGTTGAAATTCTTGAAAACCGTCTCGGCGCGCCGAAAGGCACGGTGGTCAATGCGACCCCTTTGCCCGACTTTGGCGGCCTGCATCCTGACCCCAATCCGACCTGGGCGCATGGGTTGATGGCGGAGATGATGGGCGACAACGCTCCTGATTTTGGTGCGGCGAGCGATGGGGATGGCGATCGCAATATGGTGGTGGGGCGGGGGATCTATGTCTCGCCTTCGGACAGTCTGGCGGTGCTTGCGGCCAACGCACATCTGGCCCCGGCCTATACCAAGGGTCTGGCAGGGGTGGCGCGGTCAATGCCTACCTCAGCTGCGGTGGACCGGGTGGCGGCCGCCTTGGGAATTGCCTGCCATGAGACGCCGACGGGCTGGAAGTTCTTTGGCAACCTTTTGGATGCGGGCAAGGTGACGCTGTGCGGCGAGGAAAGCTTTGGGACCGGCAGCGACCATGTGCGCGAAAAGGACGGGCTTTGGGCGGTTTTGTTGTGGCTGAACATTCTTGCGGTGCGGCGGCAGTCGGTGGCCCAGATCATGGCCGATCACTGGGCGCGCTTTGGCCGCAACTACTACAGCCGCCACGATTTTGAGGCGATTGAGACCGCACGGGCCGATGCGATGATGGCGGCCTTGCGCGCCAGCCTGCCCAGCCTGCCGGGGCGGCGGGTTGCGGGGCTGACCGTGACAGCGGCGGATGATTTTTCCTATGCAGATCAAGTTGATGGCTCTGTCTCAACCGGGCAGGGCGTGCGGGTGATGTTTGAGGGCGGCGCGCGCTGTGTGATGCGCCTTTCAGGCACCGGCACCGAAGTCGCAACGCTTCGGTTGTATCTGGAGCGTTATGCGCCGGGGCCGGAGGGGCTGGACCTTGATCCGCAAGAGGCGCTGGCGCCGGTCATTGCCGCCGCTGAGGCGCTGGCCGAGATTGCCACCCATACCGGCCGCAAAGTGCCGGATGTGGTGACCTAAGCAGGCCGCGTCACGGGTGAGTATTTGGAAAGGCGCAAACATGGGACGTTTGCGACCTGTGATCTGTCGCGAAACGCCAAGCGTTCGCGGACGCTTTGTTGAAACTTGACACAGGTGTCGAGAGGGAGACGGGCATGAGCGAGACGCGGTCAAGGTCAGGGCGGCAGGCGCGGCAGGCAGAGTGAGCGCAAAAAGGTGGTGGCGTTGGCCGGCCGTATATTGTTCGCAATATCCCGACTTATGACGTGCTGTCAGAAGAGAACCTGCTCCGTGTCGAGCGGGCGGCGGACCGGATTTTGGCTGAGACGGGAATCGAGTTTCGCGATGACCCCGAGGTGCTGGAGATGTGGCGCAAGGCGGGGGCCAAGGTTGAGGGGCTTTTGGTCAAGTTCGAGCCGGGGATGCTGCGCGAGATCCTGCGCTCGGCCCCGGCAGAGTTTACCCAGCATGCGCGCAACCCTGCCAATTCGGTGCGGATCGGCGGCAAGAACGTGGTCTTTTCACCGGCCTATGGCAGCCCCTTCGTGATGGATCTGGACCGGGGGCGGCGCTTTGGTACGCTGGATGATTTCCAGAACTTCATCAAGCTGGCGCAATCCTCTCCGAATTTCCACCATTCGGGCGGCACGATCTGTGAACCGACCGATATCCCAGTGAACAAGCGGCATCTGGATATGGTGATGGCCCATATCGAGTATTCCGATCGGCCCTTCATGGGGTCGGTCACTGCGGAAGAACGGTCAGAAGACAGCATCGAGATGTGTCGCATCTTGTTTGGCCGCGACTTTGTCGACCAGAACTGTGTTATCCTTGGCAATGTGAACGTGAACTCGCCGCTTGTGTGGGACGGCACCATGACCAAATCCTTGCGCGCCTATGCGCGGGCCAATCAGGCGGCGGTGATTGTGCCCTTTATCCTGGGTGGGGCGATGGGGCCGGTGACCAATGCGGGCGCGATCGCGCAGTCTTTGGCGGAAACCATGGCAGGCTGTGCGCTGACTCAATTGGAGCGCAAAGGCGCGCCGGTGATCTTTGGCAACTTCCTGTCCTCGATGTCCTTGCGGTCCGGCAGTCCGACGTTTGGCACGCCCGAACCCGCCGTGGGTTCCATGGTAATCGGTCAACTGGCACGGCGGCTGAACCTGCCGTTGCGCTGCTCGGGCAATTTTACCACCTCAAAGCTGCCGGATGCCCAAGCGATGATGGAAGGCACCATGTCGATGCTGGCGGCCATTCATTGCGGGGCGAATTTCATCCTGCATTCGGCGGGCTTTCTGGATGGGCTTTTGAGCATGTCTTACGAGAAGTTCATGCTGGATGCCGATCTGTGCGGGGCGCTTCATTCCTATCTCGACGGCATCAAGATCGACGATGATCAGCTGGCCGTCGATGCCTTTGCCGAGGTGGGCCCTGGCAACCATTTCTTTGGCTGCTCGCACACCATGGCGCATTATGAAACCGCGTTTTGGGACAGCGAGTTGTCGGACAACGAGCCCTTTGAAAAATGGGAAGCCGCGGGGTCAACCAATGCCGCGACGCGCGCCAATGGGCTTTGGAAAAAGCGGCTGGCCGAGTATCAGGCCCCGGCTTTGGATGTGGGCATCCGCGACGGGTTGCACGACTTTATCGCAGGGCGCAAGACGGGCATGGCAGATGCTTGGTACTGAAAACATGGCGGATCTGCCCTAGGTCGGGCGCATCCAGTTTTTCCTGAGGGCATGACGATCGGAAGGTGTGTGGCCCAAGGGCTTAATCACCCTATTCGGTTCAGTTGGCCAGCCCGGTTTCGCGCAAAAGCCCCTTGCGTTTGGCCTCATAATAATAGCCCTTCGCGTACCACTTCATCGCCTTATCCTCGTTGCCGCCAGACACCAGCCAAGCCCCGCGCAGGTATTTTGCGCCAAACTCAAGATTGGTGTCAGGATCCAACAGCCCCTCAGGCGTGCCGCGATAGCCCATGGTGCGGGCGGTCTGCGGCAGGATTTGCATCAGCCCATAGTAAGGCCCGTTGCGCGCCGCTGGATTATAGCCGCTTTCGCGTTGGATCTGGCGATGCAACAGACGTTCGGGAATGTCATAGGTCGCGGCCCATTTGCGGATGAGCGCGCGGATGTGCGGGGTTTCGCCGGGATGGAGCCCTGTATGGGACCGCTCGGGCTCTTGGCGGGCGCCACAGGCGGCCAAAGCGGTGAGCGACAAAAGAAGGGCAGCGCGACGGGTCAGCATGGTGGCCTCGGGAAAGATGGATCGCAGGGTGATAGCGGGGCAAAGCGCAGGTGGAAAGGGGTTAGGCTCGGCTGGCTTGCCGGATCGGCGGACTTGCGACTTTGGCCCTGCTGGCCAATGCTGGGGGGCGGGTGTTAGGCTTGGGCCCATGAACTGCGAGGCAAGCCGATGACCCAGCAAGATCCTCATGTACGCCCTGCGCCGCAGCGGGCGCTGATTGTCGATGACCATCCCTTGTTTTGTGATGCGCTGTCGATGACGCTGAAAATGGTGGCGGGGCTGCCGGTGGTCGAGACGGCGGGCTCTTTGGAGGAGGCTACGGCGCGGCTTGACCGGGGGCCACGGCCGGATTTGGTCCTGTTGGACCTGAACCTGCCGGATGTCGACGGACTGGATGGGTTGGTGCGGCTGCGGCTGGTGGTGCCGGATGTGCCGGTGTTGGTGGTGTCGTCCTTGGCCGATCCGCGCATCATGCGGGCGGCGGTTCGGGCGGGGGCGGCGGGATTTGTGCCCAAACACGCCCACCGCGACACCTATCGCGCCGCGTTGGAGGCGGTGCGCGCGGGGCGGACTTATCTTCCCGACGGGGTGCAGGCCGAAGGCGGGACCAGTGCCAGCGAGGAGGCGATTGCGCGGCTGGGGCTTTTGACCCGCCAGCAGGCGCGGATTTTGCAGCTGATCTGTGAAGGCAAGCTGAACAAGCAGATCGCCTATGAGCTGAACATCGCGGAAACCACGGTCAAGGCGCATGTCACGGCGATTATGCGCAAGCTTGGGGTTCTGAGCCGGACGCAGGCGGTCTTGATGGCGAAAGAGGCGCGGTTTTCTGCCATGGTGCCGGAGGGATAATCCCATGGGCGTCCCCAAGCCCCCTTGCGCGGGGGCGGTGGATCGCCCAACCTTTCGGCGGGCTTGGGAGGGCCTTTGGTGGAGGACAGCGGGCAGATCATGGCATTGATGCCACGGGCTTCGGTTCCGGCCCGAGGGCCGGGGCGGGCTGCCGCTTTGGCGCAGGCGCTGGGGGCAGGGCCCTTTGCTGCGGTTTTGCTCTTTGTCTCGCCTGACGCCGATTTGGCGGGATTGGCGGCTGAGGTGGCGGGCGCCTTTGGCGCGGTACCCGTGCTGGGCTGTACCACGGCTGGGGAGATTACCGGCGCAGGCTATGCCGAGGGTGAAATTGTCGCCGTGGGCTTGCCGCAGGCGTTGTTCATGGTCTCGACCCTGTTGATCCCCGATCTCGGTCGGATTGAGGTGCAGGGTTTGATTGGCCAGTTGATCCGCGACCGCCAGGCGATGGCGCGGGCGCGGCCCTTGTGGGAGGGCGAGTTTGCCTTTCTGATGGTTGACGGGCTATCGGTGCGCGAGGACGAACTCGCCTCGACCTTGGCGCGGGGCTTGGGGCCGGTGCCGCTGTTTGGCGGCTCGGCCGGGGATGGCACGCGGTTTGGCGCGACCTTTGTGCTTTATGAGGGGCGTTTTTTGCAAAATGCCGCTGTGGTCACGCTGGTGCGGACGGCCGCAGGTGTGAAGGTGTTCAGCCTTGACCATCTGCGCCCGACCGAGGCGCGCATGGTGGTGACCGAGGCCGACCCTGCGCGCCGCATTGTGCGTGAGATCAACGCAGAACCAGCCGCACGGGAGTATGCGCGTATTTTGGGCAAGGACCCTGCGCAATTGACCACCTTTACCTTCGCCGCCCATCCAGTGGTGGTGCGCATTGGTGGCGCGCATCATGTGCGCGCCATTCAGCAGGTAGATGCCAATGGCGATCTGATCTTTTTCTCGGCCATTGATGAGGGGGTCGTGCTGACCTTGGCCGAACCGCAAGACATGGCCTCCCATCTGTCGCGTGCTTTGGCGGATCTGCGGGGGCAGAGCGGGGCGCCGGCTATTCTAGCCTGCGACTGCATCTTGCGACGGATGGAAGCCTTGGAAAAGCAGATGATCGGTGAGATCTCGGCGGTGTTGAGTGCGCATGGGGTGGTGGGGTTTTCCACCTATGGCGAGCAGGTGAACTCCATGCATGTCAACCAGACCATGACCGGGGTGGCGATCTATCCGCCAGAGGCGGCTGACGGGGGGGGGCTGTGACCGACACGCTTGTAAACCCCGCCGATCCGCCGGGTCGCCAGATTGAAAAGCTTTTGGCGATCTCCAAGGTGTTGATGCGCCGGGTAGAGCAGATTGCCGATGATGGCGGCGCGGCCTATGCCCAGTTTCAACGCGCGGCCATGCTGGAAGATCAGGTGCGTGAGCGCACGCGCGAATTGGAACGCGCGCTGGATTTGCTGAACGCCTCCAATGCCGCGCTTGAGGATGCCAACCGCGAGACCGAACGCGCGCGGCAAAACCTGGCTGATGCGATTGAAACGGTGCAGGAGGGCTTTGCGCTTTTTGGTCCCGATGATGTGCTGGTCATGTGCAACAGCCGGTTTTGCGTGCATCTGTCGGACGTGCGCCCTTTGTTGCAGCCGGGGCTAACCTTTGCCGCCTATGTCGATCTGGTCAGCCGATCGCAGGATCTGGAATTGCCCGAGGGCGAGACGGCGGAAAGCTGGGTCGTGCAGCGGCGGCGGCGGCATATGGATCAGCATGTGATCTTCAATGTGCGCATGCGCTGGGACCATTGGGTGCAGGTGTCCGAGCATCGCACGGCCGATGGTGGCACTGTGGTGCTGCAAACCGATGTGACCGATCTCATCCGGTTGGAGCGGCAGGAGTTGGGCCGCCTGTTGGACGATCAAGAACGGCTGGTGCGCGCCACTTTGGACCATATCAACCAAGGGGTGGCGATTTTTGATGCAGGGCAGCGGCTGTTGGGATGGAATTCCCGGTTGGGGGTTTTGCTGGCGCTGCCGATGGTGCGGATGCGGGTCGGTGCCGAATTTGGAGCTCTGTTTGATGGGCTCGCGCGACAGTTTCGCTTTGGCGAGGGGATGACGGCGGATCGGCTGGGCACTTGGGTGGACGGCCGGGGCGGTCGCCCACCGGTGACGTTCGAGCTGCGCCGCGATCCGGGGCTGATCCTGGATGTCTTTGCGCAGGAAATGCCGGACAAGGGATTCTTGTTCAGCTTTACTGATGTCACCGCCGAGCGCCGGGCGGTGGAGGATATGGCCCGCGCCAAAGAAACGCTTGAGGCGCGCGTGGTGGAACGCACGCTGGACCTTGAGGACGCGCTGGCGCAGGCCGAACGCGCCAATGCCTCGCGTTCGCGTTTTGTGGCCGCAGCCAGCCACGATCTGTTGCAGCCCTTGTCGGCGGCCAAACTGTTCCTCTCGTCGGTGCCAGAAACCGATCTGCCCGCGCCGGTGGTCGAGGCGGTGGGCAAGGCGCAAAATGCGCTCGTCTCTGTTGAGGGCATTCTGGCGGCGCTGTTGGACATCTCGCGGCTGGAAAGTGGTAAGGCGGCGGTGACGGTGGCGCCGATCCGGATGGGGCGGCTTTTGGTACAACTGGCCGATGAATTCGCGCCTTTGGCGGCGGCCAAGGGGCTGGAATTGACGGTGCGCCCTTGTGAGGCCGTGGTGCTGTCGGACCCTGGATATCTGCGGCGCATCCTGCAAAATCTGATCGGCAACGCCATCCGCTATACCGAAACCGGGCGGGTTCTGGTGGCTGCGCGGGCGCGCGGGGGGATGCTGCGGCTGGAGGTTTGGGACACGGGGCCCGGGATTGCCGAGGCCGAACAGGAAAACATTTTCAAAGAGTTCCACCGCATCGCCGGGCGGGCCAGCGCCTCGGAAGGGTTGGGGCTTGGCTTGGCGATTGTTGATCGCGCGGCGGCTTTGCTGGGCCACCCTTTGGGACTTTCCTCACGGCCCGGGCGTGGCACGGTGTTCATGCTGCAAGTGCCCTTGGCCGATGTCATGACCCCCGAGGAGCGGCCCGCTTTTGCCGCGCTGCCGGGGCGGTCAGTCGAAGGGCGGATCGTGCTGTTGGTGGAGAACGATGCCGAACTGCGCCGTGCCATGGTGCTCTTTTTGGAAAAGTGGGGTGTCGCCGTGATCGAGGCGGCAAGCGGCGAAGAGGCTTTGGCGCTGATCGAGGATCTGGGCATTCTGCCCGATGCGCTGATTGCCGATCAGCAATTGGGTGCGGGGATGAGCGGGCTTGAAACGCTGGTCGCCTTGCGTACCCGCGCCCCCGATTTGCCGGCGCGGCTTCTGTCAGCCGACAGGGGCGAGGGTCTGCGCGAGGCGGCGGTGCAGGCGGGGTTGGGGCTTTTGATAAAGCCGGTGCAGCCCGAGGCGATTTACGCCTTTCTGGCCGAGACTACGACCAAGGGACCATAGCGCGGCGCGACGGGCCACCTTAGGCTGTCGGCCGAGTGAGGAGTTCTCGTGATGCAACTGTCCGATGTGAAAACCATCAAGGCCAGCCCCGAAACCGTTTGGGCGGCGATTTTGAATCCAGACGTTTTGATGCAATGCGTGCCGGGCTGCCAAAGCATGACCGGCTCGGTTGAAGAGGGGTTCGAGGCCACGGTCAAACAAAAGGTCGGCCCGGTCAGTGCCACCTTTACGGGTGTGGTCAAACTGTCTGATATTGATCCGGGTCGGGCGGTCACGATTTCGGGCGAAGGCAAGGGCGGTGCGGCGGGCTATGCCAAGGGCGGGGCCAAGGTTACGTTGCTGCCTGTGCCAGAAGGGACCGAATTGTCCTACACGGTGGAGGCTTCGGTCGGTGGCAAGATCGCCCAATTGGGCAGCCGGTTGATTGATGGCTTTGCCAAGAAGATGGCGGATGAGTTCTTTACCCGCTTTCAAGACGCGTTAGAGGCCCCGGAGGAGGGGTCTGATGAGGCCGAGGCTGTGGCCGAAGGCACCGAAGACGCCCCGAAGAAGGGCTGGTTCAAGCGCATGATCGGCGCCTGAACCTGAGAATGACCAAAGACTGATAAGACGTACCCAGGACTGTCCAAGGGAGGAAATCCATGACGAAAGTCAGCATGACCGTGAATGGCAAAGCCGTTTCGGGCGAGGTTGAAGGCCGCACGCTGTTGTCGTCCTTTTTGCGTGAGGGGCTGGGCCTGACCGGCACCCATGTGGGCTGCGATACCAGCCAGTGCGGCGCTTGTGTGGTGCATGTCGATGGCAAGCCGGTGAAATCTTGCACCGTGTTTGCGCAGGATGTGGCCGGGGCGCAGGTCAAAACCATTGAAGGCATGGCCAACCCTGATGGGTCCTTGGGTGTGCTGCAGCAGGCGTTCCAAGATCATCACGGGCTGCAGTGCGGGTTCTGCACGCCGGGCATGGTGATGTCATCGGCGGCGCTTTTGGCAGAAAACCCCAAGCCGACCGAGGCCGAGGTTCGTCACTACCTTGAGGGCAATATTTGCCGCTGCACGGGTTATCACAACATCGTCAAAGCTGTGCTGTCTGCCTCGGGGCAGACGGTCGCGGCGGAATGAGGGGGGATCAGATGCCGAAGGATCATGGAATTGGCGCGTCGACAAAGCGCCGCGAGGATATCCGCTTTCTGACCGGTCGTGGGGTGTACACCGACGACATGGCTCTGCACGGGCAGACCTATGCGGTCTTTGTGCGCTCGAGCGTTGCGCATGGCCGGATCAAGTCGATCAATACCAAGGCGACCTCGGCGATGCCGGGTGTCTTGGCGGTGTTCACCGGCGAGGATTTCAAAGACGTGGGCGGCAACCCGGCGGGTTGGCTCATCAAGTCGCGCAATGGCGAGCCGATGCGCGAGCCCAAGCGCCCGGTGCTGGCCCATGGCAAAGTCCGCCATGTGGGTGATGCCTATGCCGCCGTGGTGGCCGAGACCTATCAACAGGCCAAGGATGCGGCACAGCAATTGGCCGATGACACCGTGATCGAGGAACTTCCCGCGATCATCGACATGGCCAAGGCCTTGGCAGATTCGTCGAACCGTGTGCATGACGAGATTCCGGACAACCAGTGCTACGACTGGGGCTGGATCGAAGACAATCGCGCCGCCGTGGACGCCGCTTTCAAGGCCGCGCCCCATGTCACCACGCTGGAACTGGTCAACAACCGTCTGGTGCCGAACGCGATGGAACCGCGCGCCTCGATCGGCGAGTATTTCCCCGGCACGGGCGATTACAAGCTGACCACCACTAGCCAGAATCCGCACCTGACGCGACTTTTGGTGGCGGCCTTTGTTCTGGGGATTCCAGAAAACAAGCTGACCGTTGTCGCGCCCGATGTGGGCGGCGGTTTTGGATCCAAGATCTATCACTATGGCGAAGAGGCCTTGGTGCTGGCGGCGGCCAAAAAGCTGGGCCGTCCGGTGCGCTGGACGGCGGAACGCTCGGAAAGCTTCCTCTCGGATGCCCACGGCCGCGACCATGTGACAAAGATCGAGTTGGCCTGCGACAAGGAAGGCAACTTCCTTGCCTTCCGGACCGAGACCATGGCCAACGTCGGTGCCTATCTGTCGAACTTTGCGACCGTCACGCCGACCTTCTTGCACGGCACGCTGATGGCCGGCCCCTACAAGGTGCCGCATGTCTATGTGAACGTGAAAACCGTGTTCACCAACACCGCCCCGGTCGATGCCTATCGCGGGGCAGGCCGGCCCGAGGCGACCTATAGCCTTGAGCGTGTCGTCGACAAGATGTGCCGCGAGTTGGGTCTTGACCCGTTCGAGGTGCGTCGCAAGAACTTCATCACCACCGACATGTTCCCCTACACCACGCCGGTGGCGCTGGTGTACGACACCGGCAACTATCACGCGACCTTGGATCGTGCGATGGAGATGGCCGATGTGGCGGGCTTTGCCAAGCGCCGGGCCGAAAGTGCCAAGCGCGGCAAACTGCGCGGCATGGGCCTGTCGACCTGGATCGAGGCCTGCGGCATTGCGCCCAGCCACCTTGTCGGCATCCTTGGCGCGCGGGTTGGTCTTTATGACGCGGCCACGGTGCGGGTGAATGCGACCGGGAATATCAGCGTGATGGTGGGCGCACACAGCCACGGGCAGGGGCATGAGACGGTGTTTGCCCAGATCGTGGCGGACAAGCTTGGCATCCCAGAGGCATCGGTCGAGATCGTCCACGGCGACACTTCGAAGATTCCGTTCGGGATGGGCTCGTATGGCTCGCGCTCTTTGGCGGTGTGCGGTGTGGCGATGACCAAGGCGGTGGATAAGATCATCGCCAAGGGCAAGAAGATTGCCGCGCATATGCTGGAAGCTTCTGAAGGGGATATCACCTTTGAGGATGGCAAGTTCAGCGTGGCAGGCACCGACAAGGCCAAGACCTTTGGCGAGATCGCCTTCTCGGCCTATGTCCCGCACAACTATCCTTTGGAAACGCTGGAACCGGGGCTGGAGGAGACCGCCTTCTATGACCCGGCCAACTTCACCTATCCCGCAGGTGCCTATATCTGCGAGGTCGAGGTGGACGAGGGCACTGGCAAGGTGGATGTCTTGGCGTTCCATTGCGCCGACGACTTTGGCAACATCATGAACCCGATGATTGTGGAAGGTCAGGTGCATGGCGGCGTGGGCCAAGGCATTGGTCAGGCCTTGCTGGAAAGCACGACCTATGATGAGAACGGCCAACTTCTGACCGGCTCTTACATGGATTACGCGATGCCGCGCGCCGATGATGTGCCGTTCTACAACGTGGACTACTCGTGCCAGACCGCATGCACCCATAACCCCTTGGGCGTAAAGGGCTGCGGCGAGGCCGGTGCGATCGGTTCGCCCCCGGCGGTGATCAACGCGGTGCTGGATGCGCTGAACTCAGGCGGTCACAAGGTGGCTCATATCGACATGCCCGTCTCGCCCGGTCGGGTGTGGCAGGCGATGAACGGCTAACAGGGAGGGACAAAAGATGCACAACTTTGACTTCGTGAAACCCTCCTCGATTGCCGAGGCGGCGAAACTTCTGGGCCAAGACGGGGCGCAGCCCTTGTCGGGCGGTCAGACCTTGATGCCGACAATGAAGCAGCGGCTTGCGGCCCCATCGGTACTGGTCAGCCTGACCGGTATTGCGGAACTGCAGGGCGTCTGTATGGGTGATGGCGGCTTGCACATCGGTGGGGCCACGGCCCATGCCGTTGTGGCCAAAGAGGCAGCCAAGCATTACCCGGCGCTGGCTGCTTTGGCGGGCGGCATCGGCGACCCGGCGGTGCGTTCTCGTGGCACCATCGGTGGGTCAATCGCCAACAACGACCCCTCGGCCTGCTATCCGGCGGCTGTGCTGGGATCGGGTGCGACGGTGGTCACCAACAAACGCAAGATCGCGGCGGATGACTATTTCCAGGGCATGTTCACCACGGCACTGGAAGAGGGCGAGTTCGTCACAGGCGTCACCTTCCCGATCCCGGAAAAGGCGGCCTATGTGAAGTTCAACCAGCCGGCCAGCCGCTTTGCCCTGACCGGGGTGTTTGTGGCGAAGTTTAAGGATGGTGTGCGGGTGGCCGTTACCGGCGCTTCGAACAATGGTGTGTTCCGCTGGGCCGAAGGAGAGGCCGCCTTGTCCAAGTCGTTCAGCGCCGATGCGGTCAAAGGTCTGTCGGTGGATGACAGCGACATGATCAGCGATCTGCACGGAACGGCCGCCTACCGCGCCAATCTGGTGCGGGTGCTGACCGGCCGCGCGGTCACCGCCGCGGGCTGAGCCCTTGCAACAATGCCCCTTCGACAAAGGCCCCGGGTGACCGGGGCCTTTTGCTTTTTTCCCGCCGTGTCATCTTCCTGTCACCCAAAGCGGCCAGTTTGCCGCATATCTGGGGCTTGCCTTGTGCTTCACCCTAGATATAGTGGGGCTACGGTCGGGAAACGGGGACACCTCGGGAATGGACGGCGATTTCAGGACACAATTCGTGCGCGACCCTGCGGCGCTGAAGCATTTTCCGGCGCTGGTTCTGAATGCCGATTACCGACCGCTCAGCTACTACCCCTTGTCGCTGTGGCCTTGGCAAGAGGCGATCAAGGCGGCGGTGCTGGACCGGGTGCAGATCGTGGCCGAATATGACCATGTGGTGCGCAGCCAAAGGCAAGAGTTCCGCATACCTTCGGTCGTTGTTCTGAAAGACTACGTCAAACCCCAAAAGCGCGTGGCCTTCACGCGCTTTAATCTTTTCTTGCGGGACGAGTTTTGCTGCCAGTACTGTGGCAGTCGGGGCGATCTGACCTTTGACCATGTGGTGCCGCGATCGCGCGGGGGGATCACGAGTTGGGAAAATGTGGTGGCGGCCTGCAGCCCGTGCAACCTGCGCAAGGGGTCCAAGACCTTGCGCCAATCGGGCCTGTCGCTGAACCGTGTGCCGCGCCAGCCGACTGCGGCCGAGATGCTGTCGCATGGTCGGCGCTTTCCGCCCAACCATCTGCATGAAAGCTGGATGGACTATCTTTACTGGGACGCCGAGTTGGACGCATAAGGCGCACTCCTCGGGCGTCTTCGACTTCTGGTCGTAAGCTGACCCGACGAGCGACGAAGTCGACGAGGAGGGCGGCATGGTTCCGATAGAAATGGCTGCGCTGCATCTGGGCGTGGCGCTGGCCTGTGGCGCGGTGATCGGGTCCGAGCGGCAGGTGCGTCAGCGCATGGCGGGCTTGCGCACCAATGCGCTGGTGGCCTTGGGTGCTGCGGGCTTTGTGATCTTCTCGCAACTGGTGCCAAATGAAGTGTCGCCGACGCGAGTCGCTGCTCAGGTCGTTTCGGGCATTGGCTTTCTGGGTGCGGGGATCATCTTTCGCGACGGCTTCAATGTGCATGGGCTGAATACGGCGGCGACGCTGTGGTGTTCGGCCGCCGTGGGCGTGATCGCGGGCATCGGGGCCTGGGACTATGCGCTGCTTCTCACCGGGCTTGTGGTCTTTGTGAACCTTGGCCTGCGCCCCCTGGTCAAGTTCTTGAAAAAACACACAAAGGCGGGCGTTCCCATCACGCGCGCCTTTCGGGTGGATCTGACCTGCGCCCCGTTGGAAGAGGCGGCAATGCGCGCGCTGATCCTGCGCCACCTGCCGCTGCACGGTCTGCACCTTTCGGAATTGACCGCCGTGACTGGCGAAGAGGGCGTTACATTGGGCGCGGTCGTGCACGGCGAGGGCGTGACCGACAGCGCCATGGAACAGGCGATTGCCCGGTTGGGTGCCGAGCCAGGCATCCGGCGCTTGCGCTGGGTCGCCATCGAGGAGGCTTGAGCCTTGGCAAAGCAGTGCTAGACTTTGGCGATCTACGGGGGTAAGAAGCGCCCGTTAGCGCTAACATAACAGAAGCAACTCCGGCAGGATGTCGCCATGGCCCCTCGTGTCATACCCGTTGACCCTTTTGATCTGGTCATTTTCGGCGGTACCGGCGATCTCGCCCGCCGCAAGATCTTGCCGGGTCTCTATCGCCGCTTTCAGGGCGGACAAATGACGGACGCTGGCCGCATCATTGGTGCGGCGCGGGCCGAACTGAATGATGAGGGCTTTCGTGCCTTTGTGCGCGAGGCGGTGGAAGAGTTTGTTCCCCCCAGTCGCCGCGATGAGGCAAGCCTTTCGGCCTTTCTGACCCATGTGGGGTATGTGGCGATTGACGCCAAGGGCGAAGGCGGCTGGCCAGAGTTGAAGGCGCGCATGCGCGCAGGCGTGGTTCAGGCCTTTTACTTCTCGGTGTCGCCGACACTTTTTGGCGATCTGGCCGAGCGACTGCATGCCCATGGAATTGCGGATGCACAAAGCCGGATCGTTGTGGAAAAGCCCTTTGGCCGCGATTTGGCCACAGCGCGCGCCTTGAACGCGGTCTTGGCGCGGCATTTTGCGGAAACGCAGATCTACCGGATCGACCATTATCTGGGCAAGGAAACCGTCCAAAACCTGATGGCAGTGCGCTTTGCCAATATCCTGTTCGAGCCTCTGTGGAAGGCCGAATACATCGATCACGTGCAAATCACCGTGGCCGAGACAGTCGATGTCGCCGGGCGTGGGGCCTATTACGACACTTCGGGCGCCATGCGTGATATGGTGCAAAACCATCTGATGCAGCTTTTGTGCCTCATCGCGATGGAGCCGCCGTATCACTTTGACCCGGACGCTGTGCGCGATGAAAAGCTGAA
>JBMSKG010000005.1:0-28829 GCA_049419625.1 Paracoccaceae bacterium | reverse complement strand
GTCTTCGTCGCCCTTCTCGGACGCATCCAGCACCAGGTTCTGGCCGATCTGGCCAGAGGCGGCACGGATGGCCTTTTCGACCTTGTCGGCGATGTCCGGATTGTCCGTCAGGAAGGTCTTGGCGGATTCGCGGCCCTGGCCGATGCGCGCGCCGTCATAGGAATACCAGGAGCCCGATTTCTCGACGATGCCGGCCTTGACGCCCAGATCGACCAGTTCGCCGACCTTGGAAATGCCAACGCCATACATGATGTCGAACTCGACCTGCTTGAAGGGCGGCGCGACCTTGTTCTTGACCACTTTCACGCGGGTCTGGTTGCCCACCACGTCATCGCGTTCCTTGATGGCGCCGATGCGGCGGATGTCCAGGCGCACCGAGGCGTAGAACTTCAGCGCATTGCCGCCCGTGGTGGTTTCGGGGCTGCCGAACATCACGCCGATCTTCATGCGAATCTGGTTGATGAAGATCACCATGCAGTTCGAACGCCCAATCGAGGCGGTCAGCTTTCGCATGGCCTGGCTCATCAAACGGGCCTGGCTGCCCATCTGCATATCGCCCATATCGCCTTCGATTTCCGATTTCGGCACCAAGGCTGCGACCGAGTCGACCACGATCAGGTTGACCGCGCCAGAGCGCACCAGCGTATCGACAATCTCCAGCGCCTGTTCCCCAGTGTCGGGCTGGCTGATGAGCAGCTCGTCCAGATTGACGCCCAGCTTCTTGGCATATTGCGGATCCAGCGCATGTTCGGCGTCAACAAAGGCGCAGACCCCGCCCTTTTTCTGGCTTTCGGCCACCACATGCAACGTCAGCGTGGTCTTGCCCGAGCTTTCGGGGCCATAGATCTCAACGATCCGACCTTGCGGCAGGCCGCCGATGCCCAACGCGATATCAAGACCCAGTGAGCCGGTCGAGGTCGCCTCGATGTCCATCACCGCGTTGTCCTGCCCCAGCTTCATGATCGAGCCTTTGCCAAACTGCCGCTCGATCTGTGCCAGCGCGCTTTCCAGCGCCTTTGCCTTGTCCATGCCCTGCTTCCCGTTCAACTCGAGGAGGTTCGCCACCGCCACCATTGCCGTTCTCCTTATCACATGACCGCACGTCGGCGGCAATTGCCCGCATGTTCCTGCTTTGTTTTCTATATATGAATACAAAACAAGAACATTTCAATCAAATTCTTCCTGCCAGCTTTTCCTCAGCATGATTAAGGAATAGTTAGCGTCGGCCCAGTTGGGTGCATTTGAGATGGATTTCTTGTGCCGCAGGGGCTGCGGTTTGGCGACGAGGTGAAAGATCTGGCTTCATGATGGTGTTCTGGCAGGAAAGATTGGCGATTCTGGCCACTCCAAAAACCGCATCGACTGCGATTGAGTCCGCTTTGGGCGGGCTGGCAGCGGTGGTCATTCAGCGGCCCAAAGCCCTGAAGCACACCGATGCCCTCCGATTCGCCAGCTTTTGGAAACCCTATCTGGCGCAAGCGTCGGGTGCTGAGTTCGAAGTGGCCGCACTGATGCGCGATCCGAAAGATTGGTTGGGCAGCTGGTATCGCGACGGCCAGCGCGACGATGTCGCGCCTGAGAGGTCCACGCGGGGGATCAGCTTTGATGAATTCGTGCAGGCCTATTGTGACTCGGGCCCACGTCCAAGCTATGCCGATGTCGGCTCGCAGGCAGCATTTCTTGGCGGAACTGGGTCTGCGCGGGTGGACAGGCTCTTTCGCTATGAAGACCTGAGCGGGTTTCTTGATTTTCTGGAAGATCGGCTGGGATGCGAAATTCTTTTGCCTCGGCTGAATGTCTCGCCCTTGGGCAATACCAGCCTGTCTGCGCAGACCGAAGCACGTCTGCGGCAGGTCTGTGCCGAGGATTTTGCGCTTTATGAAGGACTGGGCCGGGCTTGACGCCGCGGCTTAGTGCAAAAGCTGACCCTGCACAGTGGCAGCCAAATCAGACAGCGAAAAAGGTTTGGGCAGAAAGACCGAGTTCGGGATGCGTGCCTGCATCTCGGCCAGCGCATCCTCAGCATAGCCAGACACAAAGATCACCTTCACATCCGGGCGATCTTCAAGCGCCTGCTTGACCCAAGACGGCCCATCCATCCCCGGCATCACGACATCGGTGACAAAGATATCCACCTCAAGCCGCGGATCCTCGAGCATCTGCAGCGCCTCTTCGGCGCTTTCCGCCTCAAGCACGGTATAGCCGCGCATCCGCAAGGCGCGGCTGGCAAAGGCGCGCACCGGCGCCTCATCCTCAACCAAAAGCACAACCCCCTCTCCAGGGCGCATTAGAAGATTGGCCCGCGTCTCGGCCTTGAGCAGCGGCTCTTCTCCGGGGAGTCCCTTGTGAATTGGGAAATACAGTTGAAACACCGAGCCCTCACCTTCGGTAGAATCAACGAAAATGAAGCCGCCAGACTGTTTGACGATGCCATAAACCGTTGACAGGCCAAGTCCGGTTCCCTCGCCGGTTTTCTTCGTGGTGTAGAACGGTTCAAAGATCTTCTGCAGTCGATCAGGTGGGATGCCACAGCCGGTGTCGCTGACCCGGATCAACGCGTAGTCACCCGCCGGGACAAGCGCGCGGTCGCGGTGCATATCGTCACGCAAACACAGGGCCTCGGTCTCGATATGAATCGTCCCCCCCTCAGGCATGGCGTCGCGCGCATTGACGACAAGGTTCATCATCACCTGTTCAAGCTTGCGCCGATCAGCGCGGATGGTCTGAAGTCCGACGCCATGGCTCAGCCGAAGGCTGATGCGTTCGCCGACCAGCCGGTTAAGCAGGTGGGTCAATTCTGATAGAAGATCCTCAAGATCCAGACGTTCCGGCTTTAGGGTCTGCTTGCGAGAATAGGCCAAAAGCTGGCCAACCAAGGCAGCGGCGCGATTGGCATTCTGGTGAATCTGGATCAGATCGGGATAGGCCGGATCATCGGCCTTATGGCGCAGCAACAGCAGGTCACAATGGCCCGAGATCGCGGTCAAAAGGTTGTTGAAATCATGCGCAATTCCTCCCGCCAGCTGGCCTATGGCCTGCATCTTCTGGCTTTGCACGAACTGCGCCTCAAGTGTCTTGAGTGCCGTGGCATCTTGCAAAATCGCAAGCACCCCCGGACGTCCTGCTTCGACGATCCGCCGTAAAGTGACCTGCACAAACACCTCGCTGCCCAATTGGCGCGCGGTCAGAACCTCGGCCCCGCCGGGCTTGCGTTCGGCAACCACATCACCCAGCCAATCCCCGACGGGCCGCCCTAAGCCATCAAAAAGATCATGAAAGGCCGGGGTTGCCTCCGGGTCCAGACGCATCTGATCGCGCGCAGCCACATTGGCAGCGCGCAGGCTGCCATCGGGGGCAAATTTCAAAAGCGGCACCGGCACATGTTCGAAATCCGCCTGCACATGCGGGGTCTGGACTGCTGCCGGCAGTGGCAAAAGGAAGATTTCACGCCGCTCAGCCAAGCCTTCGACCTCGGCAAGGATCGCCCGCAAGGGACCATCGACGCCAATCACCTCTACCTCTTCGCCCGAACGCAGGGGCAGGCTGGCAAAGACCCGATCCAGCCGCTTGGGCCGCCCGCCGAGTAGTCGCCTCATCGCCTCATTGGTAAAGAGAACCACGCCGGCCTTATTCGCCGTCAGCATCGGCAGGCTTAGCGTTTCGGCCCCGCGCCCGATGGAACTGCGGTCGGCAAACTCCTCCAGCCGCCAAAGGAAACGGTCATCACCCAGCCGATGCACAGACAACCGGGTGTGACCGCGGCGGCTCACCACATCCTCTCGCGCAGCACCCGCATGGGCGGCGCGGGCCTGCAACCGGTAAAGCACCGCCGAGGGGGCGGCAAACGCCTCACCCAAGACCGCGATCAGCGTGTTGCCTTCAACCCAACCAAACCTTTCACGAGCGGCGGGGTTCTGGAACCGAATCTGGCCAAGGGAATCGGTGGTGAAACTTGGCGTCGCGTCCTGCCCCGTCATCTGCACCAGGCGGCGATCCAACCGCCGTTGGTCCAGCACCTTCAACCCATTGAGCCCGCGCCCAACAAAGACCAGCGCTACGAAGGTCAGCCCGACAATAAGCGCGCCAGCCTGAAGCCGAACATCTGACGCAAAGGCCGCAACCGCGAGCGCAGCAGTCGCCAGGACCACCAACAAAAGCCCCGCCTGCGGGCCACGCCGCCGGTCGGCAAACACCCCGGCCAGATCGGTCATAGGTCGGCCCGCCAAAACCTTCTCCATCAAGTAGGTTGCGTTTGCAGAACACCTGCGCCACCCACTTGACCCGGCAATGGTTAACCGAGGCTTAATCGGCGCAGGCAGCTTGGGAAGAATATAGGATTATGGCGAGATAAGTTATAAAAATTCATCTAAAGGTTGTGCTTGCTAAGACGAGGTGCGCCGCTCCAAGAGCGCCAGAAAGAACCCGTCACCTCCGTGCAAAGGCGAAAACCGCCGCTGTAAAAGGCAGGTAAACCCTTCGTTTTCCTTCAGAAACTTGGCAATTTGGTCTTCATTTTCGTCCTGCAGCATTGAGCAGGTCGCATAGGCCAAAACACCAGACTGGCCCAGCATCGGCACCGCCCGCGCCAAGATCTGGCGTTGAAGTTGGCAAAGCGTCGCCAGACGGTCGGGCGTCAGCGCCCATTTGCCCATAGGATCGCGGCGCCAACTGCCGGATCCGGAACAGGGAACATCCGTGAGGATCACATCATAAGGCGCCGTTTTTTCTGGATTGTTCACAAGTGAAACCTTCACGCCGGCCCGCGCGGCGCGGGTGGGAAGGTCACGCATGCGGCCCGGATCGGCGTCATGGGCATGAAGGTCAAGCCGCGCACGGGCTGCCATGGCCAGCGTCTTGCCACCACCGCCGGCGCAAAGGTCAAGAACCCGCTGCCCATCGCGCAGTGGCAGCGCTTCGACCACCGCTTGTGAGGCGGCATCCTGCAATTCGACCAGACCTTGGGTATAGGCGTTCGACTGGTGAATTTTCCGAGCGTTTTCGGTGACTTCCAGTCCGCTTTCCAGCCCGTTTACCGGACGGCTGGTGATATTGTCCTTGGTCAGTGCAGCCATAGCTTCCACGGGGGTGGCCTTGGTGCGATTCACGCGCAGAAACACTGGCGCGCGATGGCGCAGCGACTCCAGTGTTGCATCACATTCACGCCCTAATGCTATGACAAAGCTTTCATATAGCCAATCTTGTACATCCAAGGCCTCAGCGCCCGTGGGCATGCGTCCGACCTCGGCATCCAGCACCGGCGCGGGGGCGTGGCCCTCGCCGCAAAAGAGTGCCGCGACATCCGACCCGGCGGCGCGCAGGCCGCCCAAAACCAGCCCTCGCCCCGTCAACCCGCCCCCAAGCGCGGCAAAAGACCGCTTGCAACGCAAGGCATCAAACACCAGATCGCGCACCGCGTGGCGGTCGCCCGAACCGGCAAAGCGACTGGCGCGGCCCCAATTGGTGAGCGCTTGTTCAACAGGCTCTCCGCCCAGGATGCGGTCAAGGACCGTGATGGCGGCGGAAAGGCGGGCGGCGGGTGTCATGCCTTGCGCTCTTGCAAGATGTTGCCACCATCGACCACCAGCGTTGCGCCGTTGACATAAGACGCACCAGGCGAGGCGAGAAAGGCGACACAGGCGGCCACTTCGGCGGGTGTGCCCGCCCGGCGCGGCGGGGTGGCGGCGGCGGCGCGCAGTTCTTCCGGGGTTGCGGCCTCGGTGGCGATCCAGCCCGGGGCCACGGCATTCACCGTCACCCCTTGCGCAGCGACCTCGAGCGCCAGCGCATGGGTCAGCCCCACCATCGCGGCCTTGGCCGCGGAATAGGCACTTTCGCCGGGGTTCGACACCATGGGTCCGGTAACCGAAGCCATCATCACCACCCGGCCCTGCCCCGCGGCCAGCATGGCCGGTAGATAGGCGCGTGTGACCAGAACGGCAGTTGTCAGTGTGACATCCATCTGCCGCCGCCATTGTTCAGCCGTCATGTCAAGAAAGGCCAGCTGCTCTGCCGGGGCCAGAACAGACCCCATTCCTGCGTTGTTCACCAAAACCGCCGCCGGGCCGGTTGTGTCATAAAGCCGCGCAACGGTGGCCGGGTCGGGCAGATCGCCTTGAAAGGCGGTCACGGAAAACCCTTCGGCCATAAGCTCAGCGCGGCGCGCCTCGATCCGACCTGTTGTGGCGGTGATAGCCAGATCAAAGCCCGCTTGGCCCAAAGCGCGCGCGCAGGCCATGCCAATGCCGCCCGGTGCCCCTGCCCCTGTGATGACTGCCAGCGCCATACTACCCCCTTCTTTCACCCTCTCCATAGCCAGGTTGTGCAATTCCCGCAACGCAGCCTCTGGTAAATCGGACGAAGGCACGCCATGTCTTGGCCCATGACACGCGCGACCGATGGTGACCGACTTTCCCAGTTACTGCCCCGGCTTGCTGAGGGGCAGCAAGAGCGCATCAGCATTGGGGATATCGTTGCCCGCCTAGAAGGTCGGGCACACACGACGTTGTTGGTGCTGTTTGCCCTGCCCAATGTTCTGCCGGCGATTCCGGGCACATCGGCCATTACAGGGATGCCGCTTGTCTATCTGGCCTTGCAAATGACATTGGGACAACGGCCTTGGCTGCCGGCGTTCATCGCCAACCGGTCTTTCTCACGCGCCGGGCTTGCGACGGTGATCGATCAGGCCAAACCGTGGCTGGAACGCAGTGAGCGGTTTTTGCACCCACGGCTGGGCGCGCTGACACGCGGCCGGATGGAACAGGTGATTGGCGTTCTGATGCTGATCTTGGCCTTTGCGGTAGTGTTGCCAATTCCTTTTGGCAACATGATCCCGGCATTGGGCATCATCTTCTTTTCGCTGGGGCTGATGGAAGAAGACGGGCTTTGGGTCATTGCCGGTTTTCTGACCTTGGTCAGCGGGGCCGTGATCTTTTCCACCCTGCTCTGGGCCTTGTTCAAGGCGGCGGTCTTTGTGTTCCTGGGCGCGTTTGGCTATGCGCCTTAAGCGGCAAGGCGGCGCCAAGTCGCACCGCCTTGCACCAAAACCTTAGCCAATTCGGTAGTTTGGACTTTCCCGCGTGATCTGCACGTCATGGACATGGCTTTCCTTCAACCCTGCCCCAGTGATCCGCACAAACGTGCAGTTCGTCCGCATCTCGGCCACCGTGCGATTTCCGGTATAGCCCATGGCAGCGCGCAGGCCGCCCACCATCTGGTGCAGCACCGCCGCCACCGTGCCCTTGTAGGGCACCTGTCCTTCGATGCCTTCAGGCACCAGTTTGTCGCTGGCGGCGTCTTTCTGGAAATAACGATCGGCGGAGCCGCGCGCCATGGCACCAAGGCTGCCCATGCCGCGATAGGCCTTGAAGCTGCGGCCTTGATACAGGATCAGCTCACCGGGGCTTTCTTCGGTGCCTGCAATCGCACTGCCAACCATGGCACAAGATGCGCCAGCAGCGATGGCCTTGGCAAAATCACCGGAGTATTTGATGCCGCCATCGGCGATGATCGGAATATCCCCCGCCGCGCGCGCCGCATCCATGATCGCCGTCAACTGCGGCACACCCACACCCGCCACAATGCGCGTGGTGCAGATCGAGCCCGGACCAATGCCGACCTTCACCGCATCAGCCCCCGCGCCGATCAGGGCCCGCGTCGCCTCGGCGGTGGCGACGTTGCCGGCCACCACTTGCACGGTGTTCGACAGCTTCTTGATCCGCTCCACCGCCTTGGCCACACCTTCGGAATGGCCATGCGCGGTGTCGATCACGACCATATCGACCCCGGCATCAATCAAGGCTTGGCTACGTTCGAACCCAGCATCGCCCACGGTGGAGGCAGCCGCGACACGCAGGCGCCCCATCTCGTCCTTGCAGGCCTGCGGGTTCAAGACCGATTTTTCGGTGTCCTTCAGCGTCAAAAGCCCGGTCAGCTTGCCCGCGCCATCGGTGACCAACAGCTTTTCGATCCGCCGTGCCTTCATCAGGCTGATCGCTGCGTCCCGGTCCACCGGCTCGCGCAAAAGCGCCAGGTTGTTGGCCGTCATCATCACTGAAACGGGCGTCTTGTCATCGGAAGCAAAGCGCATGTCGCGGTTGGTGACAATGCCCACAACCCGGCCCTGGCTGTCGACCACGGGAAAGCCCGTGATCTGATAGCGCTCCATCAGAACCTTGGCATCGGCCAGCGTCTGATCGGGGGTCAGGGTGATGGGGGCATAGACCACGCCGGATTCAAAGCGCTTCACCCGCCGAACCTCGCGCGCCTGCGCCTCAAGGTCGAGATTGCGGTGGATAACCCCGATCCCGCCGGCCTGCGCCATGGCAATCGCCATCCGACCCTCGGTCACGGTGTCCATCGCGCTGGACAACAGCGGAATGTTCATGCGGATGGATTTGGTGACAAAGGTCGAGGTTTCAGCATCCGACGGCAGCACGTTGGATGCAGCCGGAACCAAGAGCACGTCGTCAAAGGTAAGTGCCTCGCGAATCTCCAAGGGGGCCTCCATGAGTTGGGCTGGGGAGTGTTCGTTTGACGCCTCCCCTTTTCACGGGTTCAGCCAAAGCGCAAGAGCGTTTTGCCCCCCTTGCGGTTGATTGCGGGGGATGCATTGATGCGCGCGCTAGACATGGAGATGCCGATGCGCGTGGCGATCATCGAAAACACTGCCGTGACTCATCATGGACAGGTGGGCGTGGCCCTGCATGAGGCCGCGGCGCGGATTGATCTGTGGAAGCCCTGGCGTGACGGGGCGCTGCCGGAGGTCGGCGCCTATGACGCGCTGGTGGTGTTCGGTGGCGAGCAAAACGCCCGGGCCGATGCGACCCATCCTTATCTGCCCAAACTGGCGCGGCTGATGAAGCAAAGCGCAGATATGGGCATCGCGACTTTGGGCATTTGTCTGGGCAGTCAGGTTTTTGCGCGGGGCCTTGGGGCCGACAACCATATCGGCACAGCGGGCGAATATGGCTGGTGCGACGTGGCGCTGACCGACGAGGCGCGCGCCGATCCGGTGCTGTCACATTTGCCCGAGCGCTTTGCCATCATGCAATGGCATTCCGACACCTTCACCCTACCCGAGGGCGCCACGCATCTGGCCCACTCGCCCAAGGCGCCGGCACAATGCTTTCGCTACGGCCGCGCGGGCTATGCCATGCAGTTTCACTTTGAGGCCAACCGCGCCGTGGCGGCCGACTGGGCGCGCGAATTTGCCGAGGCCTTCGAGGCAAACCGCCCCGGCTGGGTGGGTGACTTCGCCACCCACGCCGCGCGCGATGGGGCGGCGGCAGATGCCCATGGGCTGGCCATCGCGCGGGCGTGGGTCGGGTTGATCTGAAGGCTTATTCTGAAGCGGCCCGGCATGGGGACAGCTCGGATGCCTCCGGCGGGGGTATTTGGACCAAGATGAAATGGGGGCGCGGGGCTTAGGCCTCGGCGGCGTTGGTTTTGGTGGCAAGGCGGTTGCCGGGCCAAAGTTTCAGAACGTTCCACGCGATTGCAGGTACGATCCCAAGCGCCAGCACCAAGAGGAAGAGGCCCGGCCACTCCCATGTGCCGCCGAGCGTCAGCACCGCGCTGGCCAGCGCCGTCACGGGAAAGGTGAACGCGCCCCAAAGCGGAGAGAAGCCCGCCACGGTGATCCAGCGCAAAGCCGCCAGCAGCGCGAGGAAGATCACCATGCCGAAGGCGGCAAAGCCAAGCGCAAGCATTGGCAATCCGATTTGACCGGCGACCAGTGACAAAAGTGCGGCCGGTGCGAGGTGAATGGCCAAAAAGGGGCGCAGGGGAGCGGGTGGGCTTGTGCGCGTCAGTTGCCAAAGCGAGATCGTCCAGATCACAGAGGCAACTGCGAGTGTTACCAAGAAGATTGCCGTCGCGGCGCCAAGTGCCCCCAGTTGCGCCAAGGGCAATGCGCCAAGGATAAAGGCGACGAAGGCCAGATGGAACACCGGGCTGACGCTGCGCGCCTCGGGCGCCAGGCGGGCCAGTGTGACAATCAGGATCACCGCCATCACCCCATGAAGTGCCAATGCGGCCACCGCCAGCCCCAGCGCCAGACGCGGGGCATAGGGCACCAGCACCGCCGCCGCCGCCATGCCGGACATCGTGGCCGCCGAAAGGCCCGCCCGGCCCGGCAGCACACGCAGATCTTCGACCAGAACCCCGACCCGGCGCAGGATCTTGCCAAAGAGTGCGATGATGGCGAAGAGCCACAGGATCATCAGCCCACCAAGGGCCGCCTCGACCAAACCGCCAAGCGGGCTTTGGTCAAGGCCCAGCACCTCGGCACCTTTGCGCGCCGCCAGCCCCAAACCCAAGAGCCCCAAGATCGATGGGAAAATCGCTGGTGGGGTGCGGGCAAAGAGCTTTGGCACACGCGGCGGAAATTCGGGCGCGGGATAGCTGCGCGGGCGGCGGTCGGCGGCGGGCTCGGTCATGCGAAGACTCCTTTGATGCCAGCATCTGCCCAAAGATCTGCGCAGGCAAGCCGCCGCGCTGCCGCAGGCGAGGCCCGGTTTCCTGCGGGTTTCAGATCAGGAAAGGGAACCAATCCTGCCGCAACACTTGCCCTTCCACCATGTCATGCCCCGGAAACGGCGGCGAAGTGCGCCCGGGCCGGGTGACATAGCGCGCATCATCGCCCAAAAGCCGCAAGGAAAACGCCCGGCGGCGGGAAGAGGTGGTGTTGCCGCGCGCGCCGTGCAGCGTGCGATAATCAAAGGCCACGGCGTCGCCCGGCTCCATCTGCCATTCAAGCACCCGCATGCCTTCGGCGTCAGGGTCAGGTACCGGCATGTAGCGGTCACTGTCGGGATAGAAACTGGTCTCGGCCAGCCAGCGCGTTGGCAAAACTTCCTTCTCCCAGCGGTGGCTGCCCGCGACGCAGCGCAGGGAGGCTTCTTTCACCGGATCCATCGGCGACCAAAAAGACACGGTCTGGCGACCTTGGACAAAGTAATAGGGGCCATCCTGATGCCACGGCGTCGGCTTTGAGGTGCCGGGTTCTTTGACCAGCACATGATCGTGGAACATCTGCACGCGGGCCGAGCCCATAAGCTTGGCCGCCACCTGAGCCACATCCGAGCCTTTGATGACCGTCTCGAACTCGGGGATGCGGGTCCAGTTGCAATAGTCGTCGAAGAACCGCCCCCCCTCGCCGGGTTTGAGGTTTTCAGCGCCATAGGGTCCCGGTTCGGTCATGTTGCGCTCAATCCCGGCGCGTAGGGGTTCGACCCAGTCTTTCCACAAACCCTTGACCAGAACGGCCCCGTCGCGTTGGAAATCCTCGACCATCTGATCGGTGACGATGGTTGCCATGCCCTGCCCTCTTTGACGCATTTGCCAAAGCTATGGCGCGGTCTTATCATTTGCGCAAATCATACCTTTTAATGACAGGTATAGCCTGATGTTATCTCTAACCCTGCGCCAGATTGAATATGCCGTGGCCGTGGGCGCCCATGGCGGGGTTAGCGCGGCGGCGGCCGCGCTGCATGTCAGCCAACCCGCACTCTCGGTCGCCTTGGCGCAGTTGGAGGCGCATCTGGGCCAGCCTTTGTTCCTGCGCCGCGCCGGCGGGCGGTTGATGCCGACGAGCTTTGGGCAGCACTGGCTGACCAAAGCCGAGGAGGCGTTGCAAGCCCTTACCACCCTCGCCGATCCCACCCAGCTTGAGAGCCAAACACTGCGGCTTGCGGTGTTCAAGGACCTGGCAGCTTCGTGCCTTGGCCCGCTTTTGGCCGCGGTGGACACACAAGCGCCGGGGTTGCACCTGATCCCCAGCCTGATGGAGTTCGAAGATCTGGCCGCCGCCTTGCGCCAGGGCAAGGCTGATCTGGCGCTCACGTGGGATCTGGGGTTGGAGGATGACCTCACCCGTCAAACCCTGGCATATATTCCGCCCCACGCTGTGCTTGCAGCAGGCCACCCGCTGGCGGCGCAAACGAAACTGACGCTGAACGATCTGGTCGATCAGCCCTTGATCCTCACCGATCAGGGCCTGTCGATCAGCCATGTGCGGGCGCTCTTTGCGCGGGCCGGGCTTTCGCCGCGCATCGCCCATCGCGCCGCCAGCTTGGATCTGATGCGCAGTCTTGCGGCGAATGGGCTGGGTGTGGGGCTGTCTTACACAAACCCCGCCGCGCGCCTGTCGCAAGATGGCCGTGCGCTGGTGACGCGCCCAGTTTTCGATGCCGGGGCCGAAGCGATTGTGCTTGCGCGGCACTCGGCCAACCCCGAGACGCCCGGCGCACAGGTGCTGGCGCGGCTCTTGCCGGGCCTGATCGCGCCACCGGCTTTCCCAGACCGCCTTTCAGGGCCGCCTTCCAGCTTGTGATTCCCCGCAAAGCGGTTAGAACCCAAAGCGTTCTGCCATCAGGTACCTGTCCATGACCCAGCTTTCGCCCACCACCCCGGCCTTGGTTGCTGATATCGGCGGCACCAACACCCGTGTGGCCTTGGCCGATGGCGTTCAGGTGCGTGAGGCCAGCATCCGCCGCTATGCGAATGCCGAGTTTCCTGATCTAGAATCGGTGTTGCGACGCTATCTTGACGAGACTGCGACCGCGTCCGTGTCGGGCGTTTGCGTGGCCGCCGCGGGGCCGGTGCGCGATGGCGTGGCGAGCATGACCAATCTGGATTGGACAATCACAGGGCCGGGCCTGACGGCAGCGACAGGCACACATCATACCGCCATCTTGAACGACCTTCAGGCGCAAGGCCATGCCTTGGGCCGTATTGCCCCCCACCATTTGCGGCCAGTGATTGCCGGGCCGTCCAAGCCCGGCGCGGCCATGCTGGTGGTTGGCCTAGGCACCGGCATGAACGCCGCCCCCGTGCATGAAACCCCGTGGGGTCGTGTCGTGGCCGCCAGTGAATGTGGTCACATCTCGATGCCGGTACGGACCGAGGAAGACCAGCGCTTGGCGCAGTTCGTGGCCCATGTTGGCCCCCATGCCCATGGCTTTGCCGGGGTCGAGGATGTTCTGGCGGGCCGGGGGCTGGAGCGGGTCTTTGCTTTTGTGGCCCATCAGGCTGGCAACGAGACCACGAAGCGCGGCGCCGAGATCATGGCTGACATGGCGGCGGGTGAGGCGTTGGCGGCTCAGGCTGTACAATTGTACATTCATCTGCTCGGTCAAGAATTGGGCAACCTTGCCCTCATCCATCTGCCCTTTGGCGGCATTTACCTGATCGGTGGCATGGCCCGCGCCATGCAGCCCTATTTCGACCAGATGGAACTCACCCGCCACTTCCGCGACAAGGGGCGCTTTGCCGAGTTCATGGGCAATTTTTCGGTGACAATCGTCGAGGACGACTACGCCGCACTCACTGGATGCGCGGCCTATCTGGCGGGCGGTGGCAAGGGCTAGACCCTTAGCCGGGAAGCCGTTCCTTCAGGAATTGCATCGCCACCCCCAGCCCATCGGGCGCAATGCCGTGGCCGGTGCCCTGCATGACATGGCCAAAGATCGCAAAGCCCGCCGCCACCAGCGCATTGCCTGCGGCCTGCATTTCCTGAAACGGCACCACATCATCGCGGTCACCATGGATCAGCATGACCGGCGGTTTGACCTTGGCTTCCTCGGCCAAGAGCTGCGGGCGCATCAGCTTGCCCGAAATCGCCACAACCCCGGCCATCGGCTGGTCGCGGCGGGGGGCGACATGCAGGCTCATCATGGCACCTTGGGAAAACCCGATCAGAGCCAGCGCGGCGGGCGTCAGCCCTTCCTCGGCCAATCGCTGATCGAGAAAGGCGTTCAAATCCTCGGCAGCGCGGTTCATCTCGATCGCCGACTCTACCTCGGTTGACCCATCAAAACGTGGGATCGGGAACCATTGGCGTCCAAAGGGATTTCCCGCGCAGGGGCTGGGCGCGTCGGCAGCGACAAACACGGTGTTCGGCAGATGCGGCGCCAAAGGGTCAGCCAGACCCAAAAGATCGGCCCCATCGGCACCATAGCCATGCAAGAACACCACCAGCGATTTGGCCTGTCCCTTGGCTGCGGCCACCCGCCCAAACTTTAACTCGCGCGTCATCTGATGCCTTCCCGTGATTTCGCGACCCGGTAGTAGGCCCAAAGCAGCGTCGCCGCAACCGATCGCCACGGGCTCCACGCCTCGGCCATGGCGCGCAAGGCGCGTTCTTTCGGGCGGTCGGGCAGATCAAAAAGCACCCGCGCCGCCTCTTGCAACGCAAGATCGCCGGGGGCAAAGACATCGGCCCGGCCAAGCGCGAACATTGCATAGATCTCGGCCGTCCACGTGCCGATGCCCGGCACTTCAGTCAACACCTGCACCACCTGCGCATCCGGCAAATCGCGCAGCGCGTCAAAATCGATGGCCGATTCCGCCAGCGCCCGACCATAGCGCGCCTTTTGGCGCGACAGGCCCACCGCGCGACAGGCCTCATCCGAGGCAACCGCCAGCGTGGCGCGGTCAGTCAACCCCGCCGTCTCCATCCGCCGCCAAATCGCATCGGCCGAGGCGATCGAGACTTGCTGGCCAACAATCGCATCCAAAAGCGCGGTAAATCCGTCGGGTTGGCGGCGCAGGGGCAAAGGGCCGACAAGCGTCAGCGCATGGGCAAAACGCGGCTCGGCGCGGGCCAGCCAATCGGCCCCTTCGGCCACGCAGTCGAGTGTTGTTATGATCCGTCCTACCATAGGTGAAGCATGGCGAGGCGGGACGAAAAGGCAAGGCCTGTCAACTCGCCCCGCCGCGACCGCACGTTTTCCCCTTGCCCCTCCCTACACACAGGCATAGCCCTAAGCCAACACAAGACCGAAGGCCCGCATGCCCCACGACATTAACGACAGCCTCGCCAAACGGAACGTTCTGGTGCTGGTGGCAGCCCAAGCGATTTTGGGTGCGCAGATGCCGATGATCTTTACCATCGGAGGGCTTGCAGGCCAGTCGCTCGCACCGAATGCCTGCTGGGCGACACTGCCCATCAGCTTTATCGTGATCGGCTCCATGCTGACGGCCACGCCGATTTCCAGCTTCATGTCGAAATACGGCCGCAAGGCTGGGTTCGTGGCGGGTGCTTTGGGAGGCGCCTTGGGTGCTTCGATTGGTGCGGTGGGGCTGATGCTCTCATCCTTCCCGCTGTTCCTGCTTGGCTCACTCTTGACCGGCATCTACACGAGCGCGCAGGGTTTTTACCGTTTTGCAGCCGCCGATACCGCCTCGGAGGCGTTCCGGCCCAAGGCGATTTCTTGGGTCATGGCGGGGGGTCTTTTGTCGGCGGTGGTGGGTCCGCAACTGGTGAAGGTCACCGCGCAGTCGATGGTGGTGCCTTTCCTTGGCACCTACTTGGCCGTCATCGTGCTGAACCTTTTGGGCATGTTCCTGTTCATCGGCCTTCGTATTCCAAAGCCGCGCAAGCCCGCGCAAGGCAGCCCGGTGGGCCGAACTCAGGCCGAGTTAATCCGCACGCCCGTGATCGCCGTCGCCATGATCTGCGCGACGGTGTCTTACGCGCTGATGAACCTTGTGATGACCTCCTCTCCCTTGGCCGTGGTTGGCTGCGGGTTCAAGACGGGCGATGCCGCTGATGTCGTCACCGCCCATGTGCTGGCGATGTACGCGCCTTCGTTCATCACCGGGCACATTATCGCGCGGCTCGGAGTGGAACGGGTGATCGCGATTGGCCTTGTGATCCTTGCAGCCGCAGGGGCGGTGGCGATGGCGGGGGTCGAGTTGGAAAACTTCTTTATCGCCCTGATCCTGTTGGGGGTGGGCTGGAATTTTGGCTTTATCGGCGCGACGACAATGCTGGCCAATGCCCAACGCCCCGAAGAGCGTGGACGTCTGCAAGGGTTGAACGATTTCGTCGTGTTTGGCGGGGTGACGATGGCCTCGTTCTCGTCGGGCGGGTTAATGAACTGCTCGGGCGGCTCGGTCGAGACGGGCTGGCACTTGGTCAATATCGCGATGCTTCCGTTCTTGGTGCTGGCCGGTGGCGCGTTGATCTGGCTCTGGATGCAACCGCGCGAAACGCGCTGATCGCCGCAGGCGGCTAAACGCGCCCTGTCAGTCCGGCCCACAACAGACCGCCCCGGCGGGCGAATTCCGAAAGGCCCATGGCACCATTTGCGACCACGGCGGGGTCTTTCACAACTTGGCCCAGCAATCCGCGCACCTGCCATGCGGCAAGGGCTGCGGGCGCGGGCACCCTGCCCCGTGTCGACATAAGCCTTTGCAAACCATCCCGCGCCAGCGCTTGCACCGCCACAGCCCGGCCATCGGGCAAGGGCTGACGTCCGCGCGCCTCTAACTCGGGCACCGCGCGCAGGTAGTTGGCAAGGCCCATCGCCCAGCCCAAAGCCCGCGCCGCGGGTTCATCCGTGCCGCCACAAGCTTTGGCGGCCAACCACATCAGCCCGCCGGCGGTGTCATCAAGATAGGTCTCAAATGCGGCGGCGTCGTCAAATGATGCACCATAGACATCATGAATCCGCGCCTCGATCAGTCGGTCGATCACCGCCAAGGGCAAGGCTGCTTCTTGGATCAATGCATGAAACGGCCCCGCCACTTCATGCGCGCGCGGGCTGGGTTCGGCCACCACATCGCGCCACCATTGCAACCGCATCTCGCCGATCATCGGCTCTTTCGACACCCAAGGCGCGCGGGCCACCTCGAGATTAAAGGCATAAAGCGGGAAGAGCCGCGCGCGCGCAGCCAAAGGCGCGGCCATGACAGCAGCAAAGCGGTCAGGATCGCCACGCTGGACGATCTCGGCGCAAGCCTCAAGGCTCACGCGGGCACCTTCATATCGCGCAACAATTTCCAGTTGATCGCGTCCAACAGCGCTTCAAAACTGGCGTCCACGATATTGGCAGAAACGCCCACGGTCTGCCAGCGGCGGCCAGCCGAATCCTCGCTGTCGATGATGACCCGCGTCACGGCCTCGGTCCCGCCATTGGTGATGCGCACTTTGAAATCGACAAGTTTCATCTCATCAATGCAGGCCTGATAGGGCCCCAGATCCTTGGACAGCGCCTTCGATAGCGCGTTGACCGGGCCATGGTCCTGCCCTGTCTCATCCATGCTGTCGCTGACCGACATTGCCTTGCGCTCACCAATCTTCACCACCACCACGGCCTCAGAAAGGCTGACCATACGGTCGTATTTGTTCTTCCGCCGCTCGACAGTGACGCGATAGCGCTTCACCTCGAAGAACTGCGGCAAAAGCCCCAATTCCCGCCGGGCGAGGATTTCAAAGCTGGCCTGTGCGCCGTCATAGGCATAGCCCTGATCCTCACGCTCTTTGATGATCTCCAAAATCCGGCCCAACCGGCCATCCTTGGCGCCCACCTCGATGCCCGCCGAGGCCAGCCGCGCACGCAGGTTCGACTGCCCCGCCTGATTGGACATCGGGATCACCCGCGCATTGCCCACCGCATCGGGGGGGATATGCTCATAGGTGGTGGGGTCTTTCAGGATGGCGCTGGCGTGCAGCCCCGCCTTATGGGCGAAGGCGGATGCACCGACATAGGGGGCCGAGCGCAGGGGGACGCGGTTCAGAATGTCATCCAGACTACGGCTGATCTTCAGAAGTTGGGTGAGGCCCGTATCGGAAACATTTGTTTCCAAATGGGATTTGAACGGCTCCTTAAGCAGAAGCGTCGGGATCAGCGTCACCAGATTGGCATTGCCGCAGCGTTCGCCCAAACCGTTCAGCGTGCCTTGAATCTGGCGGCACCCCGCCTCGACCGCCGCCAGGGAATTGGCCACCGCATTGCCGGTGTCGTCATGGCAATGGATGCCCAGACGGTCACCCGGGATGCCCGCCGCGATCACCTCGGCCACGATCCGGCCCACTTCCGAGGGCAGCGTTCCGCCATTGGTGTCGCACAGCACCAGCCAGCGCGCGCCTGCCTCATGGGCGGCGCGCAGGGATGCTAGCGCGTAGTCGGGGTTGGCCTTGTAACCGTCAAAGAAATGCTCGGCGTCAAACAGCGCCTCGCGGCCCTTGGCGACGCAGTGCGCGATGGAGGCGCCAATCGCCTCAAGGTTTTCATCCAAGGTGCAACCCAGCGCGGTTTTCACATGGAAATCATGGGTCTTGCCCACAAGGCAGACGGCGGGCGTGCGGGCATCCAACACGGCGGCCAGCACATCGTCATTCTCGGCCGACCGCCCCACCCGTTTGGTCATGCCAAAGGCGGTCATCGTGGCGCGGGTTTTCGGGGCCGTGGCGAAGAATTCGCTGTCCGTGGGGTTCGCACCGGGCCAGCCACCTTCGATATAGTCGATGCCAAGTGTGTCGAGCGCATGGGCGATCTGCACCTTTTCAAGGGCCGAGAACTGCACGCCTTGGGTCTGCTGACCATCGCGCAGCGTGGTGTCGAAGAGATAGAGACGCTCGCGGGTCATTTGAGGGACTCCAGCTTGGCGGGGTCGAAGCCCGGGCCGGGCAACAACTCGACGCCCGCTTTGGACATGCGCACCTCAACCCCGGCCTCAGTCAGGGCGGATTTCAGGGCGTCCACAGGCGCAAAGTTTTTGGTGGTCATGGCTTCGGCGCGAAGGGAAGCGAGGCGCGCCACGAAGGGTGAAAAATCTGTGATCGTAATGGCCCAAGCGCCCAAGCGATCTTCCAACAACCCGAGCAGTCTTGCTGATCCTTTCAGCCCGGCCGCATCCCCTGCGCGCGAAAGATCGTGGAGTGCCGCGATGGCGCCAGCCGTGTTCAGGTCATCCGAGAGCGCTTCAATCACCGAAGCGGCCGGTTCGCCAGCTTCAATGTCCGATACCATCTCCCGCCATTTCCTCAGCGTCGCCTCGGCCTCACGCGCCTTCTCCGCCGTCCAGTCCATCGGCTTGCGGTAATGCGTGGACAGATACACAAACCGGATCACCTCACCCGGCACGCCCTGATCCAGCAAATCCCGCACGGTAAAGAAATTGCCCAAGCTCTTGGACATCTTCTTGCCCTCAACCTGCAGCATTTCATTGTGCATCCAATAGCGGGCAAAGGACGCCTCGGGATGGGCGCAGCAGCTTTGGGCGACCTCATTCTCATGGTGCGGGAATTGCAGATCCAACCCCCCGCCGTGAATGTCAAAGGAAGGCCCCAACAGCTCATAGCTCATGGCCGAACATTCGATATGCCAGCCCGGACGCCCGCGCCCCCAAGGGCTGGTCCAGCCCGGCTCTTCCTCGGATGACGGCTTCCACAGCACGAAATCCATCGGGTCTTCCTTGAAGGGCGCCACTTCCACCCGCGCCCCTGCGATCATGTCATCGACCGAGCGGCCTGACAGCGTGCCGTAGTCTTTGTACGACCGTACACGGAACAGCACATGACCATCCTTGGCATAGGCATGCCCGCCCGTGATCAGCCCTTCGATCATCGCCACCATCGGCCCGATATATTCGGTTGCGCGCGGTTCGAAATTCGGGCGCAGCGCGCCCAAAGCGTCCATGTCGGCGTGATACCAGCCGATGGTTTCTTCGGTCCGCTCATGGATCAGCGCCTCCATCGAGCGCGGATCACCCGCCGCCTTGCGCGCCGCTGCGGTGGCGTTGATCTTGTCATCCACGTCGGTGAAATTGCGCACGTAGGTCACATGATCTGCGCCATAAACATGGCGGAGCAGCCGATAAAGCGTGTCGAACACAACCACCGGCCGCCCATTGCCCAAATGCGCCCGGTCATAGACCGTGGGACCACAGACATACATCCGCACATTCGTCGGGTCCAAGGGCACGAACGCCTCTTTGGTCCGGGTCTTTGAATTGTGCAGCCTGATCGTGACCATGTTCTTTCCCGTCGCTCGCCCTGTGGCGCGGGTTTGTCGTGATCCTTATCAGGGAATGGAGACGAGCCCGCGTGACCTATGTCAGCAGGTAATGCAGCAAATGCCGAAGGTGCGCTGTTGTTCCATGCCTCTGCCCTAGCGCAATTCCCTTGCCCCGCCAAGCCTTTTCCGCTTGTCTCGCGCCGGTAAGGGAGGCTGCCATGAACCATGATGAGCTGAACCAATGGTCCAAACGCGCCGCCGATTGGGCGACCGAGTATCACGCCTCCTTGCGCGACCATCCGGTGCGGGCGCCACTGGTGCCCGGCGCGATTTCAGGCCAGTTGCCGCAAAGCCCGCCCGAGATGGCGGAACCGATCGAGGCGATCTTTGCCGATTTTGACCGCATCGTGCCGCCCGGCATCACACATTGGCAGCACCCGCGGTTTTTTGCCTATTTTCCGGCCAATGCCGCCCCCGCCTCGATGCTGGCCGAGCAATTGGCCAATGCCATCGCCGCCCAAGGGATGATCTGGCAAACCTCGCCCGCGGTGACCGAGATTGAGCAAGTGATGATCCAGTGGCTGCGCCAGTCCTTGGGCCTGCCAGACGGGTTCACAGGCACCATCCATGACAGCGCCACCACCGCCACCCTGTCTGCGGTGTTGACGATGCGCGAATCTGCGCTGGCGTTTCAGGGCAATATCGCGGGCCTGTCGTGCCAGCCAACCTTGCGGATCTATGCCAGCGCCGAGACCCATTCCAGCGTGGATAAGGCGGTCAGAATCGCAGGTATCGGGCAAGAGAACCTTGTGAAAATCCTGACAGATCAAAGCCTGTCGATGAAGCCCGGTGCTTTGGCGGGGGCCATTGCTGCGGACCGTGCCGCAGGGCTGTGTCCTGCCGGGGTGATCCTATGTGCGGGCGGCACCAGCGTGGGCGCCTTTGACCGCATCGGCGAATGTATCACCGTAGCCCATGCCGCCGGATTGCCCGTGCATGTCGATGCCGCATGGGCCGGGTCTGCGATGATCGCGCCTGAATTTCGCGACCTTTGGGCCGGGATCGAGGCTGCAGACAGCATCGTGTTCAACCCGCACAAATGGCTTGGCGCGCAGTTTGACTGCGCTGTGCAGTTCCTGCGCGACCCCACCCCGCAGGTCAAAACCCTTGGCCTGCGCCCCAGCTACCTGGAAACCGCTGGCAAAGAGGACATCGTCAACTTCAACGAATGGACGGTGCCCTTGGGTCGCCGGTTCCGGGCGCTGAAGCTGTGGTTTACCTTGCGTGCCTATGGGCTGGAAGGCTTGCGCACCCGCATCCGCAACCATGTGACATGGGCTCAGCAGGCCTGTGAGGCCCTGCGTGCCCTGCCCGGCGTGACCATCACCACCGAACCGCGCCTGTCGCTGTTCACCTTTGCGCTGAAAGATGATGCCAAGACCGAAGCGCTTTTGACCCGCATCAACGATGATGGCCGGATTTACCTGACGCAGACCCGCCACAAGGGGGCCTATGTGATCCGCGTGCAGGTCGGCCAGTTCGACTGCACGCGCGACGATGTGATGATGGTGACACAAGTGGTGGCTGAGCTGATCTAACGGCTCAGCCATCTCGTTCGGCCAGCGCCAGCCATTCCTCTTCCGCCGCCGCAAGGGCCTGTTGGCGCTCGGCAATGGCCTCGGTCGCTTTGCGGAACTTGACGGGCTCGCGGGTGAACATCTCGGCGTCCGATAGGAAGTCGGTCAGTTTGTTAATCTCAGCCTCAAGGCGTTCCATGATGCCGGGCAAAGCCTCAAGCCGCTTTTTCTCGGTAAAGCTCAGGCCTTCGCTCAGCTTTTTCACGTCCTCGCGCAGGTTCACATGCGATGAGCCTGATTTTTTAGGCATTTCCACCGCATCAGCCCCGCGCTGCGCGGCATAATCTGACCAGCCGCCGGGATAGGCGGTGGCCTTTCCGTTGCCTTCCAGCGCGACAGTGGCGGTCGCCACGCGGTCAATGAAATCGCGGTCGTGGCTGACCAGAAGGACCGTTCCGTCATACTCGCCCAGAATGTCCTGCAAGAGATCAAGCGTCTCCACGTCGAGATCATTGGTCGGTTCGTCCAAAATCAAAAGGTTAGATGACCGCGCCATCAGCTTGGCCAGCAAGAGCCGCGCCTTTTCACCGCCCGACAGCGCCTTGACCGGCGCACGGGCCTGGCGTTCGTCGAAGAGAAAATCCTTGAGATACGCCACAACATGTTTGGGCGTTCCGCGCACCATGACCTGATCTGACGCACCCGAAACGCTCATCAACGGATCACCCGTCAGGTTCTCCCAAAGGCTTGCCTCGGGGTCCAATTGCGCACGCGTCTGATCGAAAACAGCGATCTCAAGGTTGGTGCCCAGCTTGACGCTGCCACTGTCAGGCGCCAACTGGCCGACCAGCATTTTCAGCAGTGTGGTCTTGCCCACTCCGTTCGGGCCGACAAAGGCCACCCGGTCACCGCGCAGGATGCGCAGATCGAAATCCTTGATCAGGGTCTTGTCGCCGTAGGATTTGGAAATCCCCACCGCCTCGATCACCTTCTTGCCGCTGACAACGCCGCCCTCAAACTCCATCGCCGCCGTGCCCTGACGGCGGATTTGGGCGGAGCGTTCGGCACGCAGATCGGCCAAGGCGCGCACGCGGCCCATGTTGCGCTTGCGCCGGGCGGAAATGCCCTCAACCGCCCATTTCGCCTCGTGCTTGATCTTGCGATCCAGCTTGTGACGCGCCTCATCCTCTTCGGCCCAGACGGTTTCACGCCACTCTTCAAAGCCGTCAAACCCAGTCTCACGGCGGCGCACCTCGCCCCGGTCGATCCAATGGGTGGCTTTGGTCAGGGCGCGCAGGAAGGCGCGGTCATGGCTGATAAGAACATAGGCGCAGCGGGTCGATTTCAACTCGGCCTCCAGCCATTCGATGGCCTGGATGTCCAAGTGGTTGGTCGGCTCGTCCAACAGCATCAGCTCCGGCGCCTCGGCCATCAGCTTGGCCAAAGCCGCGCGCCGCCGCTCACCACCCGAGGCGGTGGAGACGGGCGTGTCGGGGTTGAACTTCAGCCCTTCGGCCACGACGGACACCTTGTAGCTTTCGCCCTCCAGTAAACCGCTGGCGGCATAATCACCCAAGGTGGCATAGCCCGACAGATCGGGGTCCTGCTCCATATAGCCCACGGACACACCGGGCGGCACAACGCGCAGACCCGCATCCGGCTCCACCAGCCCGGCCATGACTTTCATGAGGGTCGACTTGCCCGACCCGTTGCGCCCCACCAGCGCAACCCGGTCGCCGGGTTGAACCACAAGGTCAAGGTTGTCGAAGACCGGATTGCCGCCGAAGGTCAGCGAGATACCGGAAAGCTGAAGAAGGGGTGCGCGTGCCATGGCGGTGCAGCTATGCGGGGACGCGCGCGCCGTCAACCGACCCAAATTTCTTTCCGAAGAAATTCGGTAAAATTCTTCAAGAATTTTGATCCTCACCTGCGAGCGCCCTCAGCGCCCGTGCCCGTGCAGGCGGGATTCGCGCCACCTCGACGGCGGTAAAGACATGGAGCGTGTCCAGGTCGCGGTCTATCACCGCATGGTCGCTGACCCAGCCCCCCAGCGTCAGATAGCTGCGCAAGAGCGGCGGCAGCGCCGCCAGCGCCCGGCGCGGATCCGCCGCCAGATTGGGCAGCGTGATGCAAGCTACCCCGCGCCGCCCTGGCCCTTGGCCCGCCGGGGCCAGATGCTGCCGCCCCAGATGCGCCAGCGCCTCGGCGTGCCGCGCAGGATCGGCACCTGCGAACGAGCTACAGCCAAACATCATCGTGACCCCGGCCCGCTCAACCAGTCGCGTGATCGCCGCCAAGGCCAGACGCAGCACGTCGGGATCACGAGATTCGGGATGGGTGCAAAACCGCCCCAGTTCCATCATCGGGCCGGGCTGGGTGCTGATCGGGGTCAGATCATAGAACTGCGCCGAATAGCTGTCGCCAATCTGCGCGGCAGGCAGGATCATGGCGCGAAGCCCGCCCAAGAGGCGGCCAGAGCGGTCTTCGATCAGCACATGCTGGCACAGATCGTCAAACGCATCCGCCTCGCGCCCGCCGACACGGTCCAGCCCGCGGGCGGCGCGAAAGCACAGATGCCGCAGCTCTTGCGCCCGCGAGATATCCTGCGGTCCTTCGGCCAGCCGCGCAACCAGAGCCCCCGTTTGCACCAGCACCCTGTCCACCCTCCCCCATATGGGCGTGCGGTTGGAAATCTTCGCGCCCGGCGCTAGGTTTGCGGCAGGACGGGCGCACGCGCAAGCGCTGGGGTGCGGTCCAAGGTAGGAGAAGACGATGAACAAGCTGGTGAAAACCGATGCCGAATGGCTGGCGGAGTTGGGGGAGCTGGCCTTTCAGGTCACACGCCGCGCGGCAACAGAACGGCCTTTCAGTCACCCAGGCTTTCCCAAGGGACCCGGCACCTATCATTGTGTGTGCTGTGATGCGCCCTTGTTCGACGCCTCGACCAAGTTCGAATCGGGCTGCGGCTGGCCCAGCTTTAACGCGGCCCTGCCCAATGACATGGTCGAAGAGCACGAGGACCGCAGCCATTACATGGTCCGCACCGAGGTGACCTGCCATGGCTGCGATGCTCATCTTGGCCATGTGTTCCCCGATGGCCCGCCGCCCACGGGCCTGCGCTATTGCATCAATGGGGTCGCCGTTCGCTTTGAGCCTGAAGAGTAACAAAAAGGCCGCCCAATCTGGGCGGCCTTTGCAATTCGCACAAGCAATCAGACGTCAGTCAACGAACTGATCGGCCCTGAGCCGCCCGATATTGCCCAAAAGCTGGCGCAAGAAGCCCACGCCCTTGATATTGCTGTCCGTGACCCGACGCGAGATGGCCACGACTTGGCCGTTCTCAAGACCAAAGCGCTCGACATTCTCGACCTTGCCCTCTTCGGTGAAGGTGATCGAGACCACCTGCCGGTCAATCTCTTTCGGAGCCAACGCGCCAGACTGACGCCAGCGGCTTTGCACATAGAACCAGCCAACATCATTCAGCAAGCCTTGCCCCGAGGGACGACCCAGAGTGGCCGCCACCGTCTCGCGGGTGTCGACACCAACCTCGATCAGCGCCAGTTCCTCTTCTGAAGGCACATAGCCGTGATTGCGCAACACCGGGCTACAGGCCGCCAGCGCCGCCAGCGCAAGTCCGGCCACCGTCAGCCGAACGGCCCGACCCCAGCCCGACACACGCGTATTGACTGCTTTCGACATGCACGTCCCCTGATCCTACCCGCCGTGACCTTGCAGGCCCTAATCTTACAGTCCATGACACCTGTCCTGGTCTTGCAAGCGGCGCCGTGCGGCACTATCGACAGGCAAGGACAGGCGCGCGCCCCTTGCGCAAGGCTTACAGTGGGATCGGGCCCGGTTCAAGAATGCAAACACCCCGGCGGCGCGCAAGCGTGACCACAGGCCCGCTCGAAAGGACGACAGATGACGACCAAGCGCGATCTGCCCGCCTCCTCCACCCAGGCGGAGACGACCGGCTCAGACGGCACGGGCATGCCCAGCCTGCCTTTTCGCACGCAGGCGCTGGCCACACGCAAACCCACGCGCTTTGACTTTCGCCCCGATGCTGCTGGCCGGGCGGCCATCGCGGCGGCCCTTGGCCTTTTGGATCTGTCCAAGCTGCGCCTGACCGGTGAGATTCGACCAGCCGGTCGACATGATTTTGATCTGGTGGCCGATTTGACCGCCGCCGCTGTGCAGCCCTGTTCGGTGACTATGGCCCCGGTGCCCTGCACCATAAACGAACCCGTTCATCGCCGGTTTCAGGCCGAGATGACATCCCCCGAAGCGGAAGAGGTCGAAATGCTCGATGCCGAGATCGATCCCCTGCCCGAGGTGATTGACGTTGGCGCCATCGCCGCCGAAGCCTTGGCTCTCGCGCTGCCGCTCTATCCCCGCGCACCTGGGGCCGCTTTGGGTGAGGCGGTCTTTGCACCGCCCGGCGTCACACCCTTGGGCGACACCGATCTCAAGCCCTTTGCCGGGCTCTCCGCCCTTGCAGACAAGCTGAAAAAGTCCGATTCCGGATCGGCGTCGGAAGGCTAAAGAAAGGGGCTTGCGCCCGCACGGAATCCGACTATGTTCCGCGGCTCATTCGGGGTCTTTTGGCCGAGCCTGCTTGCTTGGCCGATGCTTCTGGAATCAAAGGAAAATCCGGGGCCTGTCCCCCCTAATTCGAGGTCGAGACATGGCTGTCCCGCAGAACCGCACCACCAAATCGCGCCGCAACATGCGCCGCTCGCATGACGCGCTGGTTGCTGGCAACCCGCAGGAATGCTCGAACTGCGGCGAGCTGAAGCGCCCGCACCACGTGTGCCCGGCCTGCGGCCATTATGACGCCCGTGAAGTCGTAGCGACCCGCGTCGGCGAAGTGGACGAGGACGCGGCGTAAGCCGCTGCCCTGCCGCGCCTGACCTATGACCAACGGAAATCTCATTCCGGCTGACACGGTTGCAGGGCGCGCGGGGCCTTCCCAGACCGTTATTTCCATCGATGCGATGGGCGGTGATCGTGGGCCGGCGGCAGTTGTCGCCGGTCTTGCGCTTTCTGCTGGCGAATTGCCCGATGCGCTGTTTATTCTGCATGGCGATCAGGCGGTGCTTACCCCGCTTTTGGCCCGCGCGCCCGCATTGGCAGGGCGTGTCGATCTGCGCCATGCTGAACGCGTCGTCACCATGGAGGACAAGCCCAGCCAGGTAATGCGCCATGGCCAAGGCACGTCGATGTTTTCCACCATTGATGCGGTGAAGAACGGTGAGGCGTCCGTCGCGGTGTCCTGCGGCAATACGGGCGCGTTGATGGCGGTTGCCATGCTTCGGCTGCGCAAACTGCCCGGCGTGAACCGCCCGGCGATCGCCTGCTCATCGCCCTCACGCAACCCTGCAGGGTTTAACGTGATGTTGGACGTCGGCGCGGATATCAAGGCGGATGCCGCTGATCTTCTGCAATTTGCCGCGATGGGGGCGTCCTATGCCCGCAACAGCCTGAACCTTCCCCATCCACGTGTTGGATTGTTGAACGTCGGCACTGAAGAACACAAAGGCCGGGCGGAGTTGCATGACGCTTATGCGCAAATGGCTGCGGCAGCGACCGCGGGGGGGTATGAGTTTGTGGGCTTTGTCGAAGGCTCAGACATTCCGTCGGACCGGGTTGATGTGATCGTGACCGATGGCTTTACCGGAAATGTGGCGCTGAAAACCGGCGAAGGCACGGCCAAGCTGATCTCTACCTTCCTGCGTGACGCGCTCACCTCGACGATCTTCGCAAAACTGGGCGCGCTCTTTGCAATGAAGTCGCTGCGCCGTCTGCAAGCCCAGACCGACCCGCGTCGCGCCAATGGCGGGGTGTTTTTGGGGCTGAACGGCACGGTGGTAAAATCCCACGGCTCGGCCGATGCCACGGGTGTCGCAGCAGCGGTGCGTCTGGCGCATCAATTGTCGCGGGCCGATCTGGCAAACCGCATTGCGGCACGGGTTGCATCCACCGGACTTGCGGGGCAGGATGCCGCCGCAATGGGGTCGGAGGCAGGACACAGCGAATGACAATACGCGCCGTGGTCAGGGGCGTCGGGCACTATTTGCCGGATCGCGTGGTTCCCAATTCCGAATTCGAAGCCTTGGTTGAAACCTCTGACGAATGGATCCGCTCACGTTCGGGGATCGAGCGGCGGCATTTCGCGGCGCCCGGCCAGACCACGGCCGATCTTGGCACCCGCGCCGCCCAAGCCGCGCTGGCCGATGCCGGGCTGACCCCCGAGGATGTCGACGCGATCATCGTCGCCACCTCGACCGCCGATTTCACCTTCCCCTCTTGCGCCACGATGATTCAATCCGGCCTTGGCATGACGCGCGGCTTTGCCTTTGACGTTCAAGCCGTCTGCGCCGGGTTTGCCTTTGCGCTGACCACCGCCAATGCGCTGATCCTCGCGGGTCAGGCCAAGCGCGTGCTGGTGATCGGGGCGGAAACCTTCTCGCGGCTGATGGACTGGACCGACCGCGGCACCTGCGTTCTGTTTGGTGACGGTGCGGGCGCCTTGGTGCTTGAGGCGCAGACCGGCGCCGGTACAAACGCCGACCGTGGAATTCTGGCGACCGACCTGAACAGCGATGGCCGCTTCAAGGACATCCTCCATGTCGATGGCGGCACCTCAACCGGCAAGACCGGGCATCTGCGGATGGAGGGCAAGGAAGTCTTTCGTCACGCGATTGAGAAACTGGCCGAAACCGCCCATGCCGCCCTTGATAAGGCCGGGCTAACCCCCGGCGATGTGGATTGGATCGTGCCGCATCAGGCCAATATCCGCATCATCGAAGGCACTGCCAAAAAGATGCAGGTTTCGATGGATAAGGTGATCGTCACGGTGCAAGACCATGGCAACACCTCGGCGGCGTCGATCCCCTTGGCCCTGTCCGTCGGCAAGGCGCGCGGCCAACTGCGCGAGGGGGATCTGGTGGTTACCGAGGCGATTGGCGGCGGTCTGGCCTGGGGTTCGGTGGTTCTGCGCTGGTAAACCGCGAAAATCATTGCATGAATTGGCCGCCCCAAGTCTTTGATATTGACTCGCAAATCCATCCCGCTCAATCTGCCCTGAATAACCCGGGGGGGATATGATGAGCGAAAAGACCTTAACGCGGATGGACCTGTCCGAGGCCGTGTTCCGTGAAGTCGGCCTTAGCCGCAACGAATCGGCCAATCTGGTGGAATCGGTTCTGGCCCACATGTCCGATGCGCTGGCCTCTGGCGAGACGGTAAAGATCTCGTCCTTCGGCACGTTTTCGGTGCGCGACAAGACGGCTCGCGTTGGCCGCAACCCAAAGACAGGCGACGAAGTTCCGATCTCGCCCCGCCGCGTGCTGACCTTCCGCCCCTCGCATCTGATGAAAGATCGCGTCGCTGCCGGCAAGAAAAAGTAACGGAAGGGCCGGCGGATGGAGAAATCGCCTGACGCCTTTCGCACAATCAGCGAGGTGGCCGAGCTTCTCGAGACCCCCGCGCATGTGCTGCGTTTTTG
>JBMSKG010000004.1:0-34771 GCA_049419625.1 Paracoccaceae bacterium | reverse complement strand
GCCCGCAATTGCCTCTGGGGGGCAGACAGCCCCCCTTGCTGCCACACCGCCCAAAGCCGTCACGCATTTGTCCCGACAGATGCCAGACGCAAACCCGACGCACATCCGACGGATACCAGACGGCGTTTTTTCCCAAAATCAGCGGGTTAAACCACCCGAACGGGTCCGGCTCAAATCCCCGCCTCAAGACGGTCCAACAGCGCCACCATCATCGCCTCACAGCGCGCCATCTGCTCGACCGTGACAAACTCATCTGGCTTATGCCCCTGCGCCATCGAGCCCGGCCCGCAGATCACCGTGGGAATGCCCAAACGCGCATCAAAAAGCCCACCTTCGGTGCCAAAGGCTACCTTCATCGTGCCATTGGCCCCGGTTAACCCCTTGACGAAATTGACAACCGCCGCATCCGACGGCGTGCCAAGGCCGGGGTAATCCCACAACTGCTCAATCGTGATCGCCGCCTCGGGATAATCCCCGCGCAAGGGCGCCACAATCGCCTCGGCCGCATCGCCGAGCCGCCCGATCAACCCCGCCACATCCTCACCCGCGACCGAGCGGATCTCAAAGTCGATCACGGCGCTATTCGGCACGATATTGACCTGCACGCCCCCGTTCAGCTTGCCGACATGAATCGTCGAATAAGGCACATCATAATCCCCATCTTTCAATCCCTTAGCCGCCACATCCGCCTGCAATGCCCGCACCGCCTGCACGAAATCGGCCGCCAAATGCAGCGCATTCAGCGCCATCGGCGCCAGCGCCGAATGACCCTCACGACCCGTGCAAATGGCCCTAAGCGCGACCTTACCCTTATGCCCCGTGGCCACCTGCATGCCGGTCGGTTCGCCCACAATGCAAAACCTCGGGCGCACCGGGGCCGATTGCAGCATATCCACCAAAGACCGCACCCCCATGCAGCCGATTTCCTCGTCATAGGACAAAGCCAGATGCAGCGGAGTTTTCAGCGGGCGCTTGGCGGCTTGCACCATCGTGGCAATTGCCACCGCGCAAAACCCCTTCATGTCAGCGGCCCCACGCCCATAGTAGCGCCCATTTTCCTCAGTCAAGGCAAAGGGTTGCTTGGTCCAAGCCTGCCCGTCCACCGGGACCACATCCGTGTGCCCCGACAGCATGACCCCGCCCTGCCCCTCAGGCCCGACGGTCGCGTAAAGATTGGCCTTCTGGCCCAAGGGATCCGGGATCAGCACCGCCTGAACCCCGGCATCGGCCAGAAGATCCTGCACAAACTGCATCAACGCGATGTTCGGCTTTGACGACACCGTGTCAAAGCACATCAGCCGGTCAAAAATCGCGCGCATGTCCATCTGGGCCTCCCTCGGACCTCTTGGCTAGCGCAGCCCCGTCCCGGACAAAAGCCCAAGCTTTGATGTTTCGTCGAAAAATCGCCGGGCGTCAGCTGTTGGCGTGCATCCGCTCGATATAGGCGCGCATCTCTTCGGCCTCATGGCGCGCATCGCGCAAGCCTTCCATCGCGGCGCGAAGCTCCGCCTCGGTCTGGGCGATCTGGTTCATCAACTCGGCCTCGCGCTGCTCCAGATACATAATCGCCTGATCACGCACTTCCTCGGCCTCGTGCAACGACTGTGCGAGCCGGTCCATCTCTCCCATATCCCCGCCCGCGACACGGGTGAAGCGATGCATCAGCCAATAGGTGAACCACCCCATGGCAAAGGCCGCGAGCAGGATAAAGGCCGTGGCGATGATGAATTCCGTGCGGTTCATAGGTCTACCTTGGGCTTAAGGACGTGCGGCTTATTGGCTGGCATTGGGGCGGCGCTTGGGGCGTTTGGTCTTGTCTTTGGGCGCAACGGACGGGCTTGTATCGCCCGAGAAATCCGGGCCCTCCGCCGCAGAGGCAGTGGCCCCAGCCGCAGGGCTAGGTGCCGCGCCACCACCAACAGCCTTAGCGCCCTCGGCCAGCAACGTGAACTCAATCCGGCGATTGGCCTCGCGCCCCGCCTCGGTTTCATTGTCGGCAATCGGGCGGCTTTCGCCATAGCCCACAGCCGTCAGCGCCGACACGTCCACCTGACGCCCCTGCAACGCCAACAAGACCGCTTCGGCGCGGGTCTGGCTGAGGGCTCGATTGCCTTCTTCAGAGCCTTGGGCGTCGGTATGGCCACCGATCTCCATCCTCACGCCGCCACAGCGTTCCAAAACCTTGGCCAGCGCTTCCATCACTTTATTGGCGTTTGCATCAATCTCGGCAGACCCCGGCGGAAACACCACCTTTTGCCGCGCGAGCACATCGTTGACATCGGCAAGGCATTCATCAGGGGTCGGCAACGAAGCCACAGGATCCAGCGCCTCATCATAGGTCACGTCGACCTTGTAGCTTTGGCCCTGTCCCAGCTTTTCCGACAAGATCTGCGCGATCCGCGCCCGCGACCCTTGCGAACCGGTGACGCCTGACACCTCAACCGTATCTGCCCGCACCAAAAGGTTGCCATGTTCCAACTCGGCCAAGGCTTGCAAGCCGGCAAGCACACGGATCGGCCAGCCATCGGGCAGATCAGCATCCAGACGCGTGGCCTGATAGACTTTGGCGCTGCCAAATGCGGCCTTGGCGAAACTGTCGACCGCGCTGCGCTGCAGATCATCGGCCAGACGGCCCCGAAGTTCCACCCGCCCGGTTTCGGGCGCAAGAACGGCGGTGAACTCGACCGGCCCTTGGGTTGCGTTCTCGGCCTTATCAAGCGTCGCACTCAGCGAAAACACCGGCGGCAAATCTGCCTCCAACTCACCCACCACCCGGTCAAACTCGGCCTGTGACACCGAAGCGGCGGCTTGCAAGCTGACATCGGCATCCTTGAAGGTGATGGTCGCAGCCTTTAGCGTTGCCACGGCCTTGATCCCCAATTCGGCCGCCTCGGCCCAGGAGGGGCTTGGCACGCCCAGACCGATCACACAGGTTTGTCGACCCGCTGCCCCTGCCGCTGTTGCAGCCGCGACAATCCGCATCCGGGCGCGTTCTGTGTCGGCAGAACAGGCGTCAAAGCGGGGCCCCTCCCCATCGATCAAAAAGCGCAGCGTGAATGGCGTAATCACCGGGCGCGGCGCAGAAATCTCGTAGCTGACACGCACGCCCTCAGGCTGACCTGCGGACAAACTGGTCTCAAAACTGCGCTTCTGCGCCTCTGAGGCGGCAATGGCCGTGATCCGGACCGCGGTCGCATCCACGGTGATCTTGGAGCGTGGCAAGAGGGCCAACGCCTTGCGGGCAAAATCCAGCGCCGGGCCCCATGTCTCGGGCGGGGTATAGGCTGCGGTTTCCAGCATGTCTTGCAGTTCGGTATCTGGCTGCAAAGCCACTGCCTCGGCCAGCAGCGTATTCTTGGTCTCACCCTCGGGCAGAAGCCCGATCAGCTGAATTCCGTCGTCATTGCGCAAGATCTCCAGCGAAAAGCGCGGTGCCTCTACGGCCCGGGCCGGGGTGACCTCCATCAGATCCTGGATTCGGGTGGAATCGATCACCGACCCGGCGATGTTGATCGCCCTATAGCGCTGCGCTTCTGTATCGGCTGTGCCGCTCAACTGCATGCGCAAGCCATCGGCGTTGACGGTGGCAAAGGTCACGCCTTGCGTCAGCAAAGCAGACCGCACCGCCCGTTCGGACAGCCGTTCCATCAACAGAACCGCGGCCCAAGCGATCAGCACCGAAAGGAAGGCCGCGACCAGAAAGGCAAGCGCCGTCGCCACAGTCGGCGTCAGTCTGAAGGAGGGCAGCTTTATCAAAGGGGCGGGCCATTCATCATTCATAAGGACTGCAGATGCTTAGCGGGCGGCGTGGGCAGGATCAATCAAAGGAACGCCGCTGCGGCAAGAAACAGCGCAAGCGCCAAGCCCGCGTCACGATTGGCCCGAAAGGTGACCATGCAGGATGTTGGGTCCTCAAGATCCAGCCGCCGCATCTGCCAAGCCAGATGCCAGCCAAAGGCCCAAACCCCGGCCAAGGCGACCAAAGGCGGCCAGACACCGCTGGCGGGCGTGGTGACAATCGCGGCACTGGCCAGCACCATCGTCAAGATGGCAAAACCCCAGAGCCACTGGCGTGACCGCGCACCAAACAGCCTTGCGGTGGATTTCACCCCGATCAGCGCGTCATCCTCTTTGTCCTGATGGGCATAGATCGTGTCGTAGTACAGCGTCCAGCTGATCCCAGCGGCATAGAGAAAGAGGGCAGGCAGCCCAACATGACCAGCTTGGGCCGCATAGGCCAAAACCGCGCCCCAGTTGAAGGCCAAGCCCAAGAACACCTGTGGCCACCAGGTAAACCGTTTGGCAAAGGGGTAGATCATCACCAACAAAAGCGAAGCAATCCCCAGCCCGATTGCCAGCCAATTGTAGCTGAACAGGATCAGCGCCGCGATCAACGCCTGGGCCACCATCCACAGAAGCGCCGCCTTCACCGTCACCTGCCCCGAGGGAATCGGCCGCGAGCGGGTGCGCGTCACCGCCGCGTCAAACTCGCGGTCGGTGATGTCATTCCACGTGCAACCCGCCCCGCGCATCAGGAAGGCCCCAATCCCGCAGGACAGCACGATCCACAGATCCCACAGCCGGAAACCATCGGCCATTGCGGCAAGTGCCACGCCCCACAGGCAGGGAATGTACAAAAGCCAGGTCCCGATGGGCCGGTCGGCCCGGCTGAGGCGCAGATAGGGCACCCAAGGCGCGGGGGCATAGCGGTCGACCCAATTGCCCTTTGGGGCATCGGCAACCGGTGCGGCAGGTGGGATTGCAGCCTCTGGCATTTTCTGTGGCTCGGTCATAGGGTCACTTTCATGGAAAAGCCAAAGGTTCGCCTGTATGTAGATCAGCCCTTGGGCGCGGGGCAAGCCGTGGCGCTTGGGCCCGAGGCTGCGAATTACCTGTTCAACGTGATGCGACTGGCGCGCGGGGCACATGTCGCCTTGTTCAATGGCCGCGACGGCGAATGGCAGGCCGAGGTGGCTGAGGCGGGCAAGCGGCAAGGGATTGCGGTCTGTCAGGCTGAAACCGCGCCGCAAGTGATGCCGCCCGACCTGTGGCTGCTCTTTTCACCCGTGAAGAAGGACCGCACCGCCTTTATCGTGGAAAAGGCGGTGGAACTTGGGGTAGCGCGGTTGATGCCAGTGGGCACGCGCCACATGAATTCCGAACGCTGGCGGGTGGACAAGCAGACCGCCCATGCCATTGAGGCGGCCGAGCAATGCGGCGCCACCTTTGTGCCCGAGGTGGACGATCTGAAGCCGCTGGAGCGCGTTCTGTCGCACTGGCCCGAGGGCCGCACGCTTTATTGGGCGGATGAAACGTTGGCCAAAGGCTCTTCCACGCCTGCGGCGGTCATCGCAGGTCCCGCTGCCATCCTGATCGGCCCCGAGGGTGGCTTTTCGGACGACGAGAAAACCCGCCTGCGCGCGCTGCCGTTCGTGCGGCCCCTGGCCCTTGGCCCGCGCATTCTGCGGGCGGAAACAGCGGCGCTGGCGGCGTTGGTCTTGTGGCAAACAAGCGTGGGGGATTGGCGATGATCCGCCCCGAGGTGCTGGCCGCTTTGCGCCGCTGGCGCGAGGTGATCCTTGCCGGTGGCCTTGCGCTTTTGGGCCTTTGGCTTGCCACCCGCAGCGGGCCAATTCCGCTCAGCGCTGGCCTTGCTTTGATGGTGCTGGCCGCCGCTTGGGCACTGTCCGGCTGGCGTCGGATGCGCTTTGCCCAAGACATCGCGGCCCCTGGTTTTGTGGAGGTGATCGAAGGCGAAGTGCGCTATTTCGGGCCGACCTTCGGCGGCGCGGTCAGCCTGTCTGATCTGACAGAACTGCGCCTGATGACGCTGTACGGCCGTCGCCTCTGGAGGCTGAAACAGCGCGACGGTCAGGCCCTGCTGATCCCGATTGATGCCGCCGGGGCCGAGGCGCTATTTGATGGTTTTACCACCTTGCCGGGGCTGGATATGGCCGCTGTTCTGGCCGCACTGTCTCCTGCCACCCCGTCCGAGGGACCCGGCCTGCTGGCCTCTGGCCCCTCCCAGATGGTGCTGATCTGGCACCGCAAGGGAAAGGGTCTGGTCGCCTGACCAGCGCGACGAGACGCATCCGGCTTAGCGCAGCCTTCTGCATCTGCGCGCACAGTTTGCCGCAAACTCTGCCCTCTTAACCTTGACTTAAGGCGCAAAGGACCGCAGGTCTATCCGTCTTGACGGCAATGAAATGAGAGGCCACCCAGATGTCGATTCCCCAGTCCGGCGGTGGCCCGATCGAACGGTTTGAGCAGCTTGCCGAATACATGGCCTCGGGCTGCAAGCCAAAGGACCAATGGCGCATTGGCACCGAGCATGAAAAATTTGGCTGGCTTACCGCCACCCGCGCGCCGCTGCCCTATGCGGGTGATGCGTCGATTTCGACGCTGTTTCAACAGCTTGAGTCGCGCTATGGCTGGACCCCCCTGCGGGAAGGCGACAATGTCATTGGGCTGACCCGCAATGGTGCCAACATCAGCCTTGAACCCGGCGGGCAGTTTGAACTCTCGGGCGCGGCCTTGCCGAACATGCATGACGTGGCGGCGGAATTGCAAACCCATTTCGATGAGGTCGCCAGCATCGCGACACCTTTGGGCATTCGGTTCATGGGGATCGGCGCGGCGCCAGAATGGGGGCATGACACGATGCCCGTCATGCCCAAGGGCCGCTATCGCCTGATGACGGGCTATATGCAGACCGTGGGGACCCACGGCACGCAGATGATGTATCGCACCTCGACGACGCAGGTGAATCTCGATTACGCCTCTGAAGCGGACATGGTGAAAAAGCTGCGCGTGTCCTTGGCCCTGCAGCCGGTGGCGACAGCGCTTTTCGCCTCATCACCGTTCTTTGACGGCAAGCCCAATGGCCACAAATCCTGGCGCAGCCGGATTTGGCGCGATCTGGATGCCACCCGCACCGGCATGCTGCCGTGGGCGTTTGAGGATGGCATGGGCTTTCAGCGCTATGTCGATTGGGTCTTGGACGTGCCGATGTATTTCGTCTACCGCGACGGCACTTACATCAATGCCCTTGGCCAATCCTTCCGCGATTTCTTGAAGGGCGAATTGCCCGCTCTGCCGGGGGAGAAGCCAACGCTGTCCGATTGGGCCGACCACATGACGACCGTGTTCCCCGAAGCCCGCGTCAAGAAATACATCGAGATGCGGGGCGCGGATTGCGGCGATCAGGCCCATATCAACGCTCTGCCCGCGTTTTGGGTGGGGCTGATGTATGACCAGACCGCGCTGGATGCCGCATGGGATCTGGTCAAAGGGCTGGATGCCGAAACTCGCGAGGGGTTGCGCGTGGCCGCCTCTGTCTCGGCGCTACAAGGTGAGGCGAATGGCGTGAAGCTCGCCGATCTGGCCCGCGCCGCCGTGGGCCTGTCGCATGCCGGGCTGGTGGCGCGGGGCTTGGGCGAAGAGCGGTATCTGGAGCCGCTCGTCGCGTCCTTGAAGGCTGGCCGCGTGCAGGCCGACCGCTGGCTAGACCTCTTCAACGGCAGCTGGGGCGGTGACCTGGGGCATATCTACGAGGCGGCGAGCCTGTAAGGGTTGCACCGCAAGGCGCAGCGTGGTCACGGCATGGGTGAACCCCAGCCCCAGAATCACCGCCACAAGGCCGATGGCAAAGAGGGTGGCCGGCGTGCCGCCTTCGACAATCGGCAGGGCTGACCCGATCAGCGCCACCGCGCCGCCGCCGATGGCCGTATAGCCTGTTGCGATTGTGACCCCTGCGGCGCGGGCGGCGCGCCCGGTTTGCGGACACGCGCCCAGTGTGCGGCTGATCTTCACGATCATGGTTGTCAGGCCCGCCAAATAGGCCAGCGCGAAGGCGAAATACACGGCAAGGGACATGATATCCTCCTTTCAGGATTGCGGAACCAACCGCGCCATGCGGTTGAAGCGGCGGTAAAGCAGGGCAAAGGCGGCAGCCCAGATCGGCGCGAAAATGAGGCCCCAGAGGGCAAAGAAGATGTTTTCGCCAAAGCCGGTTTCAGCCAGCGAAGGGATGAACCGATCTGCCGCCCAGATCAGCGCGCAAAGCGCCAGATTTGCCAGAAACCCCGCCAAGGCAAAGCGCCACGCCTGCGGCGGATAGCGCCCCACCATCCACAACAGCACCGGGGTGCCAATGATCAGATAGATGGGGCCACCCAAAGGGAGCGCAAAGACCGGGATCACAAGGAAAAAGCTGACTGCTGTCACGGCAACGGGGGCGAGGACCAAGGCCCCGACAAACGCGATGACATCAAAGGGAAGGGCTCTGTCAATTTCGTTGGTCATTTCTGTAATTCCTGAAATCTTTAAGTAAAAATTTTTGTGGATCAGCCTTTTGGCAGGAACCGCGCCACCTTGGCCCCCAGTTTCAACATCGCCATCTGCACCCCGCGCGGCAGGCGCGAGATGTCGCGATACCAGTCGTCGAACATCTGCATGGTTGTCAGCGTCTCGGTCATGCGTGCCTTGACATGATCGGGCGTCGCATCGGTTTCGGCATCGGCGGCGACGGCACGCAAGGCCTCGATCGTGGGGGCGAATTCGCGTTCGCGCCGGCCTTCGACCACCACCGTCACCAGATCAAAAATATCCTGAACCGAGGTAAAGACATCCCGCCGCTCACCCAAACCCCGGCTGGATTTTACCAGTTTCCAGCCCTGCAATTCTTTCAGGCCGGTTGACACATTCGACCGTGCCAGCCCCAGCGTTTCGGCAATTTCCTCGGCATCCATCGGGTCGGGCGCGATGTGCAACAGCGCGTGGATCTGCGCGACCGAGCGGTTGACGCCCCATTTGGTCCCCATTTCCCCCCAGTGGAGGATAAATGCTTGCATGGCGGGGGTGAGGTTCATCACGTTCAATCAATTATTTCTGTAATTACAGAATTATCAGAATTTAAAGAATATGCAAGCGATTCTTGTCACTTGCGAACAGTCAGGTTTTCTGCCCGATCTTCGGCTCGGTCCCTGCCTTGATCCGCTGAAGGTTGGGCCAGTGGCGGGTATAGACCAGCACCATCAAGGCGAAGGTCAGGATCAACACATCGCCGCGCCCAAAGACAAAGCACCAAAAACCTGAAAATGCCGCCGCCACCAAGGCGGAGGCGGATGAAATCCGGGTTACCGCCGCCGTCACCGCCCATGTCGCACAGGCGGCCAGACCCACGGGCCATGCCAGCGCAATCAGCGTGCCAAGGAAGGTCGCAACCCCTTTGCCGCCCTTGAAGCCCAGCCAGACCGGAAACAGATGACCCAAGAAGGCCATCCCACCCGCCACCTGCGCTGCATCTTCGCCCACGGCAAACCGCGCGATCAGGACCGCAATCGCGCCCTTGCCCGCATCCAGCAACAGCGTCGCCAGTGCGGCCCCTTTATGCCCCGTGCGCAAGACATTGGTCGCCCCGATGTTGCCCGACCCGATGGTGCGCAGATCCCCAAGGCCCAGCGCACGCGTGATCACAATGCCAAAGGGCACCGACCCCAGCAGATAGCCCAAGACCCCGACAAGGATCAGCAAGACCGGAGAGGTGACAATCTCGGGCATTCAGCGCGCCTCATATACCTGTTGGCCAGCGACGTAAGTCGCCAGCACCTTACCCTCGAGCCGCGCGCCGTCAAAGGGCGTGTTCTTGGATTTGGACAAAAGCGAAAAGCGGTCCAACACAAAGGGCGTGTCGGGGCTGAAGAGCACCAGATCCGCCGGCGCACCAACCGCCAACCGCCCCTGCGGCAGGCCAAGCCGCCGCGCGGGGTTCAGCGCCAGCGCGCGGAACAGGAGCGGCAGATCAAGATGTCCGGCATGATAAAGACGCAGCGCCGCCGGAAGCAGCGTTTGCAGCCCAACCGCACCGGAGGCCGCCTCTTCAAAGGGCAGGCGCTTGGACTCTTCATCCGCCGGGGTGTGGAAACTGCCGATGACATCAATCACCCCATCGGCCACGGCCTGAACCATGGCCAGCCGGTCCTCTTCAGACCGCAAGGGCGGGGTGAACTTGAAGAAGGTGCGATAGTCGCCCACGTCAAATTCGTTCAGCGTCAGGTGGTGGATGGAAATCCCCGCCGTCACATCCAGCCCCGCCTCTTTGGCACGGGCCAGCGCAGGCAGGCTGCGCGCCGTTGTCACCTGATCGACATGCCAGCGCGCGCCGGTCATCTCGACCAGTGCCAGGTCGCGGTCCAGCCCAATCCGCTCGGCCATCGGCGACACGCCGGGCAGACCGCGCAGCGAGGCGAACTTGCCCGAGGTGGCCGAAGCGCCCGCCGACAGCCCCGGTTCCTGCGGATGACCAACAATCAGCGCGCCCAAGGATTTGGCATAGGTCATCGCGCGCGACAGGGCTTTGGTGTTTTCGGCCACATGGAACACGTCGGAGAACGCAATCGCGCCGGCGTCCAGCAGAAAACCGATCTCGGTCATCTCGCGGCCCATCCGGCCCTTGGTCAAAGCGGCCATGTGGCGGATGCGGACAGGGGCCTCACCGGCACGACGGGTGACGAACTCCAGCACCTCGGGCGTGTCAATCGCGGGGATGGTGTCGGGCCGGGCGATGATCGTTGTCACGCCCCCCGCCGCTGCCGCCAGCCCGGCCGAGCGGAACGATTCGCGGTGCCGCTCGCCCGGCTCACCAATCTTGACGCCCCAATCCACCATGCCGGGCGCAAGGCACTGCCCGCCGCAGTCGATCAGCCTTGCCCCTTTCGGCGCGGCGGCATCACGGGTCACGATCTTACCGCCCTCAACCGTCAGAGACCCGATGGCGTCGGTCCCTTCCTCGGGGTCGATCAGGCGAGCGTTCTCGAACTGCAGGATCATGTCAGGCCCTTCCGGAAGGTCGTAGCAAAGCGGAAAAAAGGTTCATCGGTCAGCTCATCCACACAAGGCCAAGGGTGAAAAGCCCCAGAAACACCAGCACTGCGGCGGCCACCTTACCGCCCGCGCGCATCTCTTGTTTGGTCGGCTTGCGGTCGGGATCGGGGGTCATCTTGCGCCTGCCTTCAAATGGTCAATTGCCGAAGGATTGGCACGGCAGACCGCATTCAGCGTGTCGCCTTGGTCCAGAAGCACCCAGCGGCCAACAATCGTGTCACGGGTGATCTCAGCCATTACGCCGCCCCCTCACACCATCACCCCGGCAGCGCGTGCCCCGCGTTCTGCCCGCAGATTGCGCGCCAGCAAATCCATGCAGGCCATGCGGACAGCCACCCCCATCTCGACCTGCTCTTGAATAACGCTGCGGTTGATGTCGTCGGCAATTTCGCCGTCAATCTCGACACCGCGGTTCATCGGGCCCGGATGCATCACAATCGCATCAGGCTTGGCGAAGGACAGCTTTTCGGCGTCCAGCCCATAGCGGTGGTAATACTCGCGCTCGGACGGGATGAACCCGCCGTCCATGCGTTCCTTCTGAAGGCGCAGCATCATCACCACATCCGCGCCTTCCAGCCCCGCGCGCATGTCGTCGTAAAGTTCACAGCCAAATTCGCCCACACCGGCGGGCATCAGGGTGGGCGGCGCGATCAGGCGGATGCGGTTTTCCATCTTGTTCAGAAGGATCAGGTTCGACCGTGCCACGCGGCTGTGGGCGATGTCGCCGCAGATTGCCACGGTTAGGCGTTGGATGCGGCCCTTGGCGCGGCGGATCGTCAGCGCGTCCAAAAGCGCCTGCGTGGGGTGTTCATGCCGCCCGTCGCCCGCATTCAGCACCGCGCAATCCACCTTTTGCGCCAAAAGGTTCACCGCGCCCGACGCCCCATGCCGTACCACCAAAAGATCGGGGTGCATCGCGTTCAGCGTCATGGCGGTATCAATCAGCGTCTCACCCTTTTTCACCGAGGACGAGGCCACCGACATATTCATCACATCGGCCCCAAGCCGCTTGCCGGCCAGCTCGAAACTCGCCTGCGTACGGGTGGAGTTTTCAAAGAACATGTTGATCTGCGTCAGCCCCGCCAAAGCGTCAGACTGTTTGACCGTGCGGCGGTTCAGATCGACATAGCGGTCGGCGAGGTCCAAAACCGTGGTGATTTCGGCGGGGGACAACTGCTCGATGCCAAGAAGATGACGGGCGCGGAAGGTGGTCATTGGCATCCCCCAAGGCAACTGTTGCCCGGCTTATAGAAAGCCCATGGGCAGGCGGCAAGCCGGGTTGTGGGAAAACGGCCCCCGGCCTAGGGTCTGGGCATGGGAATCAGAGACGACATTGCAGGCGATTGGCACGCAAGCTTGGCGGCATTGGCCTGGCATGTCGAGGTTGGCGTTGATGAGGTGATCAGCGAGGCCCCGGTCAATCGGTACGACCTGCCCGAAACGGCGCGCGCGCCTGCGGCTGCGGCCCCGACACCGGCGGCCCCACGCGCAGCCCCGGCCCCTGTACCTGACCAGCCACAGGTGGATGCGGTTGAGGCCGCCCGCGCCGCTGCCGCCCGTGCCACATCTTTGCCCGCGCTGCGCGAGATCATCGCGGGCTTTGAGCTTTGTGAATTGAAAAAGGGCGCGCGTAACACCGTCTTTGCCGATGGCAACCCCGAGGCCCATGTGTTGATCCTGGGCGAGGCCCCAGGCCGCGATGAGGATATCGAAGGCCGCCCCTTTGTCGGCCGCGCAGGCCAGCTTTTGGACCGGATGTTTGCGGCCATTGGCCTGTCGCGCAGCGCGGCCGAGCCTGAGCAGGCGATCTACATCACCAACGTCCTGCCGTGGCGCCCCCCCGGCAACCGTGACCCAGAACCGGCCGAAATCGCCATGATGCGCCCCTTTGTAGAACGCCACATTGCGCTGATGAACCCCCGGGTGATCGTGGTTATGGGCAATACGCCGCTTTACGCGATGACCGGACAGAAGGGCGTTCTACGCGCCCGAGGCACCTGGACCACGGCCTTGGACAGGCCGATGCTGCCCATGGTTCATCCCGCCTATCTCTTGCGCAATCCGATTGCGAAGCGTGAGGCTTGGGCGGATCTTTTGTCGCTGCAATCGCGGATCAGGGCAAAGAACTAGAACTGCGCAGCGGGAAACCTCTTTGCACCCTTACGGCGCGGGGCAGCCCTCAATCTGTACCGCTCGGGCGCCGCCAAACACCGTCAGCCGCAATCCCGACCGGTCCAGCGCAAAGGGCTCGCCTGTCACGGCGACCATCTCTGCCACCGAGGTCAGCGTGCCACCTTGGCGTGAGGTCACCGCCTCACCCACCCAGATGGACCGATCGGCAGGCTCAATGACCACCGCCTCTTCTCCGCCCTGAGCTGCAATCTCAACCGTTGCGGTCAGCCGCAGCCCGTCGGCAATCGGCTCCACCGCGCAGGCCACGCGGCCAACCCCAGCCTGCGCAGCACTGGCCGGCTGGGCCTTCAGCGCGGCACGAATACCGCCCGGATCAGCCCCCGGAGCCACAAGATCGGCCGACACCACCACCTCGGCGGGCATGCAGATGTCTTTGCAAATGCCCATATCGACCCGCGCACGCAGAACCACGGGCTGCCCTGGCACCTCTGGCACCACCTCCAGCGGCAGGATCACACCGCCATCATAGCCCACGGTCTGCATGCCGTTGGTGTGGAACACCACCGGGCTTGGCCAATGCACATGCACCGCTTTGACGTTCTGCGACCCGGACCAATCGAATTCCGGCGGAATTCCCGCCTCGCCGGGGCTGCGCCAATAGGTCTTCCACCCCGGCGCAAGGGCCAAGGACAGCCCGGCCATATGATGCCCACTGTCCATCCGCCAACCCGGCAAGAGGTTGGCTTGCAACAGCTCATCCTGCGTCATGCCATGGGCTGGCAACGCAAGAGCCAAAGAAATGAAAAGGGCTGCGGTTCTCATGCCTTTCTATTTAGGCAAGCCCGCCAATATTGGAAATCACGTTCCGGTCAGCCCTGTGCAACAAACTGGCACTTGAGACCGCCGCGCCGCAGGCCCACAGTCAAGCGGTGGGCTTTGGGTGTCGAATCGATGCAACTGACCGGCAAGTTCCTTGTGGCCATGCCCAGTATGGGCGATCCACGCTTTGAAAGAAGCGTCATCCTGATCTGCGCCCATTCGGATGAGGGCGCGATGGGCATCATCGTGAACAAGCGCGTGGAAGAGGTCACCTTTGGCGGCCTTTTGGACCATCTGAAGATCCCCCGCGCGCCCGAAGGCCGCGACATCGCCGTGCATTTCGGCGGCCCGGTCGAGCGCGGGCGCGGCTTTGTCTTGCACAGCCGGGATTATCGGGGTGGGGCGGCGACGATGAAGATCGAGGGCGGCTATGGCATGACGGCCACGCTGGATGTGCTTGAGGCGCTGGCGCATGGCAACGGCCCGCACCGCGCGCTTTTGGCCTTGGGATATTCCGGCTGGGGGCCGGGACAGCTCGAGGCCGAGATTGCCCGCAATGACTGGCTGACCGCCGAGGCCGACGCCGCCTTGGTCTTTGCCGAGGATGACAGCGCCAAATGGACCGGGGCGCTGCGCGGGATGGGGATTGACCCGATCAGCCTGTCGCCAACCTTTGGCCGGGCCTGACCTGCGGGGCCAACCCGCCCAAGATTCGACATATTGACCGCCTAAACCTTTGACTGAATTCATTGAAAAAGTTCCCGATGCGTGCAGCCCTTTCTTTCGCCCTGCTTGTCAGCCTTGCGCTTCCCGTTGGTGCCGAGGAGAGCCCCCTGATCAGCCTTGAAACCTCAGATGCCGGGCAAGACTGGCAGGCGGTGGGACGGCTGAACCTTGGCGCGCGTGGGTTTTGCACGGGGGCGCTGATCGCCCCCGATCTGGTGCTGACGGCGGCGCATTGCCTTTATGACAAGGACACCGGCGCGCGGATTGATGACCGCGATATCGAGTTTCTCGCGGGCTGGCGCAATGGCCGGGCCGAGGCCTATCGCGGCGTGCGCACCTCAGTCGCCCATCCCGATTACATCTATTCCGGGGCCGAGAGCCTGGACCGGGTGGCCTATGATCTGGCGCTGATCGCGCTGGATCAGCCGATCCGCCTGCCGCAGATCACCCCCTTTGCAACCGATGTACGCCCCGCGCGCGGCGATGCGGTCGGCGTGGTTTCCTATGCGCAAGACCGCGCCGAAGCCCCTAGCTTGCAAGAGACCTGTCACGTCCTCGACCGCGCGCCAGAGATTGTAGTCTTTTCCTGTGATGTCGATTTCGGCTCGTCCGGCGCGCCGATCTTTGCCCTGCGCGACGGGCAGATGAAGATCGTCTCGGTCGTTTCGGCCAAGGCCGATGTCGAAGGCAAGCGCGTGGCGCTTGGCTCGGTTCTGACCAACACGCTGGAAGTGCTGCAGGGCGAGTTGGCCAAGCCCAATGGCTCGGCCCTTGGCTCGGCCAAAGTGCGCGTCTTATCGGGTGGTCAGGCGAGCGGCGCCAAGTTTGTGACGCCCTAGTCCGTCACATCCAAGATCGCCCCGGCACTCCGGGCCTTGAAACGCTGCCACCGCCTTCCCAGATTAACCCTGTCCCCGGTGCCATGACGGGCCGGGACGTGCATCTGTCCGTGCCCGGTTTCGGGGCGGACGCTTTGAACATCGCTCTAGGAGGATGACTATGCGTAGCTTTGATTTTGCCCCCCTTTACCGTGCAACTGTTGGCTTTGACCGGATTGCTGACCTTATGGATCGTGCGCTGACCGCCGATGTGGCCCAGCCCACCTACCCGCCCTACAACATCGAAAAAACCGCTGAAGACGCCTACCGCATCTCGATCGCGGTGGCTGGCTTCAGCCCTGATGAGCTGTCGGTTGAGGTCAAGGAGGCCGCGCTTGTCGTGACGGCCCGCAAGGCCCCCGAGACAGGTGAGAAAACCTTTCTTCACCGTGGCATCGCCACCCGCGCCTTTGAGCGCCGCTTTGCGCTGGCCGATCATGTGAAAGTGTCGGGTGCCGTGCATGAACATGGCATGCTTCACATTGATCTCTTGCGCGAAATCCCCGAGGCGATGAAGCCCCGCCGGATTGAGATCAGCCGCCTTGGCAGCGCCGAGACACCGGCCATCGAAGGCAAGACGGTTGAAACCGCCGAGGTCTGATCGCCGCTGACTAGGAAAACCGGACGGCCCAGAGCACAGGTCTCTGGGCCGTTTTTTCATGGCCATCCGCGACGCGCGGCCAAAGGCCGACGAGGAGCGATCTTTCTTTTTCTGTCGAACTGGTCAAAAGAAGATCATTCGACAAAGGGGCCACCGATGGAACTGTTCCAAAAACCAGAACCCGCCAAACCCCGCAAGACCGCCCCCGCCATGCGACCTGCCACCGCCGCGCTCAATGGCGGGCTGATGCCCAATCCGGTGACGGGGGCGATCCAGCCTGATATCTCGATGTCGGTGAACAATGTCTTTGCCCCCGGATCGGCCGGGTTTTCCGCCGAAGGCGCGGACCTTGGCGAACTGCCCTTTCTGTATGCCCGCTGGACCAACCCCACCACCCGCGCGCTGGAGGCGCGGCTCGCGGCGCTGGAAGGCGCCGAGGATGCGCTGACCACCGCCACCGGTGTGGCCGCGATTGCCGCCACCTTCCTTGGCCTTTTGAGATCTGGCGATCATCTGATTGTGTCCGAGGTTTGCTATGCCGGGGCGTTTGAACTCGCCACCCGCATCCTGCCCGACCTTGGGATCGAGGTGACGCCAGTCAACCTGTCAGACCTTGAGGCCACCCGCGCGGCACTCAGGCCCAACACCCGACTGATCCATGCCGAAAGCCCCTGCAACCCGATCCTGCGGCTGACCGATCTGGCCGCACTGGCATCACTGGCCCATGAAGCGGGCGCGCTTTTGTCGGTGGACAGCACGCTGGCCACCCCCGTGATTACCCGACCACTCGATTTGGGCGTCGATCTGGTGATCCATTCGCTGACAAAATTCATGAACGGCCACGGCGATGCCTTGGGTGGCGCTGTGATCGGGCGCAAAGCGTTGATCTCGGCCTTGCGGGCGCGATCGGGGGTGTATCTTGGGGCCACGCTTTCGGCCCAGAACGCATGGCTTATCTTGCGGGGTCTGGATACGCTTTACCCCCGCATCCGCACCGCCTCGGCCAATGCGCAGCGTCTGGCGGGCTGGCTTGAGGCGCATCCAAAGATCACCCGCGTGATCTACCCCGGCCTGCCGAGCCACCCACAATACACGTTGGCCCAAAGCCAAATGGCCCTTCCGGGCGGCATGATTGCCTTTCAGACCAGCGACCCGCAGGCCATGTCACACCAATTGGCCGACCGGCTGCAGATCATCCACTATGCCTTTTCGCTGGGTCACCAGCGGTCCATCTGCGTGCTGATTCCGACGGACGATATCCAGACCTCGACCTTCCGCATGCAAGGCCCCGCCCTTGCGCGCTATCGCGATTGGGCGGGTGACGGTCTGTTCCGCCTGTCGGTTGGGCTGGAGGACCCCGAGGATTTGATCGAAGACCTTGCACGCGCCTTGGGATAGGCCCAAAGCGCGCCCAGCGGTGGCTTAGTAGATCAGCCCGTCATAGACGCCAAAGGCGCCTGCGGTCGTGCCAAGATTGCGCGCCTGCCCCTCGTCGCGGGCATAGGCGACCACGGCGGAATAGGTCCCGGGCCCGAAAGACCCGTCCGTCCCGCCCCGGTAATATCCCCACTGCGCCAACCGGCGCTGGATCAACCGACGCTCGGCGCGGGAATAGCTGTTGAAGGCCTGCGCCAAGGGCGTGCGATAGATCGACTGCGCCCTGGGTTGGGGGTGGCCGTCCCAGTGGTCATAGCGCGGCTCATCTGGGATCACCCGATAAACCGGCGCGGGCGCCTCGCGATAGACTGGCGCGCGGTCGCGACGGGCATCATCAATGATCGCCTTCAAGACCAGCGCCCCCACGGCCCCTTTCAGCGTGTCCTGCTCACGCTGGCCCCAAGCGGCGGCGGGAGCGGCCGCGCCAAGCGCGATGGAGAGGGCGGTCACAGTGGTGACGACGGCGGTGTGAAGCTTTGGCAGCATTTCGAGCATCCTTTCGGTTCTGGGCTATCGTGTCGGGGCTTTTGGGTTCTGGCCCGACAGCCATACGATGACCAAAGGATGCGCGGCATTTTGCTCGCTAGGCAAAATCGCCGCTTTGCTAGGTGATAACCGGCGCAAGATGCGTCCTAAACCCGCGTGTCAAACCACCTTAAACGGGTGCCTCGGCCAGACAGGCGGCCAGTCGCGCCAAGCCCTCTTCCAGCCGCACGGACGCGCCCCCTCCCACCCCTAACCGGATATGGGCGGGCTCGTCATAGGCGGTGCCGGGCAACAGGAATGTGCGGTAGGGTGCCGCCAGAAGCCGCCGGGCAAAGGGCTCGGCCGCCTCGCCCTTAAGGCGCGCAAGGCCGATCAGCCCGGCCTGAGGCCGCACCCAAGACAGCCGTGGCTGACCCGCGATAAAGGCGTCCAACTGCGCCAAGGTCGCCGCCCCCGCTGCCCGCGCCCGGGCCAAGGCGGGCCCCAGCCGATCAGGGCGCAGCGCAATTTCGGCAATATGCTCGCCAAGGATATTCATGATCTCGGACGAGTTTTCGCGCAGGATGACCGCATCCATGACCATCTGGCGATCCCGGCAAATCAGCCAGCCGGTGCGCAGGCCTTGCAAACCCAGCCCCTTGGACACCGAGCCTGTGGTGATACCGCGTGGATAGATCCCGGCGATCGAGGGTGCCCGCGCGCCCTCCCACTCCAGCCCCGCATAAACCTCATCCACAATCAGCCAAGCGCCGACCTTGTCGGCAATCGCGGCAATCCGGTGCAGCTCGGCCTCGGTCAAAAGCTGCCCGGTGGGGTTGTTCGGGTTCGACAGGAAGATCAGCTTGGTCTTGGGCGTCACCGTCGAAGCCAGTTCGTCCAGATCCAGACGCCAGCCGTTTTCCTCGCGCCGCTTGACCAGCCGCAGATCGGCCCCGATGCCGCGCGCCATCACGGCGGCCTGCGGCCAGCCGGGGGTTTCGGTCACGATCTCATCGCCCGGTGCCAAAAGCTGGCGAAAGCAAAGGTAATTCGCCTCGGCCGCGCCTGCGGTGATGAGCACATCGTCGGGGCTGCACAGCCCCGCAAGCCCCGCCTGCGCGATCACCCGTTCACGCAGCGCGGGCAGGCCCTGAAAGCTGACCCCGTTCCAATCCAAGACGAGATCGGGCGAAAGGTCGGGCAGAAAATCGCCCAAGGTGGGCGATTGCGACAGAGAAAAGCCCAAGACACATTCCGGCGGCTCCTCGCCGGCGGTTTCCAGCAAGTATTCGAACAGCTTGTGAATGGTGACTTTCACCGCACATCCCGCCCTTGGTTCAGGATGATGACATTGCCCGACGACACATCACCCATGGGCGAGATCAGGAACCCCACCCAGCCTGCAATCTGGTCAGGCTGCATGGCATGGCCATGGGGCATGGCCGAAATGGCGCGTGCGAGCACATCTTCGGTCAGCACATTGAACAGGGGCGTTTCGGTCATCGCGGGCGCAATCGAGTTGCAGGCGATCTTGTCGCGGGCATAGCGGCGGGCAAGGTCTTTGGTCAGCGTGTCCATCGCGGCCTTGGACGCGCGGTAATGGGGCGGATCGAAAACGTCAAAGTTATAGGCCCCATTGGACGAGATATTGACGATCTTGCGCACGCCCGGCCGCCCCTCCATCGCCTTGACCGCCTGTTGGCAGCAATGAAAGGCGGATGAAAAGTTGACGGCCATCTGACGGTCCAACTCATGCGCCGGGATATTGGGGAAATCCGACATGAAACAGGTGCCGGCATTGTTGACCAAGGCATCCACTCCGCCGAAGCGGTCGGTGATGCGGTCAAACAGATCGGCAATCGCGTCGGCGTCGGTCAGATCGCAGACCTCGGGGTGAAAACGGTCGCGGTCCGCCGCCATGGCCAAAAGCGCAGGGCCGTCGATATCCACCCCCACGACCTGCAGGCCATCTTCAATCAACCGATCCGAAATCGCCCGCCCCATCCCGCCTGCGGCCCCGGTTACAACGGCAATGCGTGTCATGGTCTTCCCCCTGTTTGGGGGGAGGTTAAGCTTTGCCGTCGGAAATGCAAACGGGGCCCGAAGGCCCCGTTTTCCCTGGCATGCTGGTCGAACAGCAACCGAACCCACCATCGCCCGCGACTGTCAGCGACGTCAGGGCGGGGCTCACAAGATGATGTCAGACATATCCAGCTGCGACAGTTGCATGTTGTTGATGGTGACCGAGGTGGTCGCAGACAGGTTCAACACAACCGAGGATCCCACCTGCTGGGCGCTGTCCAGAACCGCGCGGGCTTGGGCAAAGGTAAAGTCATCCAAATCCAGCCGATCCTCGCCGTTGACAAAGTCGGTGATGATATCGCGCCCGTCGCCGCGTTCGAATTCGAACACGTCGCGTCCCGCGCCGCCGGTCAAGATGTCGTCGCCGCGCCCACCCTCAAGCTCATCCCGGCCGGCGCCACCATCCAGCCGGTCATTGCCAGCGCCGCCTTCAAGCTCATCATTGCCGTCGTCGCCCCACAGGCTGTCATGGCCTTGACCGCCGTAAAGATCGTCATTCCCGGCATTGCCGCGGATGCTGTCGTTGCCGCCCCGGCCTTCAATGTCGTCATTGCCAGCCGTGCCCGCCAGCACATCGTTGCCTTGCGTGCCATAGATCTCGCGGCCCCGCACGGGTGGCGTTGGTGCAGGGGGGGTCGGCCTTGGGGCCGAAACGCCCGCGAAATCGCTGAAATCCAGGTCTGCCAGTTGCATGTTCTGGATGGTGACCACCGTATCGGCAGAAAGGGTCAGCACGACATCATTGCCGACTTGTTGCGCGGTGTTGATCAGGGTCTGAATACCAGCCGCGCTGACATCATCAAACTTCAGCCGATCCTCGCCGTTGCGGAAGTCCGTGATGATATCGCGCCCATCGCCGCGCTCGAATTCAAAGACGTCACGGCCTGCACCGCCCGTCAGAATGTCGTCGCCACGACCGCCATCCAGCGTGTCGCGACCTGCGCCGCCATCCAGAATGTCATTGCCCCAACCACCATCAAGGTCGTCGTTGCCCTTGCCGCCAAACAGCCGGTCATGGCCTCTGCCGCCGTCGATATCGTCATTGCCGCCCATGCCATAGATCAGGTCGTTGCCGCCCCGGCCGTCAAGATCATCCGCAAGGGCCGTGCCCGTCAGGGTATTCGCGGTCCGTGTTCCAATAATGCGTGCCATCGTCATGTGCTCCAATGAAGTCTCTAAAATACTGCGTGGTGTCAGCCGGGACCCCTGCCGCGGGCGAAGGCCCTGTCATCTTCAATCGTCAAGCTGCTCGCGCAGGATGGTGCCATTTTCAGCATCCACAATCAGCTCAACCATGGCACCTTGGGCGTTGCGGGCATCAATCTCGATCCACGCGCCTTCAACATCCACATCGCGCACCACGTAATTCTTGGCCTCAATCTCAGCGATCACCTTTGACAGCTTAAAGGTCGTAGGCGTCGCCGTCTGCGACGTGGCCATCGAGGCAGAAAAGATCAAGGCGGCAGCCATCACAAAAACTTTAGTCATTTTGACCCCCATTCGGATGATTCGAGACTTGGGTTTTGTCTAGCGCAATCAAGCTGACAGCCCGCTGAGCAAGGTTGTAGGCGACTTGTCAGCTTCGCGGATGTAAGATCGGATCATGCAAAGCCATTTATTACATCTCGTTATTCCCATCTTGCTTTTGCCCGCCGCAGCGCCGGCCGAGAATGAACGCAGTTTCGATTTCGAATTGGCCGCGGAAGCGGTTGCGCGCGGCGAGGTTCTTCCTCTGGCGACCATTCTGGACCGGGTGGCGCGGGTTCAGACCGGCAAGGTGATCGAGGTAAAGCTGGAATTCGGAAGCCCAAGGTACGAATACGAGGTCGAACTCATCACGCCTGACGGGCGGCTGGTCGAGGTCGAACTGGACGCCCGCACTGGCGACATTCTGTCGCTGCAAGAAGATGACTGATCCCGATGCGTGCCCTGATCGTTGAAGATGACCGCCGTATTGCCGAAGATCTGACCCGCGCGCTCGGCTCGGCCGGCTTTCGCGTTGAAGCCGCGACGGATGGCGAAAAGGCGTGGTTCCTTGGGGGCACCGAGAACTATGACCTAATCGTGCTGGATCTTGGCCTGCCAAAGCTGGACGGGCTAAGCGTTTTGAAACGCTGGCGCGCTGAAGGCGTGACCAGCCCGGTGCTGGTTCTGACGGCGCGGGGATCATGGAAAGAACGGGTCGAAGGCATTGACGCGGGGGCCGACGACTATTTGCCCAAACCTTTCCGGATGGAGGAACTTCTGGCACGCGCTCGCGCGCTGGTGCGCCGGATCGGTGGACAGGCGGCGTCGCTGCAATCGGTGGGTGAGATTGCGATTGACCTCAATCGGATGTCCATCACCTTGCAAGGCGTGCCGGTCAATGTGACCCCGCTTGAATTCCGGCTGATCTCTTACCTTGCGCTGCACCGCGACCGGGTCATTTCACCAACCGAGTTGCTGGATCATCTTTATGGCGACGAGGACAGCCGCGACACCAACGCGCTTGAGGCCGTCATCGTTCGGGTCCGGCGCAAACTCGGGCCCGGTGTGATTGGCACGCGGCGCGGCTTTGGGTATTTTCTGGAAGGCATGGTGTGACACAACGGTCTTTGCGGCTGCGCCTAGGTTTGATCGCCGGTCTGTGCATTCTTGGCACGCTGGTTCTGGCGGTGCTTGGCCTGACGCTGCTGTTTGATCGGCATGTGTTGCGGGTGGCGACGGCCGATCTGGCCGCCCGGTCCAATTCGGTGGCCGCCATGATCGACATGACCGGCCCTGTCGCGGTGGATCTGCAAAGTGCACCGGCTGACCCGCTCTATGACCAGCCCTTCTCGGGGCATTACTGGCAATTGGAATTGGGCGACAGAAGTTATCGGTCACGGTCACTTTGGGATGTCACCCTGCCCCGCATCGCGCCGGTGTTGCCTTCAGGCAGCACACGGGTGCTGACGATCAACGGTCCAAGGGGTGAGCCGCTTTTGGCGCATGAAACATGGCTGAGCGTCGGCGAGGGGTCGGCAGCTCGCAAGGCGCGCATCGTCATGGCCACCGACCGGGCCGAACTGGACGCGGCCCGCAGCGGCTTTGTCGGCGATCTTTTACCTTATTCGGTTGCCTTGGGGCTTTTGCTGACGCTGGCCTTTTGGGCGCAGCTGACCGTAGGGATGCGCCCCTTGGCGGCGATCGGCGACAAGTTGGCCGCGCTGCGATCGGGCCGGATCACGCGCATTGGCAGCGAATTGCCCGCCGAAGTTCTGCCGCTTGCCAGCGAAATCGACACGCTTCTAGCAGCCCGCGAGCAAGAGTTGATCCGCGCGCGCAATCAAGCGGGCGATCTGGCGCATGGCCTTAAGACACCCCTGCAGGCGCTGCTTGGCGATGCGGAACAGTTGCGTGGGCGGGGTGAACATGAGTTGGCTGACAGCGTTGAGAGTGTCGCCTCGGCCATGCGCGCCCAGGTCGACCGGGCCTTGCGCCGCACTCGCATCCAGTCGGACCGGAGTGCCACGGTTCGCGCCAATCTGGCTGAGATTGTCTCTGGCGTGGTCAATGTTCTGCGCCGCACGCCCGAGGGCGGTGCAGTTTCGTGGCAAGTGGATGTGCCAGCCAAGCTGACGCTGCGGATCGATCCTGATGATCTGGCCGAGGCGGTTGGCGCCTTGGCCGAAAACGCGGCGCGCCATGCAAGGTCAAAGGTGCGCATCGCGGCGAAGGTTCAGGGCGGGGTTGCACAGATCAAGCTAGTCGATGACGGGCCGGGCGCGCCCGAGGCGGTGCTGCAAGACCTTGCAAAACGTGGGTTTCGCGCGGATGAGCGCGCGGGCGGTCAAGGTCTTGGTCTGGCGATCGTGGCCGACATCATCGAGGCGGCCGGGGGTCAGCTCCGCTTTGCCAATGGTGGACCGGGGCTGGTCGTCAGCCTTGAGCTTCCCTCGGCTTAAGCGGACGCATGCAGGGGGAGGGCACATGCCCCAGCATTGAAAAACGGGGCCCGAAGGCCCCGCTTTCATCTCTACCAAGCGATCAGATCAGAAGCCTTAGATCGACAGGCAGACGTATTTCATTTCCATGTAATCTTCGATCCCATAGTGGCTGCCTTCGCGGCCAAGGCCGGACTGCTTGACCCCACCGAAGGGCGCAACTTCCGTCGAGATCAGGCCAGTGTTGACGCCGACCATCCCGTATTCCAGCGCTTCCTGAACGCGGGTGATCCGGCCGATGTCGCGGGCGTAGAAATACGAGGCAAGGCCAAAGATCGTGTTGTTGGCCAGATGAATGACCTCTTCCTCGGTCTCGAACTTGAAGAGCGGGGCAACCGGGCCGAAGGTTTCCTCGGTGGCCACCTTCATGTCATTGGTGACCCCGGTCAGCACGGTAGGCTCAAAGAAGGTGCCGCCCAAAGCATGGCCCTTGCCACCGGTCAGCACCTTGCCGCCGCCCGAGACCACATCTGCGATGTGTTCCTGCACCTTTTCCACGGCGTCCATGTTGATCAAGGGGCCGGTCGTCGTGCCCGCCTTCAACCCATCGCCCACGTTCAGCTTGTTCACCGCAGCCGCCAGCTTTGCGGCAAAGGCGTCATAAACGCCGGTCTGCACATAGATGCGGTTGGCGCAAACGCAGGTCTGACCGTTGTTGCGGAACTTTGAGATCATCGCGCCTTCAACCGCCTTATCAAGGTCGGCATCGTCAAACACGATGAAGGGCGCGTTGCCGCCCAGTTCCATCGAGCATTTCAGCACCTGATCGGCGGCCTGACGTAGAAGGATCCGGCCCACTTCGGTCGATCCGGTGAAGGTCAGCTTGCGCACGCGCGGGTTTTCGCAGAACTCCTTGCCGATGTCCGAGGACCGCGACGAGGTGATGACCGAGAACACGCCCTTCGGCACGCCAGCGCGTTCGGCCAAGACGGCCATGGCCAGCGCCGAAAGCGGGGTCTCAGCCGCAGGACGGGCCACCATGCCGCAGCCCACCGCCAGCGCGGGGCCGACCTTGCGGGCGATCATGGCGTTGGGGAAGTTCCACGGGGTGATGGATGTCGCCACGCCAATCGGCTGCTTCAGCACCGTGATCCGCTTGTCACGCTGGTGGCCGGGGATCGTCTCGCCATAGACGCGCTTGGCCTCTTCGCCGAACCATTCGATGAACGAGGCCCCATACAGCACCTCGCCCTTGGCTTCGGCCAAAGGCTTGCCCATCTCAGCCGTCAGAATAGCGGCAAGATCGTCGGCGTTTTCGACCATAAGGTCGAACCACTTGCGCATAACGGCAGCACGTTCCTTACCGGTGCGGGCGGCCCATTCGTGGCGGGCCTTGTCGGCCACCTCGATCGCGCGGCGGGCATCTTCGCGGTTCATGTCGGCCACATTGGCAATCACATCGCCCCGCGCGGGGTTGGTCACGGCAAAGGTCTTGCCATCGGCGGCATTGACCCATTCACCTGCGATATAGGCTTGCTCAACCAGCAGGCTGGGGTCTTTCAGGATGGAACGCAGGTCTGTTGCGGAATCGAGCATCTGGGCCTCCCATTTCTCGGCTGGTCATGCAATGCCTGCTTGTGCGCAAAAAGTCCAGTTCCGGGGCGGGGTCTGGACTGAAATTCGACACCAATCTGGAGTCACTCGATGACCGATCTCAGCCGCGACTACATGAATTCAGCTTTCATCCCGGACGGGGACAGCTTTTATCCACGTTGGCAAGCGCAGGCAGCAGCGTTTCGCGATCAAATGTCCAAACGGTCGCGACTGAACATTGCCTACGGACCGGGTGCACGGCAGGCGTTTGATCTCTTTCAACCTGAAGGCACGGCACGCGGTTTGATGGTGTTTGTTCATGGCGGCTATTGGCTGGCCTGCGGGCGTGAGGATTATTCCCACCTTGCCGCAGGTGCCGTGGCGCGCGGCTGGGCCTGTGCTCTGCCGTCTTACACGCTGGCACCCCAAGGGCGGATCGCGGCGATGACCGCAGAGATTGCCCAAGCGGTGCGTGCGGCTTCGGACATGGTCGCAGGTCCTGTGGTGGTGACGGGCCATTCGGCGGGCGGGCATCTTTCGGCACGCATGGGATGCGTGGATCAGCACCTGCCGGTCGCCCGCGTTGTGCCGATATCGCCCTTGGCCGATCTGGCACCCCTGATGCAAACCGAGATGAACGCCACTCTGCAGATCGACGCGGCAGAGGCAGAGACCGAAAGCCCCGCGCAGCTGGCGCTGCGGGCCGAGGTGCAGGCGCATGTCTGGGTCGGTGGCCAAGAACGCCCGGCCTTTCTGTGGCAGGCACGCACCCTGTCGGAAGCTTGGAATTGCCCGTGGACGGTGGAGGCGAGCCGCCACCATTTCGATGTGATCGACGACTTGACAGACCCGAGCTCGGCGCTGATCGCGGCCTGCCTTCACGGTCTCTAACCCACCTCTCGCGGCACCCGGGTAACGGATCCGCGCTATTGCGCGTCAAAGGCCCCCATCGCGTCAAGGTCGATCTGGGCCAAGAGTGCCTGCGCCTTGGCGGCCTCGCCACTGGCCTGCAACAGCACGCGGTTGTCGAGCAGCGCCATGGTCGTGAGGCCGTCCTGTTCCAGAAACGAAACCCCGTTTATCTGAATCGTCTTGCCCATCATCGCCACCATCTGCGGATCTGACAGAATAGGGGCAAAGCTTTGTACCATCATGTTGTCGGCATAGGCCGACAGCGTAAGAGCCATGCCTTCGGCATCCGTATAGGTCGCCTCGGCCCCGGCCCCCCCGCCCATCATCGCCATGCTTTGCGCCATGTCTGGTGTCACCTCGCGCGTCCAGCCTTCGGGCACGGGCGGGAAATGGGCAAGCAGAAGGCCACTTTGGCGCGCCGAAATCTCACTGGCAGCTGTGGCGATTTGCGCGGCGGCGGTGTTGATATCCCCCGCCGCATAGGCGGTGCTGGCCGCCGCCAGCGCATCCGCAATCGTGTCCGCTTGGACAGGGCCCGTAAGGGCCAAGGTCAGGGGCAACAGACCAAGGGAGAAACAGCGCATCGGGCAAACCTCATGAGACCGTTGAGCAGACTATCGCCAGCAAGCCCCTTGTCCTGCAAGCCGGAAAACCCAAACCTGCCTATTCCTGCGCCCGCAGCACGCCTGCTGGGCGCGCGGCCAAGGGGCGCCAGACAAAGGCCAGTCCCGCCAACAGGGTCGCACCGATGCCGCCCAGCACAATCACCAGCGCCGATGAACCGTCAAAGACATAGTCGCTGTCCATCACCAGTGTCAGCACCGCCCATCCCGCGACGCCACCGGCAAAGATCGCCACCAATCCCGCTGCCGCGCCCATCAAAACCGACCGCAGCGCAAAGCTCAGAAGGATCCGCCCGCGTTCGGCCCCGATCACCTTGAGCACCGCAGCCTCATAGACCCGCGCGCGCTCGCCCGCCGCAGCTGCCCCGATCAACACGACAAAGCCGGTGACCAGCGTCGCCATGGCGGCCAGCGTCGTGGCCTGTGCAATCGCGGTCAGCGCCTCGGTCACCCGGCCGATGGCGGCCTTGACGCCAATGGCGGTGACATTCGGAAAGGCCTTGGCCAGATCGCGCAGGATGCCGGCCTCGGCATCAGCCTTGGCATAGACGGTGGCGATATGGCTGTGCGGCGCACCGGCGACCGAAGCCGCATTGAGCGTCAGCACAAAGCCCATGCCGCCACTGGAAAAATCCACCTCGCGGAAGCTGGTGATTTCAGCCTCGATGTCGCGGCCAAGGACGTTGACGGTGATCTTGTCGCCCAGTTTCAGGCCCATCTCCTCGGCCTCTTCGGCGGCAAAGGAAATCTGCGGCGGGCCGTCATAGCCTTCGGGCCACCATTGCCCGGCAACCACCTTGGTACCTTCGGGCATGGCATCGGCATAGGTGATGCCGCGATCACCGCGCACCACCCAATGATTGCCCGCCACCTTGGCCGCATCCTCGCCGTTGATCCGGGATACAACGCCGCGCATCATGGGCGCGGTTTGCACCTCGGTCACCGCAGGATTGGCGCGAACCTGGGCCAGGAACGGATCAATCTGGTCGGGCTGGATGTCGACGAAGAAATAGGACGGTGCCTTTTGCGGCAGATCGCGGGCAATCGCGCTGCGCAGGTTGCTGTCGATCTGGCCAACGGCGGCAAGCACCGAAAGCCCAAGGCCCAGCGCCATGACGACCTGAACGGTTTCCGCCCGGGGCGCACCGACCGAGGCCAGCGCCAACCGCAGAGCCACCCGCCCCCTAAGGGGCCGCGACCGCGCAAGGCGGCGGGCCAGACGTGCAAGCCCATAAGCCGCCACCGCCAGCACCAAAAGTGCCCCGGCCACACCGCCCGCCGTGCCCAAGGCCAAGGACGCGACACCGGAAAACATCACCGCGCCAGCGATTAGCAGCGCCGCCAACGCCACCGTTGCCACGATATAGCGTTTGCGCGGCCATTGCCCGGCGCTGCCGCCCCGATAAAGCGCCGCCGCCCGCACCCGTTCGGTCTGCGCCATCGGCCACAGCGCGAACAAGAAGGCCGCAACCACGCCATAAAACGCGGCTTCAAAAACGGGGCGCGGATAAAGCGAGATATTGGCCTCGAACGGAAGCGCTGCCTCGATCACGTTCGAAAGGGCGAGGGGCAGGCCAACGCCCAAGATCAGTCCAAGGCCAACGCCAAGGCCCACCAGAACCGCGATCTGCATCAGGTAGGTGGTGAAAATCAGCCCACCGTCCGCTCCCAGCGTGCGCAGGGTGGCGATAGTGGCAATCTTGCCCTCCAGATAGGCGCGCACAGCCGATGCCACGCCCACCCCGCCAACCGCGAGCCCGGCAAGGCCGACCAGAATTAGGAAGGAGCCGATCCGTTCGACAAACTGTTCAACCCCCGGCGCGGCACGGCGGCTGTCGGACCAGCGCAAGCCGCTGTCGGGCAGCGCCGCCTCGGTCGCCGCTTGCAGCGCAGCCAGATCGGCGTCCGCGGGCAGCACCATGCGATATTCGCTGTCATAAAGCGTGCCGGGTGCCAAAAGGCCCGAATTTGCCAGATCATCCAGCCGTACCAACGTGCGCGGAGCAAGGGCGAAGCCGCCCGTTGCGCTGTCAGGCTCGCGCAGCAAAAGCCCGCGCAGGGTGAATTCGGCGGTGCCCAGCGTGAAGCTATCACCGGCCACCAACCCCATCTGCGCAGCCAAGACCGAATCCATCACCGCGCCGCGATTGGCCAAGGCCTCATCCAGCGGCAGATCGCCCTCAAGCAGCACCGAACCGATCAGCGGATAGGCACGATCGACCGCCTTCACTTGCGTCAGCACGCGGGTGTCACCGGACACGGCCATGGACCGAAATTCCGCCACCTCGGACACACGGGTGGCGATGCTGTCCAGGTAAGCGCGTTCTTCGGGGGAGGCAAAACGGTAGGTGAACTCCACCTGCGCGTCGCCGCCCAAAAGGACCGCGCCCTGTTCGGTTAACCCGGCCTGAATGGCCGCCCGCACCGTGCCAACGGCAGCAATGGCCGCCACGCCAAGCGACAAGCAGGCGAGAAACACCCAAAACCCGCGCAAACCGCCGCGCAATTCACGCCGGGCGATGGCCCATGCAAGTCTTGGCGACAGGCTCATGCCGCCGCCCCATCAACGCGGCCGTCGACCAAACGCACCACGCGATCACAGCGCGCGGCGAGGTCTGGCGCATGCGTCACAAGGACAAGCGTCGCGCCATGGCGATCACGCAAGCTGAAGATCAGATCCATGATCGCCGCCCCATTGGCGCTATCAAGGTTTCCGGTCGGTTCATCGGCCAAAAGGATTGCCGGACGCGGTGCGGCCGCACGGGCCAAGGCCACGCGCTGTTGCTCACCCCCCGACATCTGGGCGGGGTAGTGGTGCATCCTTGCGCCAAGGCCCACGGCGGCCAATTCCGCCTCGGCGCGCTCAAAGGCATCCGCAACGCCCGAAATCTCCATCGGCAGCGCCACGTTTTCCAAGGCGGTCATCGTGGGGATCAGGTGAAAGCTTTGAAACACCACGCCCATCCGCCCGCGCCGGAACCGGGCAAGCTGATCTTCGTCCATGCCAGTCAAATCTTGCCCCAAGGCGGCGATCTGACCCGAGGTCGCCCGTTCCAGCCCGCCCATCAACATCAGCAGCGAAGATTTGCCAGACCCCGACGGCCCCACCAGCCCAAGGCTTTCGCCTTGCGTGACATTCAGCGAAATAGACTTAAGTATCTCCACAGGTCCGGCGTTGCCCTGCAAGGTCAGGCCCACATCTTTCAAGGCCAGAACGGTATTCGACATGATCCACCTGCGATTGTTCTCTTTCACATATGCGTCGGTGCGCCTGATCCGCAATGCCGCGACTGCATTCTTTTTCGTGAGCTTACCCGTCTTGGCCCTGCCCGCGCAGGCGGAACCCCTCACATTGGTGGCCTTGGGCGATAGCCTGACTGCAGGGTATGGCCTGCCACCCGACGAAGGCCTTGTGCCGCAACTGCAAGGTTGGCTGGCCGCGCAAGGGGCCGAGGTGACGGTGGTGAATGCAGGCGTCTCGGGCGATACCACGGCAGGCGGGCTGTCGCGGCTCGACTGGTCTTTGACGCCGGACACCGATGCGCTGATGGTCACGCTGGGCGGCAATGACATGCTGCGCGGCTTGCCGCCCGAAGAGGCGCGGGCGAACCTGACGGCGATTTTAGAGGGGGCAAAGGCCAAGGGCCTGCCGGTGCTCTTGGTCGGCATGCAAGCACCGGGGAATTACGGGGCCGAATACAAGGCTGCTTTCGATGCCATCTATCCCGATCTTGCCGCCCAATACGGCGCGACCCTTTATCCCTTTTTCTTTCAGGGCATGGCAGGCGGCAACGCCGACCCCGCCGCGCTGCGGGCCTTTATGCAAGAAGACGGCATCCACCCCAATGCCGAAGGTGTCGGTCGGATCGTGGCCGACCTTGGCCCCGCGGTGCAGGCGTTTCTGGCGTCTTTGAAGCCCTGACCAGCGGGGGCTTGAACCGGGCTCCGGAAAGGCAGATCAATGGGCCGACGCAACCGCACAGGCCCGAAGATGTCTCTGATTTCCGATCTGATTGCCGATTTGACGGGCGCCCTTGGGGCCAATCATGTGCTGACAGGCGACGATCTGGCGAAATACCGCCATGAGTGGACGCAGCATTACCCATCGAACCCCTGCGCCGTGGCGCGGCCTGCTGATACCGCCCAAGTGGCCGAAACCCTGCGCATCGCCGCCCGCCACGGCGTGCCAGTGGTGCCGGTGTCTGGCCTGACCGGGCTTGTCGGTGGGGCCTATACGGACGGCGGGCTGATGATCTCGGTCGAACGGCTGACCCGCATCCGCGAGATCCGCCCTGACGCGCGCATTGCCATTGTTGAGGCGGGCGTGGTGCTGGACCGTCTGCATGAGGCCGCCGAGGCGGCGGACCTCTATTTCCCCCTGTGGTTCGGCGCGCGCGGGTCGGCGATGATCGGCGGCGTTTTGTCCACCAATGCGGGCGGGTCGAACGTGCTGCGCTATGGCTCTACCCGTGCCTTGTGCCTGGGGCTGGAGGTGGTTCTGGCCGATGGCCGCGTGCTGAACCTGATGTCGGAACTCCACAAGGACAATTCAGGCTATGACCTGAAGCAAATGTTCATCGGGGCCGAGGGGACCTTGGGGGTTATCACCGCCGCCGTCATGAAACTCGTCCCTCGCCCCCGCGCCTATGCCACCGCCACCTTGGCTGTGCGCAGCCTGCCCGATGCCTTGGTGCTTTTGAACCAACTCCGCGAGGCGACAGGCGGCTTGGTGGAGGCGTTTGAACTGATGCCCGCCACCTATATGCGCCGCCTGTCCGAGGCGCGGCCTGACATCACTTTGCCCTTTGGCGGCAAACGCTATGACACCAATATCCTTGTCGAAATCGCCGCCACCGCGCCGCGCGATACAACGCCGGATGCCGCGGGCGATGTGCCGTTGACCAGCCTTTTGCAAGACACCCTTGCCGCGCTGATGGAAACCGGCGCCATCCTTGACGCCGAGATTGCCCAGACCGAGGCGCAGCGCCGCGCCATGTGGCAGCGCCGCGAACTGGCCGCCGAAATCACCGTCGCGCGCCAGCCCACCATCGACACCGATATCTGTTTGCCACTGGACAAGGTGGCCGAAGTGCTGGACCGCATCCACGCCCGCCTGCCTGCCTTGGACGCCGGGGCCGAGACGCTGCACATCGCGCATCTGGGTGACGGCAACATCCACTTCACCGTCTATCCCACGCGCGATGACCCCGCCCTGTCGGATGCCGTGATCGAGGCCGTCGAGGATGAGGTGCAGGCGCTGGGTGGCAGTTTCAGCGCCGAACATGGGGTGGGCCTGTCGAAAAAGCCTTCGATGAAGCGGCGCAAAGACCCGGTGGCGCTGGAGGTGATGCGGGCGGTCAAGCGCGCGCTTGACCCAGAAAACCGCATGAACCCCGGCAAGATCATTCCCGAATAGGCTCCGGCTGTCCATGACCTCGCTGACCCTGATCCTGCGCGACCCCTTGTTTCGCGCCATTGCCGCAATGGCCGGGCTATACGGGGTGGTGAACGCTTGCATCTATCCGTACCTTTCGTTGATCGCGGTAGAGCGGGTGGGGGTGTCAGATGCGGCGCTTGCGGTTGTGCTGGCCCTTGCTTCGGCGTCCAGCGTCGCAGCCTCGGTGCTCTTTGGGGTTCTGGCCGACCAGATCGGCAACCGCCGCCTGATCGCGCTTTTGACCGTGACAATGACATTGATCGGCACAGGCCTTATGGTCGTCGCCCCGCTGCCAGCGATGGTGCTTTTGGCCCATGGCCTGCTGATCCCCATGGGCACCGCGATTTTTGGGCAGATCTTCGCGCTGAACAATCTGGCCAGCCAGTTGCACCCGACCCAGCGCGATGGCTTGCAGGCGACCGTTCGGGCGGTGGTGTCGGCGGTGTTTCTGGCGACGCTGATGTTCTGGACTTGGGCCATTGGCCGTGGCGGGCTGGACGTGATGACGGTCTATGACATGGCGGTGATTGCTGCCGTGCTGCTTTTGTGGGTGATCTGGCGCGGTTGGCCAAGGCCGGGGGCCGAGCCTTGGGCCGACAAACCCTTGGGTCTGAACCTGCGTGCGGCCATGATCGAACTGTCGCGCCCGAAGATCCTGCTGCGGCTTCTGGCGATTGGCGCGATGGGTGGATTGCCCATGCTTTACATCGTACTGACGCCCTTGATCTTTGCCGCCACGCCCGAGCGTCAATTGTCTGACGTGGCGCTGATGGTGGGCCTGGTCGCAGGGTTCGAGGTGCCGTTCATGCTGGTCTTGCCGCGCTTGCAACGCATGGTGCGGAGGCAGACGCTGATGCTGGCAGGGGCTATGCTCTACGCGACCTTTGTGATTCTGCTGGCACTTTACCCCGATGGTCGCTGGCTGTGGGCATTGCCCGTACTGGCGGGGCTGGGGGCCGCGCCCATCCTGACGCTGCCCATCGGCTATTGGCAGGATCTGATGGTGGGGCGCCCCGGCACTGCAGCCGCGCTGATGGCGCTGCAACGGCTGGCGGGAGACCTGTTGTCAGCCGCGGCCTTTGGCATCGGCACGGCGCTTGGTGGCTATACAACGGCCGCCTTGATCGGCGGCGGCATGGCGATGACCGGGGCGGCAGTCTTGTGGCTGGCGGACCGTCGGGTCTGACGGTCAGCCAAAGAACCCCGGTCCCGCGCGTGTCAGGAGTTCCGCCGCCAGATCAGAGCCCAGAACCGCACCATCTGCAGCAAGCCCCCGACGCTCGCCCGTAATGACCTGCGTGCCGTCGGGCCGCAAAACCTCGCCGCGCAGCCACAGGCTGTCGCCGTCCAAAAGTGCAAGACCTGCAATAGGGGTTTCGCAAGAGCCATCCAGCCGCAGAAGGAACGCCCGTTCTGCCGCCAGCCGCAAACCCGTTTCGCGGTGATGGATCGCGCCCAGCATCGCGGCCACCCGGTCATCGGCGCTGCGACGCTCAATCCCAATCGCCCCTTGGGCCACGGCGGGCAACATCTCTTCGGGGTCAATGGCCGAGCGCGCGACATCCGAAAGCCCCAGCCGGTTCAAACCGGCCATGGCCAAGAAGGTCGCCGCCGCCACGCCATCGGCCAGTTTCTTCATCCGGGTCTGCACATTGCCCCGGAACTCCACCAACTGTAGGTCGGGCCGACGATGGGCCAATTGCGCGCGACGGCGCAAAGAGGACGACCCCACAACCGCACCCTGGGGCAAGTCCATCAGCCGCGCCACGCCGGGCGAGACAAAAGCATCGCGGACATCTTCGCGCGGTAGATAGCAGTCCAGAACCAGCCCCTCGGGCTGGATGGTCGGCATGTCCTTCATCGAATGAACGGCAATGTCGATGTCGCCCGCCAAAAGCGCCTCTTCAATCTCGCGGGTGAACAGGCCCTTGCCGCCGATCTCTTTCAAGGCGCGGTCTAGAATCTGGTCGCCCGTCACCTTGATGACGACGATTTCAAAAGCCTCGAGCGGCAGGGCAAAGGCCGCGGCAAGGCGTGCACGCGTCTCATGCGCTTGCGCCAAAGCCAGCGGAGAGCCGCGGGTGCCGATGTTCAAGGGGCGGTCGGGAGTGGGAAGATCATGGGTCATGCGCCAAGACTTACCCGCGACCGATGCGCCTTTCAACCGCCCGCTTCTTGACATGAGCGCTGAGGCAGGCAAGGCAGAGGGAAAGACGGAGGCCCCATGACCAAACTTCTTTTGCGTGCCCTTGCGGGCGAGACATTGCCGACCCCGC
>JBMSKG010000003.1:0-39045 GCA_049419625.1 Paracoccaceae bacterium | reverse complement strand
CACTAAACGGCCAGCGCCGTAGTCTTGACCACCGTGCGCAATGCAAAGCTGGATTGCATTTGTCGAACCCCCGGCAAGCGGCTGAGATGTTGGCGGTGGATGCGGGCGAAATCTTCGGTGTCTTCGGCCATGATCTTGATGAGGTAATCCGCCGTCCCCGCCATCAGGTGGCATTCCAGAATGTCTGGCACGCGCGCCACTTCACGTTCAAACGCATCCAAAAGGTCTTCGGCCTGCGATTGCAGGGTGATTTCCACAAACACCGTTGTCGGCTTGCCCATCCGCCGCGCGTCCAGAAGCGCCACGTATTTTTCAATGAACCCTGCCTCCTCGAGCTGTTGTACCCGGCGGTGGCAGGCGGATGGCGACAGGTTCACCCGTTCGGACAGATCGGCATTGGTGATCCGCCCTTCTTTCTGCAGCACCGCCAAAATACGACGATCGGTGGCGTCAAGTATTAGGTTCATGGTGGAATCTTTCGCGAATAGACCCGTTCACCAAATAATCTACCACAATTCCTTGAATCGGCCAGCCAAGTTTCAAAGCAATTGCGCCAATTCAGGCGCAAGCTTTTGTTACAAGGGCTGCCCGAAGAGGTGCGCCCAGCAGGGAGGAAGTCACATGAAAATCGGTTGCCCCAAGGAAATCAAACCGCAAGAATTCCGCGTCGGCATGACGCCCAACGCCGCGCGTGAGGCGGTGAATGCTGGTCACTCGGTGATGATCGAGACCAATGCCGGGACTGGCGCGGGCTTTTCAGATGCCGATTATGTCGCAGCCGGGGCCAAGATCATGGGCACCGCGAAAGAGATTTTCGCCGCCGCCGACATGATCGTGAAGGTCAAGGAACCGCAGGCGGATGAGCGCAAGATGCTGCGCGAAGGCCAGATCCTGTTCACCTATCTGCATCTTGCCCCCGATCCCGAGCAGACCCATGACCTGCTGAAATCGGGTGCCACCTGCATTGCCTATGAAACCGTGACCGATGACCGCGGCGGCCTGCCCTTGCTGGCACCGATGTCCGAAGTTGCCGGACGTCTTGCCCCGCAGGTTGGCGCTTGGACGCTGCAAAAGGCCAATGGCGGGCGCGGTGTGCTGATGGGCGGCGTGCCGGGTGTGTTGCCCGCCAAGGTGCTGGTGATCGGTGGCGGTGTTGTCGGCACCCATGCGGCGAAAATCTCTGCCGGGATGGGCGCGGATGTGACCGTGCTGGACCGGTCTGTGAACCGCCTGCGCTATCTGGATGACGTGTTCGGCGGGCAGTTCAAATGCGCCTATTCCGATGCCGCGACCACGATGGAGCTGGCACGGCAAGCCGACATGATCATCGGCGCGGTGCTGATCCCCGGTGCAGCGGCCCCCAAGCTGATCTCGAAGGCACAGCTTTCGGAACTCAAGCCCGGCGCGGCGCTTGTGGACGTGGCGATTGACCAAGGCGGTTGCTTTGAGACGTCCCGCGCCACGACCCACCAAGACCCGATCTATGAGGTCGACGGCATCATGCATTACTGCGTGGCCAACATGCCGGGCGGCGTTGCGCGCACCTCGACCTTGGCCCTTGGCAATGCCACCATGCCTTTCATGCTGGCCTTGGCCAACAAGGGTTGGAAGAAAGCTTGCGCCGATGACAAGCACCTGCTCAACGGGCTGAACGTCCATGCGGGCAAGCTGACCTATGAGGCGGTCGGTGTTGCGCTGGGCCTGCCGACGATTTCGGCGGCGGATGCTCTGAAGATGTAAGGCGCTGCGCCTTGCCCAAAGAAAAAGGCCCCCGCCCTGCGGGGGCCTTTCCATTTGTCGCGCCGCTTACTTCTTCAGCGTCGCCAGAATTTCGGCCAGAAGCTCTGCCTCGGTAGGGCCAGCCGGTGCCGCAGGCGTGGCCGGCTTGGGCGGCATCAGTTTGTTCATGAACTTCACGAGCATGAACACCACCCAACCGATGATGACGAAATTGATCAGTGCGGTGATGAATGCGCCATAAGCGAACACCGCAGCGCCCGACTCTTTGGCGGCAGCCAGCGAGGCCGGATTGGTGCCGGACAGGTCAAGGAACATGTCCGAAAAGTTGATCCCGCCAAGGATCAGACCGATGATGGGGTTGATAAGGTCACCCACAAGGCTGTTGACGATCGCGGTAAAGGCCGCACCGATGATGATACCAACCGCAAGGTCCATCACATTGCCTTTCATAAGAAAGGCCTTAAATTCTTGAATCATAACAAATCCCTCAAACTGCTCATCACCTTTTTCAGGTGATTTGATGCCTGCGCAAAAAACGCGCAGGCGCAGTATGCCCTAAACTGATTACAATTTACAGATGTTTCCTTTGGCCCCCAAGGGCCGAAGGGTCACTCGCCGTAGGGCACCCAGATCGTCTTGATCTCGGTCGCATGGCGCAGGAACTCGCGGCCTTCGCCTTGTGGGCCAAACCAGTCGCGCGCGCGCCCATGGTTGACCCATGTCCGCTTTAGGTTGCCAGCTGCCTCCGCTTCAATCCGGGCCGACAGCGCGGTCGAGGAAAAGCTCCACACCGCGTCCACGTCCAGATGCCCCGCCAAGGTCTTGGCCAACTCGCCATGTGCGCCGGTGACAATGTTCACCACCCCCGCGGGCAGATCTGACGTCTCAAGCACCTGATAGAAATCGGTGGCTGACAAGGGCGCCGACTGCGATGGCACCAACACGCAGGTGTTGCCCATCGCAATGGCTGGCGCCATGACAGAGACAAAGCCCAAAAGCGGGGCCTCATCCGGGCAAAGCGCGCCAATGACGCCCACGGGCTCATGCATCGCCAGCGCCACGGCCCGCATTGGCACCTGTTTCACCGCGCCGTCATATTTGTCGGCCCACGCGGCATAGGTGAAAAGCCGGTTGATCGTGGCCTCTACCTCGGCCTCACCCGCTTTGCCGGTCTGATCCTTGATCCGCTGAGCGAATTCTCCGGCCCGCGCCGACAGGTTCTCGCCCATGTAGTAAAGGATCTGCGCCCGGTTATGCCCGGTCGCCTTGCCCCAGCCCTTGGCGGCATGGGCAGCCTCAACCGCGTTGCGAATGTCCTTGCGATTGCCAAGGCCCACATGGCCGAGCAGCTTGCCCTTGGCTGACCAGATGGCCTGACTATAGCCGCCATCCGGCCGCGCCTGCTTGCCACCAACAAAAAGCTTGGCCGTGCGGTCGATGCCCTCGACCACCGCCTGATCCGGGGCTGGGGTCGGTTTCGGCGCCACCAGCGCCTTGGTCTTTGCTGCAGGGCGCAGATAGGCCATCAGCCCTTCCCAGCCGCCCTCGCGCCCGAACCCGCTTTCGCGCAGCCCGCCAAAGCCTGCGGCGGCATCAAAGAGGTTGGTGGCATTCACCCAGACGACACCCGCCTTGACCTTGGGCGCCATGTCGAGCGCCAGATTGACATTCTCGGTCCAGATGCTGGCCGCCAGCCCGTAGCGGGTGTTGTTGGCCAGCTCCACCGCCTCACTGGGCGTTCGGAAGGTCATCGACACAAGAACCGGGCCGAAAATCTCTTCCTGCATCAGGCGCGAGGCGGCGTTCAGCCCGGTGATCAGCGTCGGCGGATAGAAACAGCCCTCCGGCACGGCGCAGGCGGCGTGATAGACCTCTCCCTCGCTGCCCTCAACCAAGCCGCGGATCGTGGCCAACTGCACCGGGTCTACAATGGCGCCGACGTCAATGCACTTGTCCAACGGATCGCCCATGCGAAGGCCATCCATCCGGCGCTTCAGCTTGGCATGGAACCGATCGGCAATGCCTTCTTGTACCAAAAGGCGCGACCCGGCGCAGCAAACTTGGCCCCCGTTGAACCAGATCGCATCGACCAAGCCTTCAACGGCACTGTCGATGTCGGCATCGTCAAAGACGATATAGGGCGACTTACCCCCCAACTCCAAGGTCAGCGCCTTGCCCGTCCCTGCCGTTGCTGTCCGGATCTTCCGGCCCACGGCGGTCGATCCGGTAAAGGCGATCTTATCGACGCCCGGATGCGCGACCAAAGCCGCGCCGGTGTCGCCGTCGCCGGTGACAATGTTCAAAACGCCCTTGGGCAGTCCCGCTTCACGACTGATCTCGGCGAAGAACAGCGCGGTCAAAGGGGTGTATTCGGCAGGCTTCAACACCACCGTGTTGCCGGCCGCCAAGGCAGGGGCCACTTTCCAGGCGAGCATGAGAAGGGGAAAGTTCCATGGAATAACCGCGCCGCAGACGCCCAAAGGCTCAAGCCCCGGCTGCTCGCTGTCCAAAAGCTGGGCAAGTCCGGCGTGGTAGTAGAAATGCCGCGCGACCAAAGGGATGTCGATGTCACGGCTTTCGCGAATAGGCTTGCCGGTATCCAAAGTCTCCAAGACCGCAAACATCCGGGAGTGCTTTTGCACCAGCCGTGCTAACGCATAAAGCACCCGTGCTCGACCGGCCCCGCCCATACGCGCCCATTTGCCCTGCGCCGCCCGCCCCGCCGCCACGGCCGCCGCGATGTCATCGCCCGACCCCTGACTGGCTTCGGCCAAGACCTTGCCCGTCGCCGGATTGCGGGTCTCAAAGGTCGCCCCGGGGGCGGTAAACGCTCCGTTCACCCAATGCCCGAACCGACCCTGATGCCCTGCAATCCAGGCCAAAGCCTCGGTATGTCCTTCGGGCGCGGGGCCGTAAGCCATGCTGTCGAAAATCTCGCGCACAGAGGTCATGTCATGGTCCTTTCGGCAAAGGGGATCGCAGAGGGCCGCCGTGCGCCTCCGGCGGGGGTATTTGGGGCCAAGATGAAATGCGAGCGGGGTTTCATCTTGGCAGAAATACCCCGGGGTGAGCCGCGGAACGCGGCGAGGGGCGGCGCCCCTTCTTTGAACAGGGTCGCCATTCAGCCCATCGCATGGCGGTTGGCCGCCGAATACTGCCCGGTCAGGTAATGCTCCAACTGCCGTTCGATATCGCCCAGAAGGGAGGAGGCGCCAAAGCGGAAGAGGTCGGGCTGCAGCCAAGGGTGGCCAAGCTCGTCCTTCATCAGCGCCAGATACAGCAGCGCATCCTTGGCCTTGGAAATCCCGCCTGCCGGTTTGTAGCCGACCTTGATGCCAGTGCGGTCCTGATAATCGCGGATGCAGCGGATCATGGTCAAAGACACGGGCAGGGTGGCGTTCACCGTCTCTTTGCCGGTTGAGGTCTTGATGAAATCGGCCCCTGCCATCATGCACACCAGCGAGGCGCGCGCGACATTGCGCAGGGTTTGCAATTCCCCGGTCGCGAGGATCGCCTTGACATGGGCCGCGCCACAGGCCGCGCGCATTTCGCGCATTTCATCATAAAGCGCCTGCCAATTGCCGGTCAGCACATGGCGGCGCGAGATGACGATGTCGATCTCCTTCGCCCCTGCCTTTACGCTTTCGCCGATTTCGGCGATGCGCAGATGATAGGGCGACAGCCCCGCCGGAAAGCCGGTGGACACGGCCGCCACGGGAATGTTTGTGCCCTCCAGCGCACGCACGGCCGTTTCCACCATCTCGTGATAGACACAGACCGCCCCCACCGTCAGCTCTGGCAGCCCCAGCGCCTCGAGCATCTCGGGCCGCACGGGCTGGCGGGCCTTGGCGCAGAGCCGTTTGACCCGGCCTGCTGTGTCATCGCCTGAGAGCGTGGTCAGATCGATCAGCGAGATCGCTTTCAACAGCCACGCCGCTTGGAATTCTTTCTTCACCGACCGCCGCCCACCGAGGCTGCCCGTGCGCCGCTCGACCGCTGAGGTGTTCACCTGAACGTTGGCCACCCAATCCAGATCAAGCGCCATGCCGGGATTGTGGGTATGGGCCAGTTGCGGCAAGAGGTTCGGCTGTCGGGTCTGCGTCTCGTTCTGCATCTGATCGGTGCCTTTTGCGGCGATGGGTTGGGTCAACCTGCCATGCGGCCCGACGGCCTGTCCAGCCGAAGCGCCGTCCAAAACCGTTTTGCAGCCCCGGCACGGCCCGGCGCGGACAAACCTGCGGCGGACCTCGGCAATACCAATGCCAAACCAATGGCCAAACCCGCTTGCCAGCCAAAGGCTTTAGGCGTCGCGCAGCGCTGCGTTTTGATCCAAGAGGTAGCGCTGTGACAACGGAATCGCGGCGGCGCCCAAGGATCGAGCCTGCGCGCCCACCGTGCCCTCGCGCACCACAGGCGGCGTAATGCCTGACAGGTCCAGTCGCTGCAAGGCTGCGGCGGTTCGGGCGGTGATCTCGGCCCGGATTTCCGGGGGCATCCAGCCGTCGATCAGCACCGCTTCCAGTTCCAACAGTGTCGCGGCTGACAGGATTGCTGAGGCGAGCCCCTCCGCCGCTTCGGTCAGCCAGCGCTCCAGCACGGGCTGTGAGACCTGCCAGCGGTCGGGCTGTTCCCAAAGTTGATCCGCACTTTCGCCCGCCGCCTCCATTGCATCGGCCAAAGAGGCCAATGAGGCGGCATCAAACAGGCGCCGCATCCGCCCATCGGGACCAGGCACCGGAATTGGGCCCACACCAGCGGCATTGCCGGTGCGCCCCAAGAACAGCTGCCCGTTCAGGACCAGGCCGCCGCCGATGAAGGTACCTACATAGAAGTACAGAAAATCCCGAGGCTTGTCGCCGCTGCCAAACACCAGTTCCGCACCACAGGCCGAGGTGGCGTCGTTTTGCAGATAGACCGGCATCCCCGTGATCGCAGCCAGATCGGCCTGAATATCGCAATCGCGCCACGCGTCCATTTCGGCTTGCGGTGCCCCCAAAGCCTGCACCCAGTTCCACAGCTGGAAGGGCATGGCCACACCCATGCCGCTGACGCGCGGTCGCAGTGCGGGGGGTTGCGCCTGCATCAGTTCGGGCAGTGCTTCGCCCACAAAGGCAACAATCCCGCCAGGGGTGGGGTAGCGATAGGTCTTTCGGCGGCTGTCGCGCACGCGGCCCAGAAAATCGACCAGCACCAGATCGGTCGAGCGGCGGCCGATCTTCAGCCCGAAGAACAGTGCGCCTTCGGGGTTGAGATGCATCGGCACCGAGGGCTGGCCGATGCGGCCGCGCACCGGCTCGCCGCGCAGCAGGAGCCCGTCCTGTTCCAGCGCGCGCATGATGACGCTGATCGTCTGGGCCGAAAGCCCGGTGATGCGGGCGATGTCGGACTTTGCCAAGGCCCCGTGCTGGCGCAAGAGCGAAAGGACCAGCCGTTCATTATGGTCGCGCATGCCTGACTGGTTCGAGCCGCGCAGCCCGAGATCATCGGCGCCCTGGCGGTCGGTCACGATATCGGCGGCAAGCGGCATGGCGGGGGATCGGCCTTAGCTGTTGGTTGGCGGCAGGGCCGCTTTGCGCAATAGGACATTCGCGAAAAGCTGAGGCTCGGAGGTTGCCACCACTGCATAGGCGGAACGGATCCTTGGGTAAAGCTGATCACCCGGAAGGGCGGTGGCGCTTTGGCCACGGTCTTGTGCCAGTGCGTCGATTTGGCGGTGAATCTCACCCGCCTGTGCCGGGTCATTGTTCAAGGCCGCGCGCAGCACCGCCTCGACTGGTAGCACCGCCAGCACCGCTTGCAGCATTGGCACCAAGGCAATGCCATCCGCCCGGATCAGGCGGCGGGCGTGGTCTGCCGCCGGATAATTTCCGTCAACAAAGGCGATTTCATCGCCGTGGCCCATCGACCGAAGCGCGTGCAAAAGATCAGGCCCCAAAAGGGGAGAGATGCCGATCAGCATGATGTCATGTGCCTTCCGTGGCCCGCGATTCTGGCAGGCAGGTGACCGCCCTGATCGCCAAGACTGCGACGTGAGCAGCGACCTGTCAATAATAAATCACTCTGATTTATTTATCTTGACGCAACGATGGGAATCGGGTCATCTGCATTTTGTCGCCGGGCGTTTGGCCAGGGCGGACGGCATTAGAATGGGAAAATTCCCTTCATTCCTTGGGAGGAAACAGAATGAAACTCAAGACCACCGCGCTGCTTGGCGCTGCCGCTCTGGCGCTGATGGCGGGCTCCGCCTCGGCTGCCGATCTGGCTTGCTTGATCACCAAGAACAACACCAACCCCTTCTTCGTGAAGATGAAAGAGGGCGCTGAAGCTGCCGCTGCGGCCGCTGGCCTCGACTTCCAGGCTTATGCCGGTGAAAAGGACGGCGACGCTGCTCCGCAGATCACCGCCATCGAAAACTGCGTGGCTGCTGGTGCAAAGGGCATCTTGATCACCGCGTCGAATGACTCGGTTGCGCCCGCACTCAAGGACGCCCGCGCCGCTGGCATCCTCGTGATCGCTCTGGACACCCCGATTGCCGATCCCGAAGCTCAGGACATGACCTTTGCGACCGACAACTTTGAAGCTGGGATCCTGATCGGCAAATGGGCTGCCGCCACTTTGGGCGCTGAGGCTGCCAATGCCAAGATCGCCATGCTGAACATCAACAAAGACAACATCTCGGTTGACGTGCAGCGCAACACCGGCTTCCTGACCGGCTTTGGCATCACTGTTCCCGATCTGACCGTGATGGACTCGGAAGATGATCCGCGCGTCATCGGTCACGAATCCTCGGACGCGAACCCCGAGGGCGGTCTGCGCGCGATGGAAACCCTCTTGGCCAAAGACCCTGACATCAACGTGGTCTACACCATCAACGAGCCGGCTGCTGAAGGTGCCTATCAGGCGCTGAAGAACGCTGGCAAAGAAGGCCAAGCGATCATCGTTTCGGTTGATGGCGGCTGCCCGGGCGTGGCCTCGGTCAAGTCGGGCGTGATCGGTGCGACCTCGCAGCAGTACCCGCTTCTGATGGCCTCGAAGGGCATCGAAGCGATTGCTGCCTTCGCCAAGGACGGCACCAAGCCGGCCGCGTCTGACGGTCTGACCTTCTTCAACACCGGTGTGAACCTGGTGACCGACAAGCCCGCCGAAGGCGTGCCGTCGATCGACAGCACCAAAGGCACCGAGCTGTGCTGGGGCTAATGCCCCTCACGCACTGACTTGATCAACAGAAGGGCGACTCTTACGGTCGCCCTTCTTCATAGCCGGGGTGCACCCTCGGCTTTGGCCAGCCATGACCGGGGGAGACGCCACAGCGATGAGCGCAGATGACGCACCAACCAAGACGATTTCCGACTACGAAGCCACGCTGACCAAGGCCGATACGGCCGTGGCGAGCTTTGAAAAGGATGACAAGACCCTGACGCATATCCTGCGCGGTCACCTTCGCAGGAACCCGACGCTGATCCCGGCCTTGGTACTCTTGATCTCGATCATCGCCTTCTCGATCGTTGCCCCACGGTTCTTTGGTATGGGCGCGCTGTCGACGGTGTTGAAACAGACCACCGTCACCGGCTTTATCGCCATGGCGCAGACGCTGATCATCCTGACTGCGGGCATCGACCTGTCGGTCGGCGCGATCCTTGTGATCTCGTCCCTGATCATGGGCAACCTTGCCGTCGTCGCGGGCTTGCCGGTGTTCCTTGCGGTGCTGATCGGCATGTTCTTTGGCGCGCTGATGGGCTTTATCAACGGCGTCCTCGTCGCCCGTATCAAGCTGCCCCCCTTCATCGTGACCTTGGGCACGCTGTCGATCTTTAACGCGCTGAAGCTGTGGTATTCGCAGTCTGAATCCATCCGCAACGCCGATATCGAAGCCAACGCTCCGGGCCTTTTGTGGTTTGGCGAAGGCTTCAACCTGGCGGGGGCTTCGCTGACCTATGGGGGCATCGCGCTGATCCTTTTGGCGGCGATTCTGTGGTATGTGCTGAACCACACCGCCTGGGGCAGGCATGTTCATGCAATTGGCGATGATCCGGACGCGGCGATGCTGTCGGGTATCAACGTCAGTCGAACCTTGATTTCGGTCTATGCCGTGGCCGGGCTGATCTGTGGCTTTGCCGCTTGGATCGCCATTGGCCGCGTGGGTTCGGTTTCGCCCATCGCCTTTGATACCGTGAACCTAGGCTCCATCACCGCGGTGGTGATCGGCGGCACCTCGCTGTTTGGCGGGCGCGGGTCGATCATTGGCTCGGTCCTTGGTGCCTTTATCGTGGGCGTGTTCAACACCGGTCTGTCGCTGGCCGGGGTCGATGACTATTGGCAGATGTTTGCGGCGGGCTGTCTTGTCATCATCGCTGTCGCATTGGATCAATGGCTGCGGAGGGCAACACAATGACCGACGTTAAACCCATCCTGGAAGCGCGCGGGCTGATGAAGCGCTATGGCACCGTGGTGGCCATGAACGGCGCTGACTTTGATCTGATGCCGGGCGAGATCTGCGCCGTGATCGGTGACAACGGGGCCGGAAAGTCGACGCTTATCAAGGCGCTTTCCGGTGCCGTCACCCCCGACCACGGCGAAATCCTGCTGGACGGCAAGCCCGTTCACTTCCGCAGCCCCGACGATGCCCGCGCGATGGGCATTGAAACGGTCTATCAAAACCTTGCCATGTCGCCCGCGCTGTCGATTGCCGACAACATGTTTCTGGGCCGTGAATGGCGTAAGCCCGGCATTCTTGGTTCAGTCTTTCGCATGATGGACCGCCCCCGGATGGAGGCGTTCGCCCGCCAAAAGCTGTCGGAATTGGGGCTGATGACCATTCAGGACATCTCGCAGGCCGTCGAAACCCTCTCGGGTGGCCAGCGTCAAGGCGTGGCCGTGGCGCGTGCCGCCGCCTTTGGCTCTAAGGTGGTGATCTTGGATGAACCCACTGCCGCGCTGGGCGTCAAGGAATCCCGCCGCGTGCTGGATCTGATCCGCGATGTGCGGGCGCGGGGTATCCCGATCATCCTGATTTCGCACAACATGCCGCATGTGTTCGAAGTGGCCGACCGTATCCACATTCACCGCCTTGGCCGTCGGCTTTGCGTGATCCGCCCGCAGGACTATTCGATGTCCGACGCTGTGGCCTTCATGACCGGTGCCAAACTGCCCGAAGGCGTGAACGAAGCGGCATGACCCCAGCCCAGTTGGCGACAACCATCCGTGCGAAAGCGCACCCGCAGGGGCGATTTTTGACCGCCCTTGCAGGCCCGCCCGGTGCGGGCAAATCCACGCTTGCTGCCGAACTGGTTGCCGCCTTGGGGCAGGGTGCCAAGGCCGTCCCAATGGACGGCTTTCACTATGATGATGCTGTACTGATCGCGCGCGGTGCCCGCGCCCGGAAAGGCGCGCCGGACACCTTTGATGTGGCGGGCTTTCGTCACCTTCTGACGCGCCTTCGCAGCGAAGACGAGGTGGCGATCCCCCTCTTTGACCGCGATCTGGAAATTTCCCGCGCCGGGGCCGACATCGTTGGTCCGCAGGACCGCATCCTGATCGTCGAAGGCAATTACCTTCTCTTGAACGAAGCCCCTTGGCCCGATCTTGCGCCGCTGTTTGATCTGACGATCTGGATCGACGTCCCCGAGGCCGAGTTGGACCACCGCCTGATGGCCCGCTGGGCGCATTACGGCAAAACCCCTGCCGAGGCCCGCGCCTGGATTGACGGCAATGACATGCCCAACATCCGCCGCGTGGTGGCAGGTTCCCGCCCCGCCGATCTGGTGATCCGCCAAGGTTAGGGCCTCAAGACCCCAAGCCACCTTGCACGAAAACCAAAGGTATGGAACGACAGGCCGAACCCGCCCTGCCTGTTCGGAGCCTTCTCATGTCCACCCTCACCAACCTGTTCGTCACGCCCCTCTACCGCGCCAAGCTGAACGATCTGGCCAAGAAAAAGGTGAGCTACGAAGAGCTGCGCGACACCTGCATCGCGATTGCCGAGGATGATGAGGCGGGTCAGGAATGGTGCGAGCGCGAGGGCTATCCCGGCTATACCTCTTACGCCTCACTTGACGATCTGCCTTGGCGCGCCCCGATCTTTGGCGATCTGGAAAAGGCGCTGGACAAGCATGTGGCCGCCTTTTGCGACGCGCTGGGGTTTGATCTGCAGGGCAAGAAACTCAAATGCAACGCCTTCTGGATCAACATCCTGCCCGAAGGCGGCACGCACTCTAGCCACATCCACCCCCATTCGGTGATTTCGGGGACGACCTATGTCTCCATGCCCGAAGGCACCTCGGCGCTGAAGCTGGAGGACCCGCGCCTTGCCATGATGATGCTGTCGCCCTTGCGGAGAAAAGACGCCCCGCAGGAACTGCAGCCCTTTGTCTATGTGAAGCCAGAGGTGGGTGAGCTTCTTTTGTGGGAAAGCTGGCTTCGGCATGAAGTGCCGATGAACATGTCGGAAGAAGAGCGGATTTCGGTGAGCTTCAATTACAATTGGGCCTAAGGGATTTCCCGCTTGCCCTCTCCCCCCATCCCCCCTATACGGCCCCATCCAACGATTCCGGGCAACCGCGAATCGTAGGTCTATTTTTGTTCCACCGGACCCAAGGTGACCCGAAAGGGGCCTTCTGGTGACTGAGAAAAGGAAGAGGCGCATGAACGCCAAAGAACTGCACGGGAAAACCCCCGAAGCGCTGCGCGAGAACCTCGTTGCGCTGAAGAAGGAAGCCTTCAACCTGCGCTTCCAGGCCGCCACCAACCAGCTGGAAAACACCGCCCGCATGCGCGCTGTCCGTCGTGACGTCGCCCGCATCAAGACTGTGCTTGTCCAAAAAGCTGCTGAAGCTGCGAAGTAAGGGGAACCGCCATGCCGAAACGTATCCTGCAGGGTGTTGTCACCTCGGACAAGAACGAACAGACCATCACCGTTCTGGTGGAACGTCGTTTCAAGCACCCGCTGCTGCAAAAGACCGTTCGTAAGTCGAAGAAATATCGCGCTCACGACGAACACAACAAATTCAAGACCGGTGACACCGTTCGCATCGAAGAGTGCGCACCGATTTCGAAAACCAAACGCTGGACGGTTGTGGTCGAGGCATAAGCCTCGTCCCTTTCGTCTGTCGACAATACGAAACCCTGGGGAATGATCCCCAAAGGTCGGGAGAAACCAAATGATCCAGATGCAAACGAATCTGGATGTGGCTGATAACTCTGGCGCGCGCCGAGTTCAGTGCATCAAGGTTCTGGGCGGTTCGCACCGCCGTTATGCTTCGGTCGGTGACATCATCGTTGTTTCGGTGAAGGAAGCCATTCCGAAGGGTCGTGTGAAAAAAGGCGACGTCCGCAAGGCCGTTGTTGTTCGCACCGCCAAGGAAGTTCGTCGTGAAGACGGCACCACCATCCGTTTTGACCGCAACGCTGCCGTCATCCTGAACAACCAGGGTGAACCGGTCGGCACGCGTATCTTCGGGCCGGTTGTCCGTGAACTGCGCGCCAAGAACTTCATGAAAATCATCTCGCTTGCTCCGGAGGTGCTGTAATGGCCGCCAAGCTCCGTAAAGGCGACAAGGTTGTCGTGCTCACCGGCAAGGACAAGGGCAAGCAAGGCGAGATCGCCTCTGTGAACCCGACCGCCAACAAAGCCGTTGTTGAAGGCGTCAACGTCGCGATCCGTCACACCAAGCAGTCCCAAGCCTCGCAGGGCGGCCGTCTGGCGAAAGCCATGCCGATCGACCTGTCAAACCTGGCGCTGATGGACAAGAACGGCAAAGCCACCCGCGTCGGCTTCCGCATGGAAGGCGACAAGAAGGTTCGCTTCGCCAAGACCACAGGGGAGGCCATCTGATGTTGGATCAAGCCAAATACACCCCGCGCGCCAAGGCCGACTATCACGCGCGCATCCGCGCTGCGATGAAGGCCGAATTCGGCTATAAGAACGACATGCAGATCCCCAAGCTGGACAAGATCGTCCTGAACATGGGTGTCGGCGAAGCCGTGAAAGACACCAAGAAGGTCAAGACCGCCGCTGAAGAACTCACGGCGATCGCGGGCCAGAAGGCCGTCATCACCAAGGCCAAGAAGTCCATCGCAGGTTTCCGCGTTCGCGAGGAAATGCCGCTGGGCTGCAAGGTCACGCTGCGCGGCGACCGCATGTATGAATTCCTCGATCGTCTGATCACGGTGGCTCTGCCCCGCGTCCGCGACTTCCGCGGCGTGAAAGGCTCCTCGTTTGACGGCCGTGGCAACTATGCCATGGGTCTGAAAGAGCAAATCGTGTTCCCCGAGATCAACTTCGACAAAGTCGATGAGATCCTCGGAATGGACATCATCATCTGCACCACCGCAAATACCGACGCGGAAGCCAAGGCGCTGTTGAAGCATTTCAACATGCCCTTCACGTCGTAAGCGCGAGGAACCGAAGCAATGGCAAAAAAATCCATGGTGAACCGCGAAGTGAAGCGCGCCGCCCTTGTGAAGCAGCATGCTTCCAAGCGCGCCGCCCTCAAAGCGGTGATCAACGACCAGTCCAAGCCCGTCGAAGAGCGCTTCAAGGCGACTCTGAAGCTGGCTCAGATGCCCCGCAACTCGTCGGCAACGCGGATCCACAACCGCTGCCAGCTGACGGGCCGTCCGCATGCGTTCTATCGCAAGCTCAAACTCAGCCGCATCATGCTGCGTGAACTGGCCTCGTTCGGTCAGATTCCGGGCATGGTCAAGTCCAGCTGGTAAGGAGATCGCACAATGTCGATGAACGATCCGATTGGCGATATGCTGACCCGCATCCGCAACAGCCAACTGCGTGGCAAATCCACCGTGAAAACCCCGGCGTCCACGCTGCGGGCCCGCGTTCTGGATGTGCTGCTGTCGGAAGGCTATATCCGCGGCTATGAAAAGACCCCCACGGCCAATGGCCAGGGTGAGTTTGAAATCAGCCTGAAGTACTACGAAGGCACCCCGGTGATCCGCGAAGTCAAGCGCGTGTCGAAGCCCGGCCGTCGTGTGTACATGGGCGTTAAGGATATCCCCTCGGTCCGCAATGGCCTGGGTATCTCCATCGTCTCGACGCCGAAGGGCGTCATGTCGGATGCAAATGCGCGCGCAGCCAATGTTGGCGGCGAAGTGCTTTGCACCGTGTTCTAAGGAGGGTTGAATGTCTCGTATCGGCAAGAAACCCGTCGCCCTTGTCAAAGGCGTCTCGGCCACGATCTCTGGCCAGACCGTCGAAGTCAAAGGCCCGAAGGGCACCCGCAGCTTCACCGCTGGCGACAACGTGACGCTGACCATTGAAAACGACAGCATCAAGGTGACGCCGCGCGGCACCTCGAAGCTGGCGCGTCAACAGTGGGGCATGTCGCGCTCGATGATCGAAAATCTGGTCATCGGCGTCAGCACCGGCTTCAAGAAAGAGATGGAAATTCAGGGTGTGGGTTATCGCGCTGCGATGGCTGGCAACGTTCTGAAGCTGTCGCTCGGTTACAGCCACGAAGTAAACTTCGCTGTTCCGGCTGGCATCACCGTCACCTCTCCGAAGCAGACCGAAATCATTGTGGAAGGCATTGACCAACAGCAGGTTGGTCAAGTCGCCGCGAACATCCGCGAGTGGCGCAAGCCCGAGCCCTATAAGGGCAAAGGCATCCGCTACAAGGGCGAGTTCGTCTTCCGCAAGGAAGGCAAGAAGAAGTAAGGGGCGCAAAAATGGCGAACAACAAAAGAGAGCTGTTCCTCAAGCGCCGCATGCGCGTCCGGAACAAGATCAAGGCGATGGCCAATGGCCGCCTTCGCCTTTCTGTCCACCGCTCGTCGAAAAACATCAGCGCTCAGCTGATCGACGACGCCAAGGGCATCACTGTCGCGGCGGCTTCGACCTTGGAAAAGGATCTGGGCTTCGTGGGCAAAAACAACGTGGAAGCGGCGGCGAAGGTGGGTCTCACCATCGCCGAGCGCGCCAAGAAGGCCGGTGTCGAAGAGTGCTACTTCGATCGCGGCGGTTTCCTCTTTCACGGCAAGATCAAGGCTTTGGCCGATGCTGCCCGTGAAGGTGGACTGAAGTTCTGAGGAGTTGAAAAATGGCAGAACGTGAAAACCGTCGGGACAATCGTGGTGGCAATGATCGCCGCGACAACCGGCCCGAGGAAACCCCGGAATTCGCTGACCGTCTGGTCGCGATCAACCGCGTTTCCAAAACCGTAAAAGGCGGCAAGCGCTTTGGCTTTGCAGCACTCGTCGTGGTCGGCGACCAAAAAGGTCGTGTCGGCTTTGGCAAGGGCAAGGCCAAGGAAGTGCCGGAAGCGATCCGCAAGGCAACGGAACAGGCCAAGCGCCAGATGATCCGCGTGCCCTTGAAGGACGCCCGCACGCTGCACCACGACATGGAAGGCCGTCATGGCGCCGGTAAAGTCGTGATGCGCTCGGCTGTGGCTGGTACCGGCATCATCGCCGGCGGCCCGATGCGCGCCGTGTTCGAAATGCTGGGTCTGCAGGACGTTGTTGCGAAGTCGATCGGCTCGCAGAACCCCTACAACATGATCCGTGCCACCATCGACGGTCTGAAAGCAGAGACCTCGCCCCGTCAGGTTGCGGCTCGCCGCAACAAGAAGGTGGCCGAGATCCTGAACAAGCCCGCCGCTGAAACCGTGGAGGCTTGATCATGGCAGCCAAGAAAGCAGCGGCTCCGGCCGCCAAGAAAACCATTGTCGTGAAGCAGGTGGCCTCGGCCGCCCGCCGCCCGGCCGTTCAGACCGCGACCCTGAAGGGCCTTGGCCTGAACAAGATGAACCGCACCCGTGAGTTGGAAGATACCCCTTCCATCCGCGGCATGGTGAACAAGATCAGCCACCTCGTTCAGATCATTGAAGAGCGTGGCTAAGCGTTTGGTGGGTTGAAGACCCGCCTTGCGGATCACGCGCCCCGAGGGAAACCTCGGGGCGTTTGCTTTTCGGCGCGGATCGGTCATGTTGGCCCCATAACCATCACAGGTGCTGCCATGATCGTGAGAACGCTTGCCTCTATCCTGAACACCTCGGCACATGTCAAAGGCGATGCCTTTGAAAGCCGCCGGATCCTTCTGGCCGCCGATGGTTTGGGCTATTCGCTGCATGATACGCTGTGCAAGGCCGGGACCGAGCAGCATCTGGAGTACAAAAACCACGTCGAGACGAACTATGTCATCGAAGGCGTGGGCGAAGTGGTGAATGTGGCCACCGGCCAGGCCTGGCCCTTGGGGCCGGGGACGGTTTATGTGCTCGACCATCACGAAGCGCATCTTCTGCGCGCCACCAGCGATCTGCGGATCATCTGTGTTTTCACGCCCGCACTGACGGGGCAGGAAAAGCATGATGCGTCCGGCAGCTATCCCGCACCTGCGGCGGGATGAACCCTGCCCTACGGGGGTTGATTGATGGCCATGCGCCCTCTATACGCGCCCAGTGACCCCTTAAGGGTGACAGAATCAATAAGACCCGTGACGCGAGGCGTCACATAACCAAGAAAAATCGCCGTGTTTGCCCCGCCGTCGCAGTGGGTGCAGTTCCGGCATAGGAGTTTGCGACATGAAACTGCATGAACTTTCCGACAATCCCGGCGCCGCCAAAAAGCAAAAGCGCGTCGCACGTGGTCCCGGCTCGGGCAAGGGCAAGACCGCTGGCCGTGGTATCAAGGGCCAGAAATCGCGTTCGGGCGTGGCCATTGGTGGTTACGAAGGCGGCCAGATGCCGCTGTATCGCCGCCTGCCCAAGCGTGGCTTCAACAAGCCGAACCAAAAGCATTATGCCGTCATCAATCTGGGCCTGATCGAAAAGTTCATCGCTCTGGGCAAGCTGGATGCCAAGGCCGAGATCACCGAAGACGCGATCATCGCGGCTGGTCTGACCAAGCAAAAGCTGGACGGTATCCGCGTTCTGAACAAGGGCGAGATCAAATCGGCCGTGAATCTGGTGGTCACCGGCGCATCTGCCGCCGCTATCGAGGCTGTGAAGGCCGCTGGCGGTTCGCTCACGGTTGCAGCAGCGGCTGAATAAGAGGTTGTGAGCGGTCGCAAGACCGCTTACATCATCCCACGAGTTTTCCCGCGCCGCCGACCGGAGAACGGTTCGGCGGCGCTGTGCATGAAAGAGACCAAACATGGCATCTGCTGCAGAGCAAATGGCGGCCAACCTCTCTTGGGGGGCCTTCGGCAAGGCGACGGATCTGCGTCAGCGCATCTTCTTCACCCTTGGCCTGCTGATCGTATATCGCATTGGCACCTATATCCCGGTTCCCGGGATCGACGGCCAGGCGCTGCGCGAGTTCATGGCAAATGCGGGTGCGGGCCTGGGTGGCATTCTGAACATGTTCACCGGCGGCGCGATCAGCCGCATGGGGATCTTTGCCCTTGGGATCATGCCCTATATCTCGGCTTCGATCATCATTCAGCTTCTGGCATCGATGGTGCCTGCGCTGGAGCAGATGAAGAAAGAAGGGGAGCAGGGCCGCAAGAAGATGAACCAATGGACGCGCTACGGCACCGTGGTTCTGGCGCTGTTTCAGGGCTATGGCATCGCCATGTCGTTGCAAGCCGGTGGGCTGGCGCACACGCCCGGCGCTTTCTTTATCGCCTCTTGCGTCATCACGCTGGTGGGCGGCACGATGTTCCTGATGTGGCTGGGTGAGCAGATCACCGCGCGCGGCATTGGCAACGGCATTTCGTTGATCATCTTTGTAGGTATTGTGGCGGAAATTCCCGCCGCTTTGGCACAGTTCTTCACCATGGGCCGCAACAATGTGATTTCGACCCCGGTTGTCATCGGTGTGCTGATCATGGTGGTGGTCGTCATCGCGGCGGTCGTGTTCATGGAGCGCGCGCTGCGCAAGATCACCATTCAATATCCTCGCCGTCAGGTGGGCATGAAGGTTTTTGACGGCGGCTCGTCCAACCTGCCGATCAAGGTGAACCCTGCGGGCGTGATCCCGGCGATCTTTGCGTCTTCTCTGCTGCTCTTGCCGATCACGATTTCCACCTTCTCGGGCGCACAAACCGGGCCGATCATGTCGACCATTCTGGCCTATTTCGGCCCAGGTCAGCCACTGTACCTGGTGTTCTTTATCGGAATGATCGTGTTCTTTGCTTATTTCTATACATTCAACGTCGCCTTCAAGGTCGAGGATGTGGCCAAGAACCTGCAAGATCAGAACGGCTTTATCCCGGGTATTCGTCCCGGCAAAAAGACCGAAGAATATCTGGAATATGTAGTCAATCGTATCTTGGTGCTGGGTTCAGGCTATCTTGCGGCAGTTTGCCTTCTGCCAGAAGTGCTGCGCCACCAGTTCGCGATTCCCTTCTACTTTGGCGGCACCTCGGTGCTGATCGTGGTCTCGGTGACGATGGACACTATCAATCAGGTGCAATCGCATCTTCTGGCCCATCAGTACGAAGGGCTGATCGAAAAGTCGAACCTGCGGGGCAAGAAACGCACCCCGAAGGCCCCGGCGCGGCGCTAAGAGGGGCATATGGCCAACATCATCCTTCTGGGGCCGCCGGGAGCCGGCAAGGGCACGCAGGCCGAACGGCTTGTTACAGCCCGGGGCATGGTGCAGCTGTCGACCGGCGACATGCTGCGCGAGGCCAAGACCAGTGGCACCGAGATGGGCCGAAAGGTTGCCGAAGTGATGGAAAAGGGCGGTCTCGTTACAGACGAGATTGTCATCGGCCTGATCGAGGAAAGGCTAGAAAAGGGTGCCCCCGGCGGGTTCATTTTTGACGGCTTTCCGCGCACGCTGAAGCAGGCCGATGCGCTGGCAGCTCTTCTGGCCAAGCGTGGCCTGACCTTGGACGCGGTGATCGAGCTTGTGGTGGATGACAAGGCACTGGTTGGCCGCATCGTCAAGCGCGCCGAAGAGGCCCGCGCCGCAGGCCAGCCGGTGCGCAAAGATGACACGCCCGAGGTGTTTGCCGTTCGGCTGCAAGAATACTACAAGAACACCGCACCGCTGATCGGCTATTACTGGGCCAAGAAAAGCCTTGTGCAGATTGACGGCATGGCCGCGATGGATCATGTCGCGACCGCCATCGCGAAAGTTCTGGATCGCACTTGAGATTCCGGCCTGCGCCGCTTGACGGCAGGGGGGAAAGCCCCTAAAGCACGGCGTCCTGACACGGAATCGCCCGTGGATTGGGTTTCCCGTAATTGGGAAGATCGTTGTCGGGCCCATGTCCGGCTGTTGTGAAAAAAGGTTCTGGCGCTACGGAACCGCAACCATGAAGGAAGATACGTTTGGCACGTATTGCTGGCGTGAACATCCCGACGCAAAAACGGGTTCCCATTTCTCTGCAGTATATCGCTGGCATTGGCGCCCATAACGCCGAAGCCATTTGCGCTGCGCTGAACATTGACCGCGCCCGCCGCGTCAATCAGCTGACTGATGCCGAAGTGCTCGCCATCCGCGAATTCATCGACGCCAACTTCACCGTTGAAGGCGACCTGCGTCGCGAAGTGTCGATGAACATCAAGCGTCTGATGGACCTTGGCTGCTATCGTGGCCTGCGTCACCGTAAGGGCCTGCCGGTCCGCGGTCAGCGCACCCATACGAACGCTCGTACCCGCAAGGGCCCCGCAAAAGCCATCGCTGGCAAGAAGAAATAAGGGGTAGGGCATTATGGCACGCGATACCAAATCGACCCGCACGAAGAAAAAAGAGCGCAAGAACATCGCCGCAGGCGTTGCTCATGTGAACTCGTCCTTCAACAACACCAAAATCCTGATTTCAGACGTTCAGGGCAACGCCATTTCGTGGTCGTCCTCGGGCACCATGGGCTTCAAGGGTTCGCGCAAGTCGACCCCTTATGCCGCCCAGATGGCCGCTGAAGATGCTGGCCGCAAGGCGCAGGAACATGGCGTCAAGACGCTGGAAGTCGAAGTGCAGGGCCCCGGTTCGGGCCGTGAATCGGCTTTGCGCGCGCTGGCCGCTGTGGGTTTCAACATCACCTCGATCCGTGATGTGACCCCGCTTGCGCACAACGGCTGCCGTCCGCCGAAGCGTCGCCGCGTCTAAAGTTATTCGAATTCAGTCGGGCCGTGCGATTTCGCGCGGCCCGATTGTGTGATTCCAGATCCTCGGGCGTCACCTGCTTACGGGACATGGGCAGGCGACAAGAATGGAGGCGAAAGCATGATCCACAAGAATTGGCAGGAACTCATCAAGCCGCAGCAACTGGTCGTGAAGGCCGGTGCGGATGCTCAGCGCGTGGCGACCGTAATCGCCGAACCGCTGGAGCGTGGCTTTGGCCTGACGCTCGGCAACGCGCTGCGTCGCGTTCTGATGTCGTCGCTGCAAGGCGCGGCCATCACCAGCGTGCAGATCGACAATGTGCTGCACGAGTTCTCCAGCGTTGCTGGCGTTCGCGAAGATGTCACCGACATCGTGTTGAACCTGAAGGGCGTGCGCCTGAAGATGGAAGTCGAAGGGCCGAAGCGCCTGTCGATCTCTGCCAAGGGCCCGGGCGTTGTCACCGCTGGTGACATCTCGGAAACCAACGGGATCGAGGTTCTGAACAAGGACCACGTGATCTGCCACCTTGACGATGGCGCCGACGTGTACATGGAACTGACGGTCAACACCGGCAAGGGCTATGTCTCGGCTGACAAGAACCGTCCGGAAGATGCGCCGATTGGCCTGATCCCGATCGATGCGATCTACTCGCCGGTCAAGAAAGTGTCGTACGAAGTGCAGCCGACCCGCGAAGGTCAGGTGCTGGACTATGACAAGCTGACGATGAAGATCGAAACCGATGGCTCGCTGACCCCTGATGATGCTGTGGCCTATGCCGCGCGTATCCTGCAGGACCAGCTGGGCGTGTTCGTCAACTTCGACGAGCCGGAATCGGCCAAGGCTGGCGAAGTGGATGCGGGCCTTGAGTTCAATCCGCTGCTGCTTAAGAAAGTCGACGAGCTGGAGCTTTCGGTGCGTTCGGCCAACTGCCTGAAGAACGACAACATCGTCTATATCGGCGATCTGATTCAGAAGACCGAAGCCGAGATGCTGCGCACCCCGAACTTCGGCCGCAAGTCCTTGAACGAGATCAAGGAAGTGCTGTCGGGCATGGGTCTGCATCTGGGCATGGAAGTCGAAGACTGGCCGCCGGAAAACATCGAAGATCTGGCCAAGCGCTTCGAAGACCAGTTCTAAGGGGCAACCCCCCCCCCCCACCCCCCCCCCCCCCGGGGGGGGGGGGGGGGGGGCCGCTAAAATGCCCGGACTGCCGGGGAAACAGATCGAAAATTCTTTGTTTTCGATCAAGGCGAAAGCCCAAGGTGAGCGGGACCAGTCGTAGGCCCTGCCGGACAAAGCAAAACAAGCGTCTAGGAGATTCCGATGCGTCACTCAAACGGCTACCGTAAGCTGAACCGCACCCACGAACACCGCAAGGCGATGTTCGCCAACATGGCTGGTTCGCTGATTGAACACGAACAGATCAAGACCACCTTGCCGAAAGCCAAGGAACTGCGTCCGATCATCGAAAAGCTGATCACGCTGGCAAAGCGCGGCGATTTGCACGCCCGTCGTCAGGCCCATGCTCAGCTGAAGCAGGACATGCACACCGCACGTCTGTTTGAAATTCTTGGCCCGCGCTATGCCACACGTCAGGGCGGTTATGTCCGCATCCTGAAGGCCGGCTTCCGCTATGGCGACATGGCGCCGATGGCGATCATCGAATTCGTCGACCGTGATCCTTCGGCCAAAGGCGCCGCAGACCATGCCCGCAGCGCCGCTGATGAGGCTGCTGAGGACTGAGACAGCGCCACTGGCACAGCGTCTAAGACCTTGATCAAAAGGCCCGCGGTTCGCGGGCCTTTTTCCATTGCACCCTTTACCAAGAACACTCTAAGATTGTATTGAATCAGCGATAGGTTGTTTTTGGTGATCCGGTTCAGGGGTAAGGGAAGGCAAAATGGCGCGCACAATCGGTCTGGAGATGGGCTTGGCAAAACTGTCGGCCTTGGCCCCGTCAGGTTACGCGCTTGGCCTGCATATCAGGTTTGCCTCTGCCCAAATCATGGTCAACACCTACGACCCGAACTGGGTCGAGATTTACACCAACCGGGGTTATATGCTGTGTGATCCACTCATTTCTTGGGGGTTTGGTACCGAGGGTATCGCGCGGTGGAGCGCGCTGAACCATCCCGACCCGCATGATGTCATGGGACAGGCCAAAGCCTTTGGCCTGACCTATGGTGTTGCGGTCGCCCATGGACCAACCAGTTCTCGGACAATCGGCGGTTTCGCACGCAGCGACCGTGAGTTCTCCGACACAGAGATGGCCGAAATCGCCGAGATGGTGCGCCTGCTACACCGGGAAACCGAGCCGCCCGAACACCTCTCGGCCGCCCAAGTAGAGGCGTTGCGACTGATCGCGAAAGGCTACCGCTACTCTCAGGCGGCTCAGCAGATCGGCATCTCGGAAAGCGCACTCAAGGCCCGACTGCGCAGCGCACGCGAACGCTTGCTGTGCCGCACCACGGCCGAAGCGATCCAGCGCGCGCTGGAAGCCAAGTTGCTCTAGGTGGTGCCCCGGCCGATTTTTGTTTTTCAAACCGGCTGGAGGTTCCCATGCAGACGACCACATTATCCTTTGACAACATTCATACCCACGGCACCTTGTTCACCAATGTCCTGCGGGCGCGGCATCAGTCCTTTATCGTGCAGCGCAAATGGAACCTGCCGCAGGTCGACGGCATGGAATTCGACCAATATGACACGCCCCAAAGCCGTTGGATTGCGGTGCATGACGGCGGGCGTGTCTTGGCTGGCATCCGGCTGACGCCAACCACCGCGCGCTGCGGGATTTACAGCTACATGATCCGCGACGCACAGGCCGGGCTCTTGCCGACGATTCCAGACACGCTTTTGTTCGGAGAGGCCCCGGTGTCGAGCAAGGTCTGGGAATCCAGCCGCGTCTTCATTGCCCATGATGTCCCCTCTTCCTTGCGCAGTCACGTCCAGCGCGATTTGATGACCGAGATGGTCAACACCGCGCAACTGCTGGGGGCCGAGCGTCTCTTGGGGCTTTGCCCGCAAGTCTGGGGCCGCTGGATGCGCCGGATTGGCTTTCGTACCGAGATCGCGGGCCCGCCCATGGAGATTGACGGTGTCGTCAATCAATGCGTCGCCATGGATTGCGGCGCCACCCGCCATTAGCTGTGGCTACTCACCCGGCCAGGCTGTCGCTGGCAATTCATGGTTAACGATAGCCTGCGCCCGCCTGGTGAAGCGCCAAGACACTGCCATTGTGGTTTTTCTTGCTGTTCCAAGGCCTTGTCAGGCGCAGTTTCAATCAAATTTGATTCAGTTCTGGTGCATTGCCAGAGCGCAATCTAGAGTTGCTAAAGAATCGCCATAAAGCGAAGTTAAAATGTCAGTGAAACTTGGTATGGATGTTGAATTGCACCAGTTGGCCATGTTGGCCCCGGCTGGGTATTCCATCGGTCTGCACATCCGCTTCACCGCCCCCTTGTTCATGTTCCAAACCTATGATCCGGCGTGGCTCGATCACTATACTGAAAACGGATATGTGCTGCGTGACCCGATGGTTGCTTGGGGGTTTTCCACCACCGGTACGATCCGGTGGAGCGATTCATCGCTGCCCGATCCCTTTGGCCTGTTCAACATCGCCGCCAGTTACGGCTTGACCCATGGGGCCACTGTCGCCTGTGGTCCGATCAAATCACGCACCATCGCCTCTTTCGCCCGATCTGACCGCGAGTTCACCGATTCAGAAATTGCCGCCTGCGCTGCCATCGTGCACCGGCTGCATGAGATGACCGAACCGCCGGAAGAGCTGACCAAAGCCCAGATCGAGGCGCTTAAGTGTATTGCCGGGGGGGACCGGATCGCAGCGGCCGCGGCCAAATTGGGGATCTCCGAAAGCGCGCTGAAGGCGAGGATCACCTCGGCGCGGATTCGGCTGATGGCCTGCACAACGGCTGAAGCGATCCAGCGGGCAAAGGATTATCGCCTGATGTAATCAAGACCCCTCCTGCAAGGTTTGACTGCCATCCAACCGAATAGGAGTTGCCATGCTGACGACAACGCTTTCTTTTGCCAATTTACACAACCATGGCGAGTTGTTTGCGAATATGCTGCGCGCAAGGCGCGAATTGTTCATCGTTCACAACAAGTGGAACCTGCCCGAGGCCATGGGCATGGAATACGACCAGTATGACACCCCCGCCAGCCGCTGGGTCGTTGTGCATGACGGTGAGGGTAAGGTCCTGGCCGGGAACCGCTTGACGCCAACCACCACCCGCTGCGGGATTTACAGCTATATGATCCGCGACGCCCAGCGCGGGCTTCTCGACACCATTCCCGCCCATCTTCTGCATGACGAGGCACCGGTGGCAGACCATATCTGGGAAAGCTCCCGCCTCTTTGTCAGCCATGATGTGCCCTCCTCGATCCGCCGCCGGGTCCATGCCCAGCTTATCGCCCAACTGGGCGAAACGGTGCGTGGTCTGGGTGCCAGCCATTGCCTGACGCTTCTGGCGGCCACATGGCCCCGCTGGGCGGACCGCGTGGGCGTAAAGATGCAGGGCATGGGCCCGGTGATGGAGATCGACGGGATCGAAAATCAGGTCGTCTTGATGGACTTTAGTCAGACCGTTCACTGACGGCAGGGCTTTCCCCGCTCTGTATCCGGGCGTAGTCTGGGCGGCATGGCTGATCTGTTTGACACTGCTGCTGCCCAACCCGCCCCCGGCGCACCACGCCCGCTGGCCGATCGGCTGCGCCCACGTACCTTGTCTGAGGTGATCGGGCAGGCGCATGTGCTGGGGCCGGAAGGGCCTTTGGGTGCGATGCTGGCGGCGGGATCCTTGTCCTCGCTGATCCTGTGGGGACCGCCTGGGGTGGGCAAGACCACGATCGCCCGGCTTCTGGCCGATCAGACCAATCTGGCTTTCGTGCAAATCTCGGCCATCTTCACCGGAGTTCCAGACCTGAAAAAGGTTTTTGAGCAGGCCCGGATTCGGCGGCAAAACGGGCAGGGTACGCTGTTGTTCGTTGATGAAATCCACCGCTTCAACAAGGCCCAGCAAGACGGCTTTCTGCCCCATATGGAAGATGGCACCATCCTCTTGGTCGGCGCCACCACCGAGAACCCCTCGTTCGAATTGAACGCGGCGCTTCTGTCGCGCTCGCAGGTTATCGTGTTGGAGCGGCTGACGCCTGCCGATCTGGAACGCCTGACGCAACGGGCGGAACGCGAGTTGGGCCGGGCGCTGCCCCTGACCGGCGAGGCCCGCGAGGCGATGATTGACATGGCCGACGGTGATGGGCGCGCTTGCCTTAACCTCATCGAACAGGTGGCGGCTTGGAAGGCAGACAAACCCCTGACCCGTGACCAACTGGCAACCCGCCTGATGCGACGCGCCACGAAATACGACAAATCAGGCGAAGAACATTACAACCTGATTTCGGCGCTGCACAAATCGGTCCGGGGATCAGACCCGGACGCCGCCCTTTACTGGTTCGCCCGCATGCTGGAAGGCGGCGAAGACCCGCGCTTTCTCGCCCGCCGCATCACCCGCATGGCGGTCGAGGACATCGGCCTTGCCGACCCGCAAGCCCAGACAGTCTGCCTTGACAGTTGGCAAACCTATGAGCGTCTGGGCAGCCCCGAAGGCGAACTCGCGCTGGCGCAGGCGGTTGTGTACCTGGCGCTCGCCCCAAAATCGAACGCCGTCTACACCGCCTACAAAGCCGCCCGCGCCGCCGCACGCGACACCGGCAGCCACCCGCCGCCTTTGCATATCCGCAACGCGCCGACCAAGTTGATGAAAGAAATCGGCTACGGCGCGGGCTATGCCTATGACCACGATGCCGAAGACGCCTTTTCGGGGCAGAACTACTTCCCCGACGCCATGCGCCGCCCGGTCTATTATGCGCCCCCCGAACGTGGGTTCGAGCGTGAGCTGAAAAAGCGCATCGATTACTTCGCCAAACTGCGCGCCAAACGGGATACCTGACCTGAGGCTGGTTTTCATCTTGGCCCAAAATACCCCCCGCGGAGCGTCCGACATTGGCCTTGGGAGCCTCCGGCGGGGGTATTTGAGGCCAAGATGAAATGTCGGCGCACAAGGCAGGTCTGAGCGCGGTGGTTGACAAACTGGGCGGGCGGTCGCAAGGAAACGCCATGTTCTGGACGCTTTCCCAAGTTGCACTCGGCGGAGCCATTGGCTCGGTCTTGCGCTATGTCACCGTGGCGGCGTTTGGCGCGCCTTGGGCGGTGGCGGCTGTCAATGTGCTGGGCAGTTTTGTGATGGGCGTGTTGTTTGTGGTGCTTGCGTCACGTGATGCACTCTCCCCACTTTTGTTGGCCGGGGTGTTGGGCGGGTTCACCACCTTTTCGGCCTTTTCGCTGGATGCGCTCAAGCTCTGGCAGGCTGGCCAGCCCGCGCAGGCGGCCCTTTATGTTGGCCTGTCGGTCGGCCTTTCTCTTCTCGCGGTCGCCCTAGGGGCGGCCCTTGCCAAAGGAGCCCTCGGATGAGTGGCGTGAAACTTCTGACCGTCTCGGCGGATGAGGGGGAGCAGCGGCTGGACAAATGGTTCAAGCGCCGCTTTCCGCAGATCAGCCAAGGCCATGTCGAAAAGATGTGCCGCACGGGCCAAGTGCGCATCGACAGCGCCCGCGCCAAAGCGTCTGATCGTGTGGCGCCGGGCATGGTCATCCGTGTGCCGCCTTTGCCGGACACCGAGGCGCCAAGTCGGCCTGCCGAAGGGCGTGTCAGTGCCGCCGATTCCAAGATGATCCAGAACGCAGTACTTTGGAAAGATGAGCATATCATCATTCTAAACAAACCTGCGGGCCTGCCGTCGCAAGGCGGCTCGGGACAGGGAGATCGTCATGTCGACGGTCTGACCGAAGCTTTGAAGTTCGGCTACAAAGAGCGGCCAAAGCTGGTTCACCGCTTGGACAAAGACACATCCGGCGTCTTGATGCTGGCGCGGACCGACCGGGTGGCGCGGGCCTTGTCTGAGGCGTTACGCAACCATCACACGCGCAAGATCTATTGGGCTTTGGTCGCCGGCGTGCCGAACCCGCGGCAAGGCTCTGTCAAGTACGGGCTGATGAAGGCCCCCGGTCACGGCCGGGGTGGTGAGGGCGAGAAGATGCAATGCGTCCATCCCGCCAAAATGGCTGATTATCCTGACGCCAAGCGCGCCCATACCGACTTTTTCACCTTGTGGTTTCTGGGCACCCGGATGTCATGGATGGCGCTGGAACCGATCACTGGCCGCACGCATCAATTGCGCGCCCATATGGCGGAATTGGGTCATCCGATCATTGGGGATGGCAAGTATGGTGGGTCGGCGACAGAAAACTTGGGCGATGGCTGGGGAGCGGGTTTGGGTGGCGAGGTGAGCCGCAAGCTGCATCTTCACGCCCGCAGCCTGTCCATCCAGCATCCCATCACAAAAGAGATGCTGACCTTTACCGCCCCCTTGCCCGACCACATGGCCAAGACCTGGAAGCTCTTGGACTGGAAGGAAAATGACGTGCCCGCCGATCCGTTCGAGTTTCGCAAATGACGGGCTGGAAGGCCAAACGATTCTGGACGTCTGCCACGGCCGAGCCTTGCGAGGGCGGGTTCACAGTGCGGCTTGACGGGCGTGCGGTGAAAACCCCGGCCAAGGCCGCCGTCGTCATGCCGACCCGCGCGATGGCCGAGGCTGCCGCCCGCGAATGGGACGCGCAACAGGGGGTAGTTAAGCCGGAGACCATGCCAGTGACCCGCGCGGTGAACTCGGCCATCGACAAGTTGGTCCACCAGCGCGACGAAGTGGTGGATCTTCTCGCAGCTTATGGCGCGAGCGACCTGCTGTGCTATCGCGCGACGGCGCCGGAGGGCCTGATTGCCCGTCAGGCGGCCGGGTGGGACCCGCTGCTGGACTGGACGGCCTCGGCGTTGGGAGCGAGGCTTGTGGTCACGTCGGGCATCGTGCCGGTCGACCAGCCGGCGGAAAGTCTTGCCCGTCTGAAGGCCGAAGTTGCGGCGCTTGATGCGTTTCGCCTGGCTGCTTTTCACGATTTTGTTGCCATCACCGGATCGTTGATCCTCGGCATTGCGCTCACTCGAGGGCATCTTTCGGGGGCTGAGGCCTTTGCCCTAAGCCGAATCGATGAGAGTTGGCAGGTCGAGTTTTGGGGTGTCGACGAGGATGCGGCAGCACTTGAGGCCGCCAAACAGCGCGCGTTGCTCGAGGCCGAGCAGTTCTACGCTTTGTGCCAGTAACAATCTTGCGCAATCCACCGGCCATGGTTTCGGCATTATGCTCGATACAATCGTCAATCTGCTTGTTGCCAAGAACTGCTCCGTTTTAGCGGATGTTTTTCTTGACCTTGCACAAGACCGTGACAGATGATGTCCGACACTGGCACCTTAGGCGCCATCCGGAACCCGCACCTGTTGCTAAGACAGGGCGTAAACCCCTGCCCCTCGGGGCAGACCCACAGGAAGAGGTAAGAATGAAAAAATCCGTGTTCCTCGGCACTCTCGCTGCCACCACCGTACTTGCGGGCGCCGCCTTTGCCGGCACTCTGGACGATGTGAAGGCGCGTGGCGAGTTGATCTGCGGCGCGAACCCCGGTCTGACCGGCTTTGCCGCCCCCGATGCCAATGGCGTGTATCAGGGCTTTGACGCGTCGCTGTGCAAGGCGATTGCTGCAGCCGTTCTGGGTGACCAGAACAAGGTCAAGTTCGTCCCGCTGACCTCGGAGACCCGCTTCACTGCGCTGGCTTCGGGCGAGGTTGACGTGCTGATCCGCAACTCGACCTGGACCTACTCGCGCGACCATGACCTCAAGCTCGATTTCGTCGCGGTCAACTACTATGACGGTCAGGGCTTCATGGTGAAGAAGGACCTCGGCGTTTCTTCGGCCAAGGAACTGGACGGCGCGACCGTCTGCATCCAGACCGGCACCACCACCGAATTGAACCTTGCTGACTTCTTCAAGCAAAACAACATCACCTATACCCCGGTGACCGTTGCTGACGACGCTGAAGCTCAGCGCAACTATTTGGCTGGCACCTGCGACGCCTTCACCACCGACGCTTCGGGCCTTGCCGCGTCGCGTTCGTCCTTCCCCGATCCGGAAAACCACATCATCCTTCCGGAAATCATCTCGAAAGAGCCGCTCGGCCCGGTCGTTCGCCATGGCGACAACCAGTGGGGCGACGTTGTGCGTTGGACCTTCAACGCGCTCTTGATCGCGGAAGAAAAAGGCATCACCAAAGCCAACCTGGCTGAAGTCGAAGCCACGACCACCGACCCGGAAGTCAAGCGTCTGCTCGGCTCCGAAGGTGATATGGGCGCGATGGCTGGCCTTGATAACGCTGCGTTCAAGAACGCCATTCTTGCCAACGGCAACTATGGTGAAATCTTCGAAGCCAACATCGGCGCTTCGACCCCGATCGGTCTGGCCCGTGGCCTGAACGCTCTGTGGACCCAGGGCGGCCTGCAGTACGCGGCACCGTTCCGGTAATCATTGATCTCGGGCGCATCCCTGACCGGGGTGCGCCCGTTTTTCTTTAGCCTAATCGCTTTGACCATTGGACAAGATCCAGACAGGCCGCATCAAGACGGCCATCGGTCGGCACAGGGGGTATAATGTCACTCGCATCCGAAGCGCCGAAGGACTCCTTTCGGCTGTCCATGCTTATCTATGACACGCGCTATAGGTCCTATACGATTCAGGTGGCCGTGTTGATCTTGCTTTTGGCCTTTCTGGGCTGGATGGCTGACAACACCATTAAGAACCTTGCGGAACGCGGCAAGGATATCAATTTCAACTTCCTTTGGCAGCGCGCTGGCTATGACATTGACCAGCAGTTGATCCCCTATACCAATGACAGCAGTCACGGTCGCGCCGCGATCATCGGACTGCTGAACACCCTTCTCATCGCCTTTATCGGCTGTATCTTCGCCACCATCGTTGGTGTCATTGCCGGTGTGTTGCGCTTGTCGAAAAACTGGCTCGTTGGGCGGCTGATGACCGTCTATGTCGAGATTTTCCGCAATGTACCCTTGGTTTTGTGGATCATCCTGATCTTTGTCGTCTTTACCGAAACCTACCCGCAACCCAAGGATTTTCGCGTCACGGACGAGATGATCGCGGCCGGAGAGGCACCCAAAGAAACCATGCTCTTTGGCGCCATTGCGATCACCAACCGTGGGACGAACATCCCTGGCCCGGTTCTGGATCGTCCCTTGCCGACCATCGAAATCGCAACCGTGCCGGTCAACCTGTCGGGCGTTGCTTTTCTTTTGGTCGTCTTTGGTTCGATCATGGTGAACCGCCGGATCTTGGCCCGTGCCAAAGCCATTCAGGAAGACACAGGCGACCGTCCAACCACGTGGTGGAAATCGCTTTTGGTGTTGTTCGTCCCTGCGATTGCGCTTTTGATGGCGATGGGCTTTCACCTGGAGTACCCCTCGATCAAAGGCTTCAACTTTACGGGTGGTTTGTCGGTAAACCACTCATTCACCGCGCTTTTGGTCGCCTTGATCCTCTATACCGGGGCCTTCATCGCCGAGATCGTTCGGGGTGGTATTCAGGCCATTTCCAAAGGCCAGACCGAGGCCGCCTTTGCCCTTGGCCTGCGCCCCGGCCGTACGATGAACTTGGTCATCCTGCCTCAGGCGTTGCGTGTCATCATCCCGCCCTTGATCAGCCAGTTCCTGAACCTGACGAAGAACACCTCTTTGGGCATTGCCGTGTCGTATCTTGATCTGCGGGGCACATTGGGCGGCATCACGATGAACCAGACCGGGCGCGAGATGGAGTGCATGGTGCTGATGATGGCCATCTATCTGACGATCAGCCTGCTGATTTCGTCGCTGATGAACATCTACAACAATTCCGTCAAGTTGAAGGAGCGTTAAGATGCCAGATCCCGCATTCGTCCGCTCTGACATGCTGCCACAACAGGCTCCGCCGCTGACCGAGCGCGGCGCTGTGAAGTGGCTGCGCGAGAACCTGTTCTCCTCGCCGTTCAACACGGTGCTAACCTTGTTGGGCGCTGCCGTCGTCTTGCTGATGGTGCAGGCAGCCCTGCCGTGGCTTTTGAACAGCGTCTGGAACGCCAGCTCGCTGAAGGAATGCCGCGAGATCGTTTGGGCCAGTGCCGGCCCCGAGGCGACGGGGGCCTGCTGGGCCCTGATCCGCGACCGCTGGCACCAGTTCCTGTTCGGCTTTTATCCAGCTGATCTTTATTGGCGCCCGGTGTTGGCACTCGGCCTCTTGCTGATCGCGTTGGCGCCGGTCCTATACTTCGGCCTGCGCAAAGCCAGTGTGATGCTGGTCGGCTCGGTTGCCTTGCTGACGCTCATCGCATTGGCGATGCTGGATCACAATGCGACCCATCTGGTGATCTTTGCGCTCCTCTTGGGCGGACTGACGGTGATGGCTTGGGTGGCCCCCAAGCGGCTGTTGGTCGTGACCGTGCTTTACCCACTTTTGGGCTTTTGGCTCTTGTGGGGTGGGTCGGTTTGGGCACCGGTCGGTACGGCGATTGGCTTTGTCTTGCTGGCGGTCGTCTATATGGCCACCAAGTCCTACCTTGGGGTTGTGGTCGCCACCGGCGCAGGCACCCTTGTCGCTGCGATCTGGTGGCTTGCCCTGCAAACCAGCGTCACCACTGGGCTTGAGGCGGCGTTGCCCCTTGGGATGGAGGCGATCACCTCTGACCAGTTCGGCGGCTTTCTTCTGGCCTTTGTGATCGGCGTCACCGCGATCGGGGCGTCTTTGCCGATTGGTATCCTTTTGGCGCTTGGCCGCCAATCTGACATGCTGCTCATCAAGACGCTCTGCGTCGGCTTTATCGAGTTCGTGCGCGGCGTGCCTCTGATCACAGTGCTTTTCACAGCAACCCTGCTTTTGGGCTATTTCCTGCCGCCGCAAACCAACTTTGACGTGGTCTTGCGGGTCATCATTCTGGTGACCTTCTTCTCGGCCGCCTATCTGGCCGAGGTGATCCGCGGCGGCCTTGCCGCGCTGCCCAAGGGGCAATACGAGGCCGCCGATGCGCTTGGGCTGGACTATTGGCAGGCGCAGCGGCTGATCGTGATGCCGCAGGCGCTTAAGGTCTCGATCCCTGGCATCGTGTCCACGTTTATCGGCCTTTTCAAAGATACCACGTTGGTCGCCTTTGTCGGCCTGATGGACCCCTTGAAAGGCGTTACCACCATCGTGCGGGCCGACACCGCGTGGAAGGGCATCTACTGGGAGCCCTACATCTTTGTTGGCGCAATTTTCTTTGCCGTCTGCTTCGGGATGTCCAGATACTCGATGTATCTGGAACAGAAGCTGAAAACCGATCACCGTTAAGGAGCCTTGACCATGGCAGAAGCAACCAAACAGATGCAGGTCTCGGACGAGGTCGCCATCCAGATCACCGGCATGAACAAGTGGTACGGCCAGTTCCATGTGCTGCGTGACATCAACATGACCGTCAATCGTGGCGAACGGATCGTGATCTGCGGCCCGTCCGGTTCGGGCAAATCAACGCTGATCCGCTGCATCAACCGGCTGGAAGAACATCAGGCCGGCAAGATCGTGGTCGACGGCACCGAACTGACCAATGACCTGAAGAACATCGACAAGGTCCGGTCCGAAGTGGGGATGGTGTTTCAGCACTTTAATCTCTTCCCGCACTTGACCATTTTGGAAAACTGCACGCTGGCGCCGATCTGGGTTCGCAAGACCCCAAAGCGCGAGGCTGAAGAGATTGCGATGCACTTCCTGCACAAGGTCAAGATCCCTGAACAGGCCCACAAGTATCCGGGTCAGTTGTCGGGCGGCCAGCAGCAGCGCGTGGCGATTGCCCGGTCCTTGTGCATGAAGCCCCGCATCATGCTGTTTGACGAGCCGACCTCGGCGCTGGACCCCGAGATGATCAAAGAGGTGCTCGACACCATGATCGCCTTGGCCGAAGAGGGGATGACGATGCTGTGCGTCACCCACGAGATGGGCTTCGCCCAGGCCGTGGCGAACCGCGTGGTGTTCATGGACCAGGGCCAGATCGTCGAACAGAACGCGCCGAAAGAGTTCTTCTCGAACCCGCAAAGTGAGCGGACCAAGCTGTTCCTCAGCCAGATCCTGGGTCACTGACACTTCTCATCGCCTTCGGCGCTCGTCGGTGCGACGAGACGCCAAGGGCGTCCGAGGAGCGATCAGGCGACGATCTCGCGCGGAACGATGAAGTCAACCGTGACGCCTTGGCCGAAACCGGCCTCGGCCCATCTCTCGACCGCGAAATCCACCACCAGCGTCGCCCCTGTTGGGTACTTGCGGAAGTCCGGGCTGGTCGGGGTTTTCGACACCAGCCGATGGGCAAATTCGGCAATGCCGGGGTTGTGGCCGATCATCATCACCGTCTCGGCCGTAGCATGGCGCAAGACCGCCAACATCACATCGGGGCCCGCATGATAAAGCGCCGGTTTCAGATCCAGCACCGGCGCGCCGGGCAGGGCAGGGGCGATTCCCGAAAAGGTGGCTCGGGTCCGCACCGCGTCTGAACACAACACCTCTGACGGCACATAGCCGCGTGACGCGAGCCACTGGCCCAGATCGGCCGCCGCCGCCTTGCCGCGCTCGTTCAGCGGGCGGTCATGGTCGCTCATCAGCGGGTCATCCCAGCTGGATTTCGCGTGCCGCGTCAGGATCAAGCGCTTCATTTGTGGAACTGCCTCATATGGTAGGCCGATTGTTCTGGCATCCTTGCATAGGCTTGGGTCACCGGGCAAGCACGGCGCACAAGGCAGCCCGCTTTCATGCAATCACGATCCCCCGCCGACAGATAGGCGTGGCAGGCCGGCACGTCATAGCCCGCCGCGCCCAAGGCCCCCGCCGGGCAGGCCTGCAGGCAGGGCTTGTCGCAGCCCTCACAGGGTTTGGCAGCCGGAGGCGGCAGCGCGATCACCTCTTTCAACGCCAAGGCCCCACGAAAGCTGACCATCAAGCCCTGACCCGCATGCACCAAAAGCCGAACCGGGCTGTCCCAGACCCGCCCTGTGCGCAGCGCCCATTTGTAAAACGGATGATAGGGCGGCCCGCCAAAGGGAAAGAGCGCTTTGGCCCCGATGTCGCAGGCAACCCCGCCAATCACCCGGCGCGACCAGCGGTCCACCGGATCGGGCGTGCCGTCCCATTCGGGCTGGGCTGTCAGATGTGGCCAAAACCCCGGCTCTTTCGGACCGATCAGCAGCAAGGTTTGGGTGCCAACCGGCAATGCCGAATCCTCTTGGGCGTGAAACCCGCCCAAGATTTCAAGCTGATGCGCCGCCAGCCGGATTTCTATTTCCGAAAGGGCAGCATCAGCGCCCAGCCCAGCCGTGACGGTCTTTCGTCCTGCCATTCAAGCCCCACTGTCATCTCGTCATGCCCAGCCTCAGGCTTAGGCCGATAGGTGCGAAAGATCCTGTCCCAAACCGACAGGGCAAAGCCGTAATTGCTGTCATGCTCGTGTCGGTGGATGGAATGATGCACCCGGTGCATGTCGGGCGTCACCAGCACCAACCGCAAGATGCGGTCGAACCAGAGGGGCAGCCGCAGATTCGAATGGCTGAACATCGCCGTGCCGTTCAGGATGATTTCAAACAGCAGCACCGCCATTGCCATGGGGCCGATCAGGTAGACCAGACCGATTTTCAAGAGCATCGAGGCGAGGATTTCCACCGGATGAAAGCGCAGGGCCGTGGTTACGTCACAATCGCGGTCGGCATGGTGAACGCGGTGAAACCGCCACAGGAACGGCACTTTGTGGGTCACCAGATGCTGGGCCCAGATCGCAAGGTCAAAGAACAGGATCGTCAGCGCCAGCTCAACCCATAAGGGCCAGTTGAGCGCGTTGAAAAGCCCCCAGCCCATGCGCCCGGCGTCCATTGCTGCCCCAACGGCCAGAAAGGGCAAGGCAAACGCTAGGGCCCTGAGTGCAAGCGTGTCCAGAATCACGATCGACAGGTTGGTGAACCAGCGGCTCTTGCGCAGCTGCCTGCGCGGACGGCGGGGGGCCAGCGCCTCAAGCGTGGACAACAGGGCGAACAGCCCCGCAAAGACCCCCAACCGCAGCACTACCTCGTCGGACATCGCGCCTCACATTCCCATTCTTGAATGATATGGCGTTTCGAAGAAATAGCTAGCGCTTTACGTGCGGCTTGATCCGCGGCTCCGTCGACCGGATCTGGCTGCCCGCGCCGTGGTCGGTGAACAGTTCCAACAGGCAGGCATTTGGCACCTTGCCGTCCAGAATTGTCACCGCCCGCGTGCCCTTTTCCAGCGCCATCAGCGCGGTTTCGGTTTTCGGGATCATGCCCCCCGAAATCACCCCGTCTTTTGTCATCTGGCGAATTTCTTCGGGTGTGATCTGCGTCATCACCTGACCCGAGGCATCCTTGACCCCCGGCACATCGGTCAAGAGCAAGAGACGATCCGCCTGCAAGGCCCCGGCGATCGCCCCCGCCGCCGTATCGCCGTTAACGTTGAAGGTCTCATTGTCGGCCATGCCGGTACCCACCGGGGCGATGACTGGAATGATCCCGGCCTTGTAGAGATCGCGCAGCACCTGCACGTTCATCTCGATCGGGCGGCCGACATAGCCCAGTTCCGGGTCATCTGCCTCGCAAACCATCAGATCGTCGTCCTTGCCCGAAATCCCTACAGCACGGCCGCCAGCATCCATGATCGCCTGCACAATCCGCTTATTCACCAGGCCCGATAGGATCATTTCCACCACCTGCACGGTGGCTTTGTCGGTCACCCGCTTGCCGCGCACAAACTCGGATTTGATCCCCAGCTTGTTGAGCATGTCGTTGATCATCGGCCCGCCGCCGTGCACCACAACCGGGTTGACCCCGACCTGACGCATCAAGACGATATCGCGGGCAAATTCCGCCATCGCCGCATCGTCACCCATGGCATTCCCGCCAAACTTGACCACCACCACCGCACCTTCGAACCGCTGAAGGTAGGGCAGCGCCTCGGACAGCATCTTGGCGGTGGTTTTGGCGTCCTCGACGGTCAGGGTCTGTTTTTCCATGGCAGCCTCCGGTGTTTTCCGCCCCATAAGGCTTTTCCCCACCCCTGCCAAGCGGCGATTGACCCGCACATCGCTTGCACATGCCACGCATTGGCCTAAGGTCAGCGCCAAAATGGAGACCACCGTGATGGACCAGAAAACCCTCCTGCTCACCGGGGCATCGCGCGGCATCGGCCACGCCACCGTCAAGCGCTTTGAGCGTGAGGGCTGGCGGGTGCTGACCTGCTCGCGACATCCGTTTGATCCGCGCTGCCCTTGGCCGAATGGCGAGGCGAACCATGTGCAAATTGATCTGGCCAGCCCAGACAAGACGATTGCCGCGCTTGAAGGGATCAAGGCCACTTTGGGTGGCAAGCTGCACGCGCTGGTCAACAACGCTGGGATCAGTCCGAAAGGGCCGGGCGGCAGCCGGTTGAACACGCTAGAGACCGACCTGCGCACTTGGGGGCAGGTGTTTCATGTCAACTTCTTCGCCTCGATCGTGCTGGCACGTGGGTTGAAGGATGAACTGTCAGCGGCCAAAGGATCGGTCGTCAATGTGACGTCGATTGCGGGCAGCCGGGTGCATCCTTTTGCAGGCGCGGCCTATTCCACGTCAAAAGCGGCGCTGGCGGCGCTGACGCGCGAAATGGCGCATGATTTCGGCCCGCTTGGCGTGCGCGTCAATGCCATCGCTCCGGGCGAGATTGAAACGGCGATCCTGTCGCCGGGTACCGATAAAATCGTCGAGAAACTGCCGATGCAGCGGTTGGGCCAACCCTCAGAGGTGGCCGATGCCATCTGGTTTTTGTGCTCTGACCAGTCGAGCTATATTTCCGGCGCCGAACTGCAGGTCAACGGCGCGCAGCACGTCTAGGGCTATTCCAGCGTTGCGATAATCGCCCGCAGGGTTTCAATCCCTTCGCCTTTTTCCGAGCTTGTCACCACAATCTCGGGGAAGGCGGCGGGGTGTTTGGCCAGCGCGCCCTTGACCTGTTCGATCACCGCCTCGCGCTCGGTCCGGTTGATCTTGTCCACCTTTGTCAGCACCGCCTGATAGGTCACAGCCGAGCGGTCCAAGAGCTTGAGGATTTCCTCATCCACCGCTTTCACACCGTGGCGCGCATCGATCAGCACAAAGGCCCGGCGCAGGGTTTGACGCCCGGCAAGGTATTGCTTCAGCAGGGCCTGCCATTTGGCCACAATCGCCAAGGGCGCCTCGGCATAGCCATAGCCGGGAAGATCCACCAGATAGCGTTCCTCGCCCAGCGCGAAATAGTTGATCTCCTGCGTCCGCCCAGGCGTGTTCGAGGCGCGCGCCAGTGTCTTGCGCCCGGTCAGCGCGTTGATCAGACTGGATTTCCCCACATTTGAACGGCCAGCAAAACACACCTCGCGCCGGTCTGCCGGCGGCAGGCCCGACATGGCGACCACGCCCTTCACAAAATCAACCGGACCCGCAAACAGCAGGCGGCCTTTCTCACGGGCTTCAAACTCTGGCTCATCAGCCAGTTTGAACTGCATCTGGCTCATGTCAGGCTCCATTCATCGCCTATCGCGATCATACCGCCGGCGACTACGGTGGCATAAACCCCAAAATCCAGATGGCCAAACGCGGCCTCCAAGGCGGAAAGGGTATCCGCGTCGGTCTTGCCAGTGTCGGGGTTCACTTTGGTGGCGGTGCAGCGCGTGATGCGTTCTTCGATCCGCAACACCGCTTGTCCAATGCGAATCTCGCGACCGATCCAGTCGAACTCGGCCCAAGGGGCGGTACCGTTGACCCAGAGATTGCCGCGCCAACGATGGGGCGACAAGTCGTGCCCCATCCGAGCCGACAGATCGGCAAGAGAGGCAGTTGAAAGGATCGCCACCGAAGGAAAGTCGCTGTCAGTCATGCCGCGCCCCGCCGTGATGATTTTCGCGGGTTGGGCACGGTTTTCCGGGTTCAGCGGACGCACCCAATCCAGAAAGCGCGGCAAATCGGCTGGGTCGTCTGGGCGAAAGCGGAGGTCGCCCCGCGCCGGGTGGTGCAAGGTTATCGTGGACGTCGCCTCATCCAACACGCTGGTGATTGCCATCAACTCGGGTGCCTTCGCCCCACGGGCAAAATTCGCGCACGGGTTCCAGCCGGGTTCCAACTTTGCCGCCTCGTGGGCCACGGCCCAATGGCGGTCCCACGGCAGGCACTCCCCTGCCGAAAGACGAACGGACGCGAGTGTCTCGCGTCCGTGTCCCTTGATCGGGTGGCGGCAGATTTGCGCCAGCCGTCCTGTCA
>JBMSKG010000002.1:0-42765 GCA_049419625.1 Paracoccaceae bacterium | reverse complement strand
AGGTGCGAGAGCTGAACATCGGCCATTTCCTGATCGGCGAGGCGGTGTTCATGGGCCTTGGCCCCGCCATCGAAGAAATGCGCCGCCGCATGGATATGGCACGACCGCGTCGCGGATGATTGACCGTGCCGCACCGCACATGCCCGGCAACTTGACTCCTCGTCCCCCTGCGCGCATGTAGCGCCGAGGCTGAACGGCAAAATTCACCAGGGAAAGCGACCAAGATGGCAAAATCCGAAGGCGGAATTGGCGATACCATCAAGACCGTGGTCTGGGCGCTCTTGATAGCGGGTGCGTTCCGCAGCTTGTTCTTCCAGCCGTTCTGGATTCCCTCGGAATCGATGAAATCGACGCTGCTCATTGGCGACTTCATATTTGTGAACAAGATGGCCTATGGCTATTCGCGCTATTCCTGTCCTTTTGGCATCTGCCCGATCTCGGGGCGCATCCTGGGCAATGACCCCGAGCGCGGCGATGTGGTTGTCTTCCGCCACCCGGTTAACGGATCTGACATGATCAAGCGGCTGATCGGCCTGCCGGGCGATCAGATCCAGATGAAACAGGGCGTTCTCTATATCAATGGCGCCGCCGCACCGCAGGTTGCCGACGGTGTTTTCGAGGAGATCTTCGAACCCCAAGGCCCAATGGCCAACCGCCCCGGCTGCGCCAATGCGCCATCGTTGGGCGAAGTGTGCGAAAAGCCGCGCTTTCGGGAAACCCTTCCGAACGGTGTAACCCATACGATCCTGAACATCGGGGACGCCACAGGACTGCCCGATAACACGGATGTCTATACCGTTCCGGACAAGCACTATTTCTTCATGGGTGATAACCGTGACAACTCGACCGACAGCCGCTATCCGCAATCCGCGGGTGGTGTGGGTTTTGTGTCTGAGGAATTCCTGATTGGCCGGGCGGATAGGGTGATGTTCTCATCCGCCGGCAGTCGGATGCTGTATTTCTGGACTTGGCGCAGCGACCGCTACTACAAGGCCATCGAATAGGAATGCCTTTTCTGACGGCGCTTTTCGATCTGCATGGAACGGCAACCCGCAAGCAGACCTTGCGGGTTTTCGCTGTGCTGTTGGTCGCGATCGCGGTTGCGATGCTGGTCGAACGGCTGGCGCCTGGCTACAATCGGTTTGTCGTACCTCTGGTCGGGTTCGTTTATGTCTGGTGGTGGGCCACCGTTGTGCGCCGGTTGCATGATGCTGGGCACAGCGGCATTTGGGCACTGGCTTTGGCGGTGCCGGGCTTTGGTCTGGCGGCCTCGTTGGTGGTGCTGTTTCTGCGTGCCGACCGGCCTTTCAATGGTGGGCTTGCCGGCCTGCAACTCGCTGGGTCGCTCGGACTTGTGCTGCTGGCCCTCCTTTCGGCAAGCCGTCTGGCATGGGCACCATATTGGGCGCCTGCCGAAGCAATGAAACCTGCACTTAGCGCCGGGGACTATCTCGCTGTGCGCCATCTCGCGCCCGACGCCTTGGAGCGCGGAGATATCGTGGTGTTTTGGCACCCCGTCACTGGCGAGGCACATGTCAAGCGGCTGATTGGCCTTTCAGGAGATGTCGTGGCGATGCAGGGCGGCCAAATCGTCTTGAACGGCCAGATCTTGCCGCAAGAAGATGCTGGAATATTGCAAGAAGTTTATGGGTCGCATGGCCCACAGGGCAGCTTACCGCGTTGTTCCAATGCGGTGGTTGGGGTCGGCGGTATCTGCGAGACGGCGTTACGGTCTGAAACCTTGCCGGGGGGGCGGAGTTACCGTGTTGCGAACATTGAGGACGGTAGTTTTGCCGATGATATCGGACCCTTCACCGTGCCAGAAGGTCAGATGTTTCTTTTGGGTGATAACCGCGACGATTCCGCCGATAGCCGCTATGCGCAGGCTGCAGGGGGTCTGGGCTTTGTCCCGCTTGAAAATGTGATAGGTCGTGTATCGTGGGTGATCTTCTCGTCAACGAGCACAACGCCTTGGGCGGTTTGGGCCTGGCGCAAAGATCGCATCTTCAGGTCGGTGGAATGAGGCTTTCGGCAGATCTCTTGGCCTTTCAGGGCCGCATCGGGCACCAGTTTCGCCAGCCCGCGCTTTTGGCGCGGGCTGTCACGCATTCCTCCATCTCATCGCCCACGCGGCCCGACAACCAGCGGCTCGAGTTTCTGGGCGACCGGGTTTTGGGCCTTGTGATGTCTGAGGCGCTGTTGGCGGCTGATGGCAAGGCGACCGAGGGGCAATTGGCCCCGCGGTTCAACGCGCTGGTACGCAAGGAAACCTGCGCCGAGGTGGCCCGTGAGATTGGTCTAGGTGATGTTCTGAAGCTTGGCCGGTCCGAAATGCTGTCGGGCGGACGGCGCAAGGACGCGCTTTTGGGCGATGCCTTGGAGGCAGTGATTGCCGCCGTCTATCTGGATTCCGGGTTCGATGCCGCCAAGACGCTGGTGCTGCGGCTGTGGGGCCAGCGGATCGGCATGGTTGAGGCGGATGCGCGTGACCCCAAGACCAGCCTTCAGGAATGGGCGCAGGCTCGCGCCATGAAGGTGCCCAGCTATACTGAACTTGGCCGTGACGGTCCCGATCACGCCCCGCAATTCACCGTCGAGGTAAAGCTTGACAATGGCGCGGCGGAAACCGCCCGTGCCAGCACGAAACGCGCCGCCGAACAGGCCGCAGCCCGGGCGCTTTTGGCCCGGATGGAGCAGACGAATGACTGAGACGAACCTTGGAACACGCGCCGGATTCGTCGCCCTGATCGGTGAGCCGAATGCGGGCAAGTCGACGCTTTTGAACCGGATGGTGGGGGCGAAAGTCTCGATCGTAACGCATAAGGTGCAGACGACCCGCGCCCGCATTCGCGGCATCGCGATTGAAGCGCAAAGCCAGATCGTGTTTGTCGACACGCCCGGCATTTTCCGCCCGCGCCGTCGGTTGGACAGGTCGATGGTCAAGGCAGCTTGGGGCGGTGCGTCGGACGCTGACATTGTGGTCTTGTTGATTGAAGCGCATCGCGGGCTGACCGAGGGCGCGCAGGCCATCATCGACCGGTTGCGGGACGAGATGCCGCGCGGCAAGCCGGTTGCCTTGGCGATCAATAAGATTGACCGGGTCAAGGCCGAGGCGCTGCTGGCGCTGACCCAGAAAATGAATGAGGCCTTCCCCTTTGCCAAGACCTTCATGATTTCGGCCGAGCGCGGTTATGGCGTTGATGACCTGCGCGAGTGGCTTGCTGCTGAGGTTCCTGCAGGCCCGTGGTTCTATCCCGAGGATCAGATTGCTGACCTGCCGATGCGGATGATCGCCGCCGAGATGACCCGTGAAAAGCTGACGCTGCGCCTGCATGAGGAGCTGCCTTATCAACTGACCGTCGAGACCGAGAAATGGGAGGACAAGCCCGACGGTTCGACCCGGATTGACCAGATCATCTATGTCTCGCGCGACGGGCATAAGGGGATTGTGCTGGGCAATGGTGGAGAGACAATCAAATCCATCGGCACGGCGGCGCGGGCCGAGATTTCCGCTTTTCTAGACCGTAAGGTGCATCTTTTCTTGCAGGTCAAGGTGCGGGAAAACTGGCAGGAAGAGGCGGAGCGCTATTCCGAGATGGGGCTGGAGTTCAAGGACGGTGATGCCTGACCCTGCCTTGATGCGTCGCACTTGTGGGGCTGTTGAAGCCTCCGGCGGGGGTATTTGGGCCAAGATGAAATCATGAGCGCGCGTCTGGCAACCGGGGTCTGGGTGGCGGCCTATCTTGCGCGGCTGCGCATGGCGGGCATGGCGGCTTATGTGGTCGCCAGGGGCGATGCGACGGCTGGGGCGGTGGTGGTCAAGGTCGTGCTTCCCTGTGGGCGTGGCAAGGCCATGGTGCGCGGGTTTGATCTGGCCAGTGGCGCGCGGCTTTGGCGGGTTCTGGCTGAGGGCGATGAGCGCGAGGTGGACGCCCTTTTGCAGCGCGAGCGCGGGCGCGATCCTGATCTTTGGGTGATTGATGTCGAGGATGCCTCGGGATTGGCGCTGCTTGGCGAAGAGGGCTTCGCCAGCGACTGATGCTTGCCAAGCCTGCCGAGGCGTGTCGATAGTCGGGACATGGATTGGCGGGACGAAGGCTGTGTCATTGCCGTGCGTGCGCATGGCGAAACGGCTGCGATCATCGAGGTGTTCACGGCGGCCCATGGCCGTCATGCGGGCGTGGTGCGCGGGGGCGCCTCGCGTCGGATGGCGGCTGTGTTGCAGCCGGGCAGTCAGGTTGCTGTGCAGTGGCAGGCCCGGCTTTCCGAACATATGGGCGTTTTCGCGGTGGAACCGGTACAATCGCGCGCGGCACTGATGGGGGATCGGCTGTCCTTGGCTGGGTTGAACGCGATCTGTGCCATGCTTCATGTCTGCTTGCCAGAACGGGCGTCACATCCTGTGCTTTGGCGGGGCACGATGTCGCTCTTGGCTGAAGTGGAGCGCGGCGGCGATTGGCCCGCGCAATATCTGCGTTGGGAGTTGGCACTGTTGGAGGAATTGGGTTTTGGGCTGGACCTTGGGCGCTGTGCGGTCACTGGCAGTCGCGAGGACTTGGCCTATGTCAGCCCAAAAACCGGCCGCGCGGTAAGTGTGGCGGGGGCAGGCGAGTGGGCGGCGCGGCTGTTGCCCTTGCCGGCTGTGGTTATGGGCCAGGGGCCCGCCAGCCCGCACGAGTTGGGGCAAGGCTTTGCGCTGACGGGGCATTTTTTGTTGAAAGGGTTAGAACCTGTGCTGAAGGGCCAAGCTTTGCCCGCTGCGCGGATGCGTTTGATCGATATGTTGAACGAGAAAGCCTGAATAGGCGGGGCCAAGGTCGCCAACAGACTCGTCTTGTGTCGCCGGTGTTGCAGATGCGGGTGTGGGAGCCATTAGGGTCGGATTATGGCGCTGCGATATATTCCCCTGCATCTGAAACATTCGGCCACGCCGAAGATCACCGATTTTGCCGTGCTGTCCGGGCTTGAGGCGGCGGTGCGTGGCACGTTGATTTCGACTGTGCCAATTGCGGTTTACGATGCCTTTGGCTCGGCCAGTGATCTGTCGACGGTTTACCTGGCAGCGGGGATCATCACTTTGTTTTGGGGCCTTTTGGTGCCCCGGATCACCCAGATGCTGCCGCGCCGCTGGGTCTATTCGGCGGGCTGTGGGCTGTATCTGGTTGCGATGGCTTTGTTCATCATGGGCACGCCAATGTCGGTTCAGGCCGCGATCTTGATTTCAGGCATGGCAACGGTGACCACCTTTGTCTGTCTTAATGCCTATGTGCTGGACTATGTCGCACGTGCCGATCTGGGTAGGACCCAAGGCCAGCAGATGGTTTACGCGGCTGTGCCTTGGGCGGTAGGGCCACTGACCGGCGTTTGGCTGCGCAGCATTTGGGACCCCTTGCCGTTTCTGGTGGCGGGCGGATTTGCGGTGATTTTGCTGGCGGTGTTTTGGTATCTGCGGCTGGGCAATGGCAAGCAAATCGCCCGCGCCAAGGGGCCTGCGGTCAATCCTTTGGCCTATTTGGGGCGCTTCTTCCGGCAGCCGCGTCTCATCATCGGTTGGCTGTTTGCGGTGTTCCGTAGCTGTGGCTGGTGGGTTTATGTCGTGTATGTCCCGGTCTTTTGTATTGAAAACGGACTGGGTGACAAGCTTGGCGGTGTCATGTTGTCGATCAGCAATGCGACGCTTTTGCTGTCTCCGTTCATGGCGGGTATCGTGCGGCGGTTTTCGGTGCGAAGGACCTTGCTGTGGACGATGGCTTATTGTGCGGGCCTCTTCATTCTGGCCACAGTTGTATCACCTATGCCTTGGTTGGCGCTGGGCCCGTTGTTCTTTGCCTCGTTCGGGCTTGTCATGCTGGACGTGGTTGGCGGTTTGCCCTTCCTGATGTCGGTAAAGCCGTCGGAGCGGGCCGAGATGGCGGCGGTGTATTCCAGTTTCCGCGATGTCTCGGGTATTTTGACCCCTGGTGCCGCCTATCTGGTGCTTTTGGTTTTGCCGCTTTCGGGCATTTTCGCCGCCAGCGGCATGGCCTTTGCGCTGTCTTGGTGGCTGGCGCGTTACCTGCACCCGCGTCTTGGCACGCTGCGCCCGTCGCGCGGTGGGGCCTAGACGTCGCCCTTTTCCAGGAGCCACTCGGCACTCGCCCGCAAGGCACCTTCGGGCGAGATAAAGCGCATGTCCAAAACTTCCCGCGCGCGGGCGTTGGACATGGGGTGTGCCTTGCCCACGGCGGGCAGGATGGCTTTGATCTGTGGGTCAAACAGCGCCAAAAGCCGCAGAACCACCATCGGGGCGACCCGGGTTGCAATCCGGCGTTTGGGGTAGGCGCGCTTTAACTCGGTGGCCATGGCGACCATGGTCATGTTGCCGGCCACTGCCAGAATCCGCATACCAGCAACTTCAGGCCGTTCCAGCGCGCGCAGGTGCATTTCGGCGACGTCGCGCACATCGACCACTGGGAAATCCAGCATTGGCACCATCGGATCCTTGCCTCGCAGGATGCGGGCGATCACCCCGATCGAACTGCCGTAATGGCGGTCAAGCGGCGGGCCCATCACAAAGCCGGGGTTGATCGTGGTAAGATGAAGCCCGTTTGCCGAGGCAAACTCCCATGCGGCTTGTTCGGCCAAGGTCTTTGACTGGCCATAGGCCGAGGTGTCGGGCGCGTTCGGGTCGCACCAATCGGCCTCATTCTGTAGCCCGGATTTGGACGTATCGGTCACCGCCACGGTTGAGGACGTCAGTACCACCCGCGAAACCCCGGCCGCCTTGGCCGCCCGAAATGCACGCAAAGTGCCTTCAACGGCGGGGCGGATCAGCACCTGCGGATCTTTCGGCTGCGCCACCGGGAAGGGCGATGCAGTGTGGATCAGCGCGCTTGTCCCTTGCATGGCGTCTTGCCAGCCTGCATCCGCCTCAAGATCCAGCGCCACGAAGGAAAGCCGCTCCAGCGCCTCTGGCCCCACCACCGGTGCAAGGGCCGCGCGCACTTCGTCGGCGCGGTCCAGTCGACGCACCGATCCCCGCACGGTATGACCTGCCGCCAGAAGCTTGGCCGCGACATGTTTGGCGATGAAACCGGAAATGCCGGTCAGAAGGACGGTTTGGGGCATTGCAAAAGTCCAAATAAGAAGGGGCAGAGACGCTTAGATAGCCGTCTCTGCCCCCAAATCCAGCTAAATCAAGCCTAGTCGAGCAAGCGGCGCGCGATCACCTGCGCCTGAATCTCGGCAGCTCCTTCAAAGATGTTCAGGATGCGTGCATCGCACAGGATGCGGCTGATCTGGTATTCCAGCGCAAAGCCATTGCCGCCATGGATCTGTAGGGCATTGTCGGCACTGGACCACGCCACGCGGGCCCCCAGCAGTTTTGCCATGCCAGCCTCAAGGTCGCAGCGTTTGTCATTGTCCTTCTGCCATGCGCTGAAATAGGTCAGCTGGCGGGCGACCATGATTTCTACCGCCATCATTGCCAGCTTTGATACGATGCGTGGGAATTCAACCAGTGATTTGCCAAACTGTTTGCGGTCCTCAGCATATTTCATGCCGATTTCCAGTGCCGATTGTGCCACGCCAATGGCGCGCGCGCCGGTCTGGATGCGGGCGGACTCAAAGGTCTGCATCAATTGCTTGAAGCCTTGGCCTTCAACACCGCCCAGAAGGTTGTCTGCCGAGACCTTGAACCCGTCAAAGGCCAGTTCGTATTCCTTCATGCCCCGGTAGCCCAGAACCTCGATCTCGCCGCCGGTCATGCCGGGGGTCGGGAAGGGGGCTTCATCGGTGCCGGGGGTCTTTTCGGCCAGAAACATCGACAGGCCGCGATAGTCAGTGGTGTCGGGGTTGGTGCGTGCGAGCAGCGTCATCACATGGGTGCGGGCGGCATGGGTGATCCATGTCTTGTTGCCGGTGACTTCCCATCCTTCGTCGGTCCGCACGGCGCGGGTGCGCAAGGACCCCAGATCAGACCCGGTGTTGGGTTCGGTGAACACGGCAGTCGGCAGCGTCTCACCGCTGGCCAGACGCGGCAGCCATTTGGCCTTTTGCTCGGGCGTCCCACCACACAGGATCAACTCGGCCGCAATCTCGGTACGGGTGGCCAGTGACCCCACGCCGATATAGCCGCGCGACAGTTCTTCCGACACCACGACCATCGACGCCTTCGACAGGCCAAAGCCGCCGAATTCTTCCGGAATGGTTAGGCCAAAAACACCCATTTCCGCCAACTCTTCGATGATCCCCATTGGGATCAACTCATCGTTCAAGTGCCATTGGTGGGCAAAGGGGATAACCTTTTCCTCGGCATAGCGGCGGAACTGGTCGCGGATCATCTCCAGCTCTTCGTCCAGACCGCTGGCCCCAAAGGTCGCACGGCCCTGATTGTCACGCATCAAGCACACCAGCTCGGCGCGGGCGGCGTGGGTGTTGCCCAAGGCCATCAGCCGCGACGCAGCAGCGCCGGGCGCGGACAGGGCAATGCCCAGATCGGACAGCCGCGCCATTTCGCCCTGCGACATCGGAATGCCGCCACGGATCTGTAGCAGGTATTCGCCAAAGGCGATCTGGACGATCAACGCCTCCATGTCGCCAAAGCTGCCCTGTTCCTTCAGCCGCAGACCCCAAGCCTGCGTTTGGCGAAGGGCTTCGGTGTAAGTGGCAAGCCAAGCCAAGGCATGGGCCGCGAACTGATGTTCCTCGAGTGCCGCACTTGAAATCTTACCATTCACCGTCACCAGACCACGCAGCTTTTCGCGCGCCTCGGTGAAGAGCGCTTCTACTTCAGGAAGGGCCGATCCGGTCAGAGACAGGATGTCGTCAAGAAGGGCGGGGGTGCGGGCATCAAGGGCCATGGCATACCTTCAGATTCTGCGATTGCGAAAGGGTTAGAAGCTTTGCATCTGCAGCGCAACATCCTTTCGTCAAGGGGGTGGTGTTTCGATCTAAAATGTCGCAACCGTTTTTCACCGTGCAGCAGCCCCTGCATCACGCTATTGCTTTGCCAAACAGCGGGGCGCGCGATGGATTTTGGGATTTTTGGTCTTGGGCCTGCGGCCTTTTGGGCTGCAGTGGCGATCACCCTGTTCGCGGGCTTTGTCAAAGGTGCGGTGGGCTTTGCCATGCCCTTGATCATGATTTCCAGCTTCTCGGCCTTTTTGGCACCAGAACAGGCACTGACCGGGCTTATCCTGCCGACCTTGATCACCAATATCAGCCAAGCCACCCGGCAAGGGATGGGCGCGGCGCGGGAAAGCGTCACGAAGTATCACCGGTTCCTGATCGCGACGCTGGTGCTGATTGTGGTGTCAGCCCAGTTTGTACGGATTATTCCGCAGGGACTGTTCCTTATGCTTTTGGGTGTGCCGATCACCGCCTTTGCTTTGGCGCAGCTGTCGGGGCGTAAGTTGGGGCTGAAACTACAGCATCGCAACCGGGCTGAATGGGCGCTGGGGGCGATCGGCGGGCTGTATGGTGGGGTGTCGGGGGTCTGGGGACCGCCGTTGATTGTGTACCTCTTGTCCATCGGAGCCGATAAGGTGGAAACCGTGCGGGTGCAGGGGGTGGTGTTCTTCCTTGGCGCGGTGGTTTTGCTTGGCGCGCATCTGCAGACCGGCGTGATGGCAGGGCCGAACCTATGGTTCTCGGTCGCGCTGGTGGTGCCTGCGGTGGTCGGGCAGCTTTTGGGGCAAAAGCTGCAAGACCGGCTCGACCAAGCCCGCTTTCGCCGCTGGACGCAGGCGCTGTTGGTGTTGACCGGACTTAATCTGATCTGGCGGGCGTTCTAAGGCCTCTCCTCGAGCACTTCGTGCGCTCGTCGGGACATCCGCGAGGTGCGCAAGAAGTGCTCAACGAGCGGGTGCTTAGCCGATGGCTGCCGCTTTTACGTCGGCATCAATATGCGGCAGATACTGGCCAAAGTTCTCGGAGAACATCTTGACCAGCTTGGCTGCCTGCGCGTCATAAGCGGCCTTGTCGGCCCAGGTCGCGCGCGGGTCCAGAAGCATGGCATCAACGCCGGGCACTTCGACTGGCACGTCAAAGCCGAAATTCGCGTCTTTGCGGAAGGTCACCTTGTTCAATGACCCATCCAGAGCGGCAGACAAGAGCGCACGGGTGGCCTTGATCGGCATACGCCGTCCGGTGCCAAACGCCCCGCCCGACCAGCCGGTGTTGACCAGCCAGCAAGTGGCCCCGGTCTTTGCAATCTTCTCCTGCAACAGCTTGCCGTAAACTTCCGGCCTGCGCGGCATGAAGGGCGCGCCAAAGCAGGTTGAGAAGGTGGGAGTGGGTTCCACAACACCCCGTTCGGTACCTGGCGTTTTCGAGGTGAAGCCCGACAGGAAGTGATACATCGCCTGTGCTGGTGTCAGACGCGCGATCGGCGGCAGCACGCCATAGGCGTCGCAGGTCAGCATGATCACATTCTTCGGCATGCCGCCCAAACCCGTCGCCGAGGCGTTCGAGATATAGTCAAGCGGATAGGCGCAGCGGGTGTTTTCCGTCAGCGATTTGTCGGTAAAGTCAAGTTCCAGCGTATCAGGGTCGTAGACCATGTTTTCCACCACGGTCGCGAATTTGTGCGTGGTAGCATAGATCTCTGGCTCGGCCTCGGCCGAAAGGTTGATGGTCTTTGCATAGCAGCCACCCTCAAAGTTGAAGGTGCCACGGTCTGACCAGCCATGCTCATCATCGCCAATCAGCGTCCGATCCGGTGCCGCGGAAAGGGTGGTCTTGCCGGTGCCGGACAGGCCAAAGAACACCGCGGTTTCATTGACGTTACCAGGTGCATGGTTGGCCGAACAGTGCATCGGCATCACGCCCTTTTCGGGCAGTAGGTAGTTCAAGAGCGTAAAGACCGACTTCTTGTTCTCGCCTGCGTAAGCGGTGTTACCGATCAAGATCAGCTTTTTGTCAAAGTTCAACGCGATTACGGTTTCGGTGCGGCAGCCGTGGCGGGCTGGGTCTGCCTTGAAGGTCGGGCAGTTGATGATCGTCCAATCGGGGGTAAAGCTGTCAAGCTCGGCGCGCTCGGGACGGCGCAGCATGTGGCGTATGAACAGGCCATGCCAGGCCAGCTCCGTCACCACGCGCACGTCCAGCCGATAGGCCGGATCTGCCCCACCAAACAGATCCTGCACGAAATAGTCGCGGCCCTTCATATGCGCCAGCATGTCGGCGTGCAGGCGGTCGAAGGCATCAGGCGACATCGGTGCGTTGTTTTCCCACCAGATGGTGTTTTCGACCGAAGGCGTGCGGACCACGAATTTGTCTTTCGGCGAACGGCCAGTGAACTGGCCGGTGGTGCACAAGAAGGCACCTCCTTTGCCCAAACGACCCTCGCCTCGTGCGATCGCGGCCTCGACCAAAGCAGGCTCGATATAATTGTAATAGACGTTGCCCAGTCCCGTGATGCCTTGCGCCTCAAGCGTTGCCTTGGGGTTCACACGTCCATTTGTCATCCTGCAAGCTCCCGTTTCCGCCGGTAAGGCGGGGTGGTCTGAGATTGGGCGCCCGGGCCATGGGCCGCCCCTGTTCCATGGGGCATTCGCGCCCATGGCCGCCCTATAACATGGTGATTTTGGTGGGAATAGGACGCAATCGCACAGTTAGCGCAACCACTGAAGGATTAGCGCTACCAATAGACACCATCGGAAACAACTGCGGCAAATTAGTCATTCCTTGGCATTTTTCGACGTTGAATTGAGGCCATGTGCGGGGTGATTCGCACATATTGGTTGATTCCGGACCGCGGAAACGGGATTGTGTGGCAAAAATCAGGCAAGCCGAGCAGAATAGGGAAGCCCAAACCATGGCAAGGATCGCCCTCGTGGACGACGACAGGAATATCCTGACGTCGGTTTCAATGACTCTTGAGGCTGAAGGTTTCGAAGTTGAAACCTACAATGATGGCCAATCGGCCCTCGACGCATTCAACAGGCGCATGCCAGACATGGCGGTGCTGGACATAAAGATGCCCCGGATGGACGGCATGGATCTGTTGCAAAGATTGCGGCAGAAAACGACCATGCCGGTGATCTTCCTCACCTCCAAAGACGATGAGATCGATGAGGTCTTGGGTTTGCGGATGGGTGCAGATGATTATGTGAAAAAGCCCTTTAGTCAGCGGCTGCTGGTTGAGCGGATCCGCTCGCTCTTGCGTCGTCAGGATGCCATCGCCACGGGCGAGGTTGCGGTCAGTGAAGAGACCAAGATCATTGAACGTGGTCATCTGCGGATGGACCCGTTGCGCCATTCTGTGGCTTGGAAGGGCAAGGATGTGTCCTTGACCGTGACCGAATTCATGCTGTTGCAGGCCTTGGCCCAGCGGCCCGGTTTTGTGAAGTCGCGCGATCAGTTGATGGATGTGGCCTATGACGATCAGGTCTATGTCGATGACCGCACGATCGACAGCCATATCAAGCGGTTGCGCAAAAAGATGCGCTCTGTCGATGAGGAGTTCTCAGCGATCGAGACACTTTACGGCATCGGTTATCGCTACAACGAAGAATGACCCCGCAAGATGACGGTGGCAGGCAAGATCGACATGAGCAGGTCCAAGCCGGTGAAGGAGGGAGACCTTCTTCTTGGTGAAGACTGGGAATCGCCCGAAGCCGGCGTTGACCCCACCATCAGTGAGGGTCGGGCCCGGCGTGGACTGATTTCGCTCAACCGGTCGCCCTTGGCGCGCAAGATCATTGTTTTCAACCTCTTGGCCTTGACCGTTCTGGTGGCAGGGGTGCTGTTCTTGAACCCGTTCCGCGACAGTCTGGTCGTGCAGCGCGAACGCGCTTTGGTGACCGAAGCGCAGTTGGTGGCCAATGTGGTCAGCGCTCTTCAAACCGCCGAAGGCAACCTGCCGCGCAGCTTGGGCGGGGTTTCGGTTGGCCCGGGCCTTGAGGTGTTTCTGTTCGATCCCAGTGGTGCGCTTGTGGCCCAGGCCGTTGGGCAAGAGCGTCCCGGCCTTGCGCCGGACCGGCCGCGTTCGACGGTGATCACCGATTTCCTTAACACCATCTGGAGCGGGGTGTCCTCGGTCATCGGTGGCGATCATGCTCAGAACCAGCCAGATACAGGCGCATCGCTTGCGCGGGGCTTGTTTGTGCCGGCACTTGCCGGAGAGACCAACGCCGTGACAGGCAAGGGCCCAGAGGGTGGGGTAATTTTCTCGGTCGCAACGCCTGTTGTGCAGGGCACAACGGTGTTGGGCGTGGTGGCGCTGGCATCGGCTGAAGGCGAAATTGACCTTCTGGTGCGTTATGAGCGCGAGCAGATCCTGCAGATGTTCGTGATCGCGCTTTTGGTGTCGATCGGCCTTAGCCTCGTACTGGCTTCAACCATTGCCAACCCGCTGTCTGATTTGGCTGCCGCCGCCGAGCTGGGTCGTGACCGCGACGCGCGCAAAATGACCCCTGGCCGCATCCGCATACCCGATCTTGCGGCCCGACCGGATGAGATCGGCCGCCTCTCTGTGGCAATGCGAGGCATGGTGGCCGCGCTTTATGACCGGATCGATGCCAACGAACAGTTTGCCGCCGATGTCAGCCATGAGATCAAGAACCCGCTCGCCTCGTTGCGCTCGGCCGTCGGCTCCTTGCGGATGGTCAAGAAAGAAGAGCACCGCGAAAAGCTCTTGGATGTGATCGATCACGACGTTCGCCGCCTTGACCGTTTGGTCAGCGACATTTCCAACGCTTCGCGGCTGGACAGTGAACTGGTCAAGGAAGAGGAAGAAGAGTTCAATCTTGTCACGACCTTGACCAACCTGTGCGATTTCCTCGGTCAGCAGGCTGCGGAAAAAGGGGTGGAGTTTATCACCGACTTCCCGGCTGAACCGATTGCCATCCGTGGGCTTGAAGGGCGTCTGGCGCAGGTGTTCGTCAACCTGATCAGCAATGCCATCTCGTTTTGTGATGATGGCGACGCGGTGCGGGTCTGGACGCGGCGGCGTGAGAACCGGGTGCTGATCGTTGTTGAAGATACTGGCCCTGGCATCCCCGATCAGGCGCTGAACAAGGTGTTCAAGCGGTTCTATTCTGACCGACCGGCCAACCATTTCGGCAACAACTCGGGCCTTGGCCTGTCGATCTCAAAGCAAATCGTCGAGGCCCATGGCGGGGTGATCTGGGCCGAGAACATTCGCCCCACCAATGCCGATCCGACGTCCGAACCGCTCGGGGCTCGTTTTGTGGTGGGTCTGCCAGTGTGACCGGCCCCGTTGGGCCTGACCTTCTTTTGCACGCCAATTGCGTCGCCGTTCATGGCCGTGGACTTTTGATCCTTGGTCCGTCGGGGGCTGGTAAGTCGGCGCTCGCATTACAGATGATGGCACTTGGTGCCGATCTGGTGAGCGATGACCAGACGCTGGTCTGGGCCAAAGAGGGCCGGTTGCTTGCCCGCGCCCCTGCCGAGCTTTCAGGCTTGATCGAGGCGCGCTTCGTCGGATTGCTCAACGCCCCCACTGTGCCAGAGGCTGAACTGGTGCTGGTGATCGATCTAGCGCAGCGCGAAACCGAACGCTTGCCACCAGAACGCCAGGTCACGCTCTGTGGTATCACCTGTGCCCTTGCCTATTCCACCGAGGCATCCCATCTTCCAGCTTCGCTCATGTGCTACTTGGCCCATGGACGGCGCGCCTAAAAGGAAGCTGGCCCGTGACAAAAGAGACCGACTCAGCACATCAAGAACACCGGCTGGTTCTGGTCACCGGCCCCTCAGGGGCGGGGCGCTCCACTGCGATCCATGCGCTGGAAGATCTCGGTTATGAGGTGATCGACAACCTGCCCTTGTCTTTGGTGCCGCATCTGATTGACGGGCCGACACTGGGTCATCCCATCGCTCTTGGCATCGACGTGCGCAACCGCGACTTTAGCGCGACGGCCCTGATCGAGTTGATCGACACACTGACGCGTGATCCACGGGTGGGGTTGGAGCTTTTGTATCTCGATTGCGCGCCGGACACGCTGATCAACCGCTACAGCCAGACGAAACGGCGCCATCCGCTGGCCTTGGGCGAAACCCCGGCTGAAGGCATTACCCGCGAGATTGACCTTTTACAGCCGATCCGGGTCCGCGCCGATCATCTGATCGACACCACCGAAATGTCGCCGCATGATCTGAAGGCCGAGATACACGGTTGGTTCCGCAAAGGGGCAACCGCACTGATGGCAGTTTCGGTGCAATCCTTCAGCTACAAGCGTGGGTTGCCGCGTGGATTGGACATGGTGTTCGACTGCCGCTTTCTGCGAAACCCTTACTGGGACCCTGCCTTGCGACAGCAGGACGGGCGCGATCCCGAGGTTGCCAACCACATCTCCGCTGATCCCCGATTTGCCGACTTCATTGATTGGGTTGCGGGGCTTTTGTTGATGCTGCTGCCGGCCCATCTGGCCGAGGGAAAAGCGCATCTTTCGATTGGTTTTGGCTGTACAGGCGGGCAGCATCGGTCGGTTGCAGTTGCAGAAAAACTGAGCAAGGTCCTTGCGGAAGCAGGCTGGGCGGTGTCAAAACGGCATCGGGAACTGGAACGCCGGGCGGTTGACGCCTCGGCCGGAAAATCGGGGTAATTGGCGCGTGATCGGCATCGTGATCGTCGCACATGGTGGACTGGCGCGCGAATATCTCGCCGCGATCGAGCATGTCGTGGGGCCGCAAACGGCGATCCGCGCGATCACGATCGAAGATGACCATGACCGTGCTCAAAAGCAGTCCGAGATTTGCCGCGCCACCGATGAGGTGGATGCGGGCAGCGGCGTGGTTCTGGTGACGGACATGTTCGGCGGCTCGCCCTCAAACCTATCTTTGATGGCCTGTGCGGGCGCGGGACGGCGTATTGTTTACGGGGCCAACTTGCCGATGCTGATCAAGCTGGCCAAGTCGCGCGACCTTCCCGTAGCCGAGGCGGTAGCCGCGGCGTTGGATGCGGGCCGCAAATACATAAACAGCCTCGATCTGGGAGGGGGCGACGCGACATGACCGGGCAGATCCTGAAAATCGTCAACGAAAAGGGGCTGCATGCCCGCGCCTCGGCCAAGTTCGTCGAGGTGGTTGAGGCTCATGATGCGATGGCCGAGGTGACGAAGGATGGAATGACCGTTTCAGGCGACTCAATCATGGGTCTTTTGATGTTGGCAGCCTCGCGCGGAACCTCTATTGAAGTTCGGACAAGTGGCACGCAGGCCAGTGATCTTGCGCGCGCGCTTGAGGCTTTGGTGGCCAACCGCTTTGGCGAAGATCGCTAAGGTCGGACGCCAACGGGAAGGCATAGGTTCGTGACCGACACGCCGCATACAGACAAGGCCAGCGCCGCCGTTTTGGCCGGGCAAAAGCCCAAGACAGAGCGTCAGTATGACATGCGTCGGCTGTCTTATGCCGGAACATTCAAGAGCCCCGTCAAGGCCAACACGATCCGAACTTTGGAGTGGATGACCGCGAAGGTGCAGCTACTGCGCCTGATCCGCAGCTTTGAAAAGTCGGGCGCGCCCTTTGGTGCGCCGTTCTGGCCCAAGGCCATTCACCATATGGGGATCCGAATTGATACCCCGGACGAGGAAATTGCCCGCATCCCCGCCACCGGCCCGGTGGTTGTGGTGGCCAACCATCCTTCGGGGTTGGTGGATGGCATGGTGATGGCCGAACTGGTCAATCGGGTGCGGTCGGACTTCAAGATCTTGACCCGGAGCCTTTTGACCGGAATTCCCGAGGTCGAGGAATTCATGATCCCAGTCCCCTTCCCGCATGAGGAAAACGCCCGCGAATTGGGGTTGCAGATGCGGGATGAGACGATGAAGCATCTAAAGGCGGGGGGCGTGATCGTGCTGTTCCCGGCCGGTAAGGTGGCGATGTCGGAAGGCTGGTGGGGCCCCGCGATTGAGGCGGAGTGGAACGTCTTTACGCATAAGATCGTGCGCTCTTCTGGGGCGACCATCGTGCCGATGCATTTCACCGGCCAGAACAGCCGGATGTTCCAGATCGCCAATCAGCTGTCAGACACGCTGCGACAGGGTCTGCTGTTGTATGAGATCAAGCGCGCCCTGTTCAAACCCCAGCGCCCGTTTGTGGGTAACCCCATTCCGGCCAGCGAGCTGGAAAAATGGGAAGGCAACCCGCGCGGCTTTCTGGCGTGGCTGCGCCAACACACGCTGGACTTGGGCAAATAACGCGCCCTCCTCGTCGTCATTCAGAGGCTCGTCGGGGCATTACGACGAGACGCGCAGCGATCGAGGAGTTACCGCGTCGGCACCGGCGTTTCGCCGCGGTAATCGTAAAATCCGCGCTGCGTCTTGCGGCCAAGCCAGCCCGCTTCGACATATTTCGTCAGGAGTGGGCAGGGGCGATACTTGGTATCGGCCAACCCTTCGTGCAGCACGTTCATGATGGCAAGGCAGGTGTCGAGCCCGATGAAATCGGCCAGTTCCAGCGGGCCCATCGGATGATTGGCCCCCAGCTTTAGCGCCTGATCGATGGACTGCACATTGCCCACGCCTTCATAAAGCGCATAGACCGCCTCGTTGATCATCGGGATCAGGATGCGGTTGACGATGAAAGCCGGGTAATCCTCGGCACTGGCGGCAGTTTTGCCCAGACGGCCGACCACGGCCAAAAGCGTATCATAGGTCTCGACATTGGTCGCGATGCCGCGGATCAGTTCGACCAGTTGCATCACTGGCACGGGGTTCATGAAGTGAAACCCCATGAAGCGTTCGGGCCGGTCCGTGCGCGAGGCAAGACGCGTGATCGAGATTGAAGAGGTGTTCGAGGTCAGGATCGTCTGCGGCGCCAGATGAGGTGCGAGCGTTTCAAAGATCTGGTTCTTGACGGCTTCCTTTTCGGTCGCCGCCTCGATGATCAGATCGCAAGCCCCCAGATCAGGAAGTGCAAGCGTGGTCTTGATGCGCGCCATGGCTTCGGCGCGGGCGGCCTCGGTGATCTTGCCACGTGACGCCTGGCGTTCAAGGTTTTTGTCGATGGTTGCGACGGCGCGTTTCAGCCCTTCATCAGAGATATCGTTCAACAGAACCTCATATCCTGACAGGGCGAAGACATGGGCAATGCCATTGCCCATCTGACCTGCTCCGACAATCCCGACTGTCCGGATATCCATGCTGACCTCTTGTTTGACCGCCCCACAATAGGCCGGGGCTGCCCTTGGGGGCAAGGCCAGCAAAACTCATGGAATTTCGAGCAAATGCAAAGTTTAGCGTGTTGGTAAGGGGAATCGGCCAATCTGGCTCCGGGTGTGACAAAACTTGGGTGTGTGAAATGGCCTATGCCTTTCCGGGCGCGGGGGCGCTTGACTATTCACCGTGCAACTATGCCGGTTCGCGGATTCTGTTTCGGGGGCCGAAGGCCGATCTGAGAGAGCCGTTTGTGGCCTGTTTGGGCGGGACTGAGACCTATGGCAAGTTCATTCCAACGCCGTTTCCAGACCTGTTGGAGGAAATGCTGGATGTGCAGGTGGCCAATTTCGGCTGCGTGAACGCCGGGCCTGAGGTGTTTGTTCGCGAAGATACCTTGCTTGAGACAGTGTCGCAGGCGGCAGCCTGTGTGGTGCAGATCACCGGGGCGCAGAACTTGACGAACCGGTATTACTCGGTTCATCCGCGCCGTAATGACCGGTTCACCGGGCCAACGCCCCTGTTGCGGGCGCTGTTTCGGCAGGTGGATTTCACCGAGTTCAGCTTTACCCGGCATTTGGTGCATGTGCTGCAAAGCCACTCGGCGGATCGGTTTGAGGTGCTTGCCGAAGAGTTGCGCAGCGCATAGGTGGCGCGGATGAAGGATCTCTTGGGCCAGATCCGCTGTCCAACGGTGCTGTTATGGCTCGCCGATGGGCCGCCGCCCAACCCCAGCAAGCGAGCGGATCTAAGCGGGGAGCCGATGCTGGTGGATCGGGAGATGGTGGCGGCGGTGAAACCTTTGGCCACCACCTATGTCGAAATGGTGCCCAGTGCGGCTGCGCGGGCCAAGGGGGCCGAGGGCATGGCCTTTGGCCCGCTTGAGGCGCCTGCCGCCGCCCGCCTGCCTGGGCCTGCGGTGCATTACGAGTTGGCCAAGCGGCTGGTGCCGGTGTTGCGGCAGATGATCTGATCGGCGGGGCTGATTGTCATTGCCCGCGTCTGCGGGCAAAGTCGGCGCGCGTGGCAGGTAGGGGGCGAACATGAGGCGGGGTGTGTCAGGCGGCCAGAGGGTCGAGGCAGACCGATGCCGCTAAGGTTCACGTTGCGCCAGTTGGAGTATTTTGTCGCCGTTGGGCAGGCCGGTTCGGTCGCGCTGGCGGCCGAGAGGATGCATGTTTCAGCCCCCTCGATTTCGGCGGCGATCAGTCAGTTGGAAGCGGATTTCGGACTGCAGCTCTTTGTGCGCAAGCACGCGCGGGGACTGGCGCTGACGCAGGCCGGGCGGCAGGTGATGGCCAAGGCCTCCGGGGTCTTGGCCGAGGCTGAGGCGATGAACCGGCTGGTGGGCGAGATTTCCGGACAGGTGCAGGGCGAATTGGCGCTGGGCTGTCTGTTGACCTTTGCGCAGATCTTGGTGCCGTCCTTGCGGCGCGGGTTTGAGACGCGCTTTCCTTTGGTGCGGATCGCCCATGTCGAGCGAAACCAGCAAGAGATCATCGATGCCCTGCGCAGCGGCGAGATGGATATTGCGCTGACCTATGATCTGGCGATCCCAGATGATTTGCAGTTCGTGCCGCTGGTGGCGTTGCCGCCTTATGTGCTGTTGCCTGAGGGGCATGCTTTGGCCGGGCTGCCGCAAGTGACGGTTGAGTCGCTGCGAGATGAGCCGATGGTTCTGTTGGATCTGCCGCTGAGCGCTGAATACTTCCTGTCATTCTTCCGCGCGGCGGGGATCAAGCCCAGCATTGCCGAGCGGACGCGGGATATGGCCGTCATGCGGGGGTTGGTGGCGAATGGCTATGGTTATTCGATTGCCAACATCCGGCCGTTGAATGATCTGGCCCCAGATGGGCGCAAGCTGCGGTTCGTGCCATTGGTCGGGGAGGTGGGTCCAATGACCCTGGGGCTGGTGATGGTGCGCGGGGCAGAAGGGGTGCTGACCGTTTCCGCCTTTGTCGAGCATTGCCGTGCGCAGGTGACGGCAGAGCGGATTCCAGGGCTGGACGTTCGGCCCATCTGAGCCTGAGGTGCAACGCGAACGGGCGCCCAAAGGCGCCCGCTGCTCAGATTAAATCGAATTGTGCTCTTAGAGCTTGCTGGTCATTTCCGGAACAGCGGCGAAGAGGTCGGCCACCAGGCCATAGTCAGCCACCTGGAAGATCGGGGCTTCTTCGTCTTTGTTGATCGCAACGATGATCTTGGAATCCTTCATCCCCGCAAGGTGCTGGATTGCGCCCGAGATGCCGACGGCAACGTAAAGCTGCGGGGCAACGACCTTGCCGGTCTGGCCAACCTGCCAATCGTTCGGGGCATAGCCAGAGTCCACAGCTGCGCGCGAGGCACCAACAGCAGCGCCCAGCTTGTCGGCCAGACCTTCGATCAGGTCGAAAGATTCCTTCGAGCCGACGCCACGGCCGCCCGACACCACAACTTTGGCCGAGGTCAACTCGGGCCGGTCAGAGGCCGCAACGCGGTCTTCGACCCAAGTGGAGAGAGCCGAGGCTTTCGGGGCAACCGTCTCAACCGATGCCGAGCCGCCCATGCCAGCCGCGGCGAAAGCAGCGGTGCGGACGGTGAAGACTTTCTTTGCGTCAGTCGACTTCACGGTCTGGATCGCGTTACCGGCATAGATCGGGCGCTCAAACGTGTCGGCGTCGATCACGGCGGTCACGTCCGACAGCACCATCACGTCCAAAAGTGCTGCCACGCGGGGCAGCACGTTCTTCGAAAACGCTGTCGCAGGTGCCGCGATGTGGCTGTAGCCACCGGCCAAACCAACGACCAAATCGGCCAACGATTCGGCAAGGCCGTGGCCCGCGTCTTCAGCGTGAAGCACCTTTGAGGCACCTTCAAGCTTGGCCGCTTCGGCGGCAGCCGAAGCCGGGCCAGCCACCAGAAGGTGCACTTCACCCAAGGATTTCACAGCGGTTAGCGCCTTGGCCACCGCATCGGTTGCCAATTGTGCGCCATTTACATCGGCAAGAAGAAGAACGGCCATCAGATCACCCCTGCTTCGTCTTTGAGTTTTGCAATCAGCTCTTCCACCGAGCCAACCTTGACGCCAGCCTTGCGGCCTGCGGGTTCAGTGGTCTTGATCACGGTCAGACGCGGAGCCACGTCCACGCCGTAATCGGCCGGGGTCTTGGCGGCCAAGGGCTTGGCCTTGGCCTTCATGATGTTGGGCAACGACGCGTAGCGCGGCTCGTTCAAACGCAGGTCGACCGTCACGATGGTCGGCATGGCGACCGAGATGGACTGCAAACCGCCGTCCACTTCGCGGGTCACCACGGCCTTGTCGCCGTCGATCTTGAGTTCCGACACGAAGGTTGCCTGCGACCAGCCCAAAAGGGCCGCCAGCATCTGGCCGGTGGCGTTCATGTCATTGTCGATGGCCTGCTTGCCGCACAGAACGATGCCCGGGGCTTCTTCCTTGACCACTGCAGCCAAGAGCTTGGCCACGGCCAAAGGCTCGATATCGGTTTGAACGTCGGCCGTGGCCTCGATCAAAATGGCGCGGTCAGCGCCCATGGCGAGCGCGGTGCGCAGGGTTTCTTGCGCCTGCTTGACACCAATCGAGACGACGACGACTTCGGTCGCCACGCCCTTTTCCTTCAGCCGGATCGCCTCTTCGACGGCAATCTCGTCAAAGGGGTTCATCGACATTTTCACGTTCGCAAGATCGACACCGGAACCGTCCGCCTTGACGCGAACCTTCACGTTGTAGTCGATCACACGTTTGACAGGCACCAAGACCTTCATCGGCAGAATCTCCCAACAGTGGCCCCGAGGGCCAATTCAAGCTCTTGCATGGGCTAATACCGATTCCCGAACACAGACAACAGTGCAAATGCGACAGGAAAGGGCGACGAGACGCCGCGTATTGAGCGGTAAAGCCGATCAGCGGGTGAGGCCAGGCACCCAGAGCACATCATCCTTGCCATCGTTGTTGGCAATGCGGCCCGCGACAAAGAACCAATCCGAAAGGCGGTTAAGGTATTTGACGGCGTCGTTGTTCACCTCTTCCATCGTCGCAAGCTCTACCACCAAACGCTCCGCGCGGCGGCAGACGGTGCGGCACAGGTGCAAATGCGCGGCAAGCGCACTGCCACCCGGCAAAATGAAGCTGCGCAAGGGGCTCAGCTTGTCATTCATCGCGTCGATCTCGCGCTCCAGCCTGTCGACTTGGCCCGAGATCATCCGCAGCGGGGTATAGGACAAGGTGGCATCCATGTGCATGTCAGGCGTACACAGATCGGCGCCCAGATCGAACAGGTCATTCGAGATGCGGGCAAGGGCCGCATCCATGTCACCGGTTGCGTGCTGGCGGGCCAGACCCACAGTCGCGTTGGTTTCATCAACGGTGCCATAGGCCGATACGCGGGTGGAGTGTTTGGCGACACGTGCGCCGTTGCCCAGCGCAGTTTCGCCCGCATCTCCGGTTTTTGTGTAGATTTTCGACAGAACGACCATCAGTTGCCTCCCCGACTGCGCATATAGGCGAAGGACACGATCAGGATCACCGCCACAAACTGCGCGCCAATGCGCCAGCGCATTACGCGGTTGGCGTGTTTGCGGTTGAATTCGCCCCCTTTGGCAAAACCGCCGATACCGATCATCAGAATGACCAGTACGACAATGCTGGCAATGGCGGCGACGATAAACAGCGGATCGTTGAGCATCATGTATCCCTCTTTGCGCATCATTTAGCGCGCGAGGCAGAAAAAGCGAAGGCTTCTTGCCAGCAAAGTTTTGCGAAGGTCGAATGGCCAGAGTCGTCGCCAATTGTCTTGAAATCGCCCGTCATGCGCCACAGGATTGACGGCCTTCAATGCCAATGTGCGGCAATTGGGGCCAAGCTCGGCTTAAGGGCGGTTTGGGCAGGAATGTGGGTAAGGGTTATCGGTCAGTGTCTGGCGTAGCGCGGCAAACGAATCGTAGGGTCGGGCCTGCGACGGCGATGCAGCAGGGCTTGCTTTTGGAAAGCACGCTGGCGGGACGACCTTGGGCCAATCTTGAGCAGATTGTGGTAGAAGGGACCCTGCCAAAGTTCACGGCGGAGCCGATGCGTTCCGCTTGGCTTGCCTTGGCGGCGCGGCACGATGCCTTGCGCATGCGGCTGGTGCCCGATGGGAAGGGCGGCGTGGCACAAGAGGTGCTGAGCGAGCCTGATTTTGAGATAGCGGAGCAGGATCTGTCCGACCTGGTGCCCGAGGGTCAGATGGCTGCGTTGCAGGCGTTTTTGGCACAGGATCGGCTGGCGGGTGTCAACGTGCAGACACGTCCGGGTTGGCGGATCAGTCTTTTGCGCCTCAGCCCTGAAAGGGCGGTCATGGTCTGGACGATCCACCATGCCCTGATCGACGGAATCTCGATGGCGATTGTGCTGGAGGAGTTGGGCCGCCTTTTAGGTGGGCGAGCGCTGCCCTCCCATCTGGGGCAAAGTTTTGCTAGGTTCTCGGTCGGGGTGAGGCAGACCGAGAAGGCAGCAGCCGAAGCGTTTTTCGCCCGGATGTTTGCAGAAGGGGCGGATGCCGCCCCTTTGGCAAAGTCGGGCAGCGATCTGCCGGGCCGGATGGGGGTACAGGCGGCCTCGCTTTCCGAGGGGCGATCAGATGCCTTGCGCGGCCGGGTAAGGGACATGGGTGCCACGCCCTTGAACGCCGTTCAGGCCGCTTGGGCCTTAGTTCTGGCGCGCTGGACGGGTCAAGAGCAGGTTTGCTTTGGGCTGGTCGAGTCCGGGCGTCAGTTGATGCCGGGGCTAGAACAGACTGTGGGCTGTCTGATCGCCACCTTGCCTGTGCGGCTGCGGGTGCAGGGGCAGGACAGTTTGGGCGATGTTTTGGCGCGGTTGCGTGCGCTTACGCTTGAAATGCGGCCCCATTCCCATGCCAGCCTGACTGAGGTGCGGCGCTGGGCGGGGCTGTCGGGTGACGCGTTGGTGTTCGACACGATCGTGATGCACGCCCACGGCTCGCTTGAGGCGCGGATGCGCGGTTTTGGGGGCGATTGGGCTACTTGGCCAGTGCGTCTGGTCGAGGAAGGTACGTCGGCGGCCACTTTGGCCGTGGCGGATGATGCCGAAATGCAGATCGTGATCGAACATGATCCGGCGCGCATCGGGCCGGACATGGCGGCGGCGCTTTTGGCACAGGTGGTGCGGCTGTTGGAGGCAATGGCCGGGGCCGATGCGGCAACGCCTTTGGGCAAGTTGGATATGCTGTCCCACGCCGAAACTGCATCGCTTTTGGCTTTGGGCAGGCCGGACACCGCCCTCTCCGACGTGCCGCCTTGCCTCGCACGCCGGTTTGAGTCGGTGGCGGTGGCGAACCCGGAGGCTTTGGCGGTGATTGAGCCTGCCTTGGGGCGGGCGGTTAGCTATTTGGCGCTGGATCGGGCTGCGAACGCCCTCGCCGCTCGGTTGCAATCTGCTGGCGTTGTGCCGGGCGACGTGGTGGCGGTGAGGTTGCCGCGCGGAGCGGATCATGTGGCCGCGCTTTTGGCGGTGCTGAAGCTGGGCGCTGCCTTTCTGCCCCTAGATCCCAATCTGCCGGAGAGTTGGTTGGTGGGTCTGGTGGCCCAAGCCGGTGCCAAGGTTCTGGTGAGCGACGGCACCGATGCACTTGGGGCGGCTGTGGTGCTGGCCCCGAACGTGGCAGAGCAGCACGAGACGCCGCCGGACCGTCCGGCTCCAAACCCGGATCGGCTTGCCTATGTGTTGTTCACCTCGGGGTCTACAGGCGAACCCAAAGGGGTAAAGGGGCTGTGCGGTGCGCTGTCAGCGCATGCATCAGCGGCGATTGCGGCCTTTGGGCTGCAACCGTCGGACCGTGTCTTGCAGTTCGCTGGGCTGGGCTTTGATGTTGTGTTGGAAGAGATTTTCCCAACGCTTCTGGCAGGGGCAACGCTGGTGGTGCGCGATGAGGCTGCGGCGGAATCGGTTCGCGCCTTTGTCGCGTTTGTCAGCTGTGAGGCAATTACCGTGGCCAATCTGCCAGCGAGTTTTTGGCATGTGCTGGTTGAGGAGATGGCTCAGACCGGCGCGCGGTTTGCACCTGCATTGCGGTTGGTCATCGCAGGGAGTGAGCGGATTAACCCCCAAGCGCTGCGCCGCTGGCGCGAGATTGCGCCCGATGTCGTTTGGATCAACGGCTATGGCCCAACCGAGACCACGATCACCGCCACAGCCTTTGCGGTGCTGCCCGGACAGCCCTTGCCAGACGATCTTGCAGAGGTGCCGATTGGGCGGCCACTGGCCCATGCCCATGTGGTGCTGCGTGCCTGTGACGGCAGTCTGACCCCGATGGGCGGCACAGGGATGTTGTGGATCGGCGGGGCTGCGGTGACAGGCGGCTATCTAGGTGATTTGACCAAGGCGCAGGCGGCGTTTCAGCCTGACCCATGGCAGGCGGGTGGGCAGATCTACGGCACTGGGGATCAGGCCCGGTGGCGGGCGGATGGGCAGTTGGAGTTTCTGGGCCGCCGTGACCGCCAGATCAAACTGCGCGGCCAACGCATCGATCTGCATCAGGTGGAGCGGCAGGTGGCCGCCCTGCCGGGCGTGCGCCAGGTTCATGTGGCCTTATTGCAGGAACCTGCTCCGAAGTTGGTGGCCTGGGTGGTGGCTGATCCCGGTCTGTCGTCTGACGACATCGCCAATGTGACCGGGCGCAAGCTGCCGCGCGCAATGGTGCCGCAAATGATCTGCGTTGAAAGCCTTCCGGTTGGGGTGAACGGCAAGATCGACAGCCGCGCCCTGCCCGTGCCGCCGACTGAAATCGCTCGGGAAGCGGCCGTGGACGGCAGAATTGTTGACCCGCTGGCGCGGGTGATTGCGGCCTGCATGGCTGAGGTGCTGGAGCGTGCCCACGTGCCACCGGATGCATCCTTCAGCGATTTGGGGGGAGATTCCCTTTTGGCGCTGCGGCTCGTCAGCTTGATCGAGCAGCGCACCGGACATGCCTTGTTGACGGCAAACCTGCATCATCATGGCAGCGCGGCGGCCTTGGCCGAGATGCTTCAAAGCGGGATGACCGCACCGCGTTATACAATTGCGATCCAGCCCGAGGGATCCAGGCCGCCGTTCTTTGCCATTCATGTGCTGGGCCGAAACGAGGATCTGTTCCGCCCGTTGGCTGCGGCGCTGGGCCCGGATCAGCCGGTGTTCGGCCTGTCGGTCGGCATGCCGCGCAATCTGGATGACATCAACGTCGAGCGCACAGCGCGGATCTACTTTGATGAGATCCAGACCTATTTTCCAACGGGTCCCGTCGGGCTTGGCGCTGTGTCGATGGCGGCTTATTTCGCTTATGAACTGGCGCAGCTGTTGCATGCCGCAGGGCGTGAGGTACGGGTCTTGGCGGTGCTGGATGCGATGGGTCCGGATGGTCGTCCGGCGCTGGAGGGGATGGCCAAGCTGCGGGCGCATGCGCATCAGGTTCGTCTGCATGGGGTGGGCCATTTTGGCCGGGTATTGAAGAACCGTCTGGACCGCTACCGCGAGAGACGCGAGGCGTTACGGTCCGCGCCGGATCAGGTGAACGCCCACAATCTGATTGCCGCCAATGTCTGCGCGGTGGAGTTTTATCAGCCCAAACCCTATGACGGCCCGCTCACGGTGTTTCGCGCCGATCACAGTTTCTGGGATAGCCCAAAGGCGATTGCAACAGGGCTTGGGTGGGCCTCTGTCGCGCGTGGGGGGCTGAAGATGCATGATCTGCCCGGTACGCATCTGTCGATCCTGCATCCCGGCAATGTCGAAGTTCTGGCCGACCATTTGCGCCGAATGATCGAAGGTCCCGCAACTGAAGGCGCGGTAGCTAAAGAGACCGAAGCTAAGGACTGCGAATTTGAACCGCCACGCAACTCGGCTTGACGGGGCCGCCCCGCCGGGATTGTCTTCATGGCAAATCACGCGCGAGGATAACATGCAGCTCTTTACGTCTCCGACGACGCCCTTTGGTCGTAAGGTCATGGTGTTGATTCACGAATCGGGTCTGGCGGACCGGGTAAAGGTTGAGACGGTCGCAGGCAGCCCACTGGACCCGGGCTCTATGCCCTTGGATCAGAACCCCTTGGGCAAGATCCCTGCGCTGATCCCCGAAGATGGCGCTGCGGCGATCTATGACAGCCGGGTGATCTGTCGCTATTTGGACGATCTGTCGGGTGCAAAGCTTTACCCTGAAGGATCAGAGCTTTGGCCGGTTCTGACGCTTGAGGCGACGGCGGATGGCATGCTCGAAGCGGCGCTTTTGATGGTCTATGAGGCGCGTCTTCGGCCCGAGGCGTTGCGCTTTGCCCCTTGGGTTGAAGGCCAATGGGCCAAAGTTGCGCGGGCGCTGGATGCGATTGAGGCGCGCGGGATGGTGATTTTGGAGGGCCGTTTGACCATGGCGCATGTCGCGGTTGCGGTGGCCTTAGGCTATCTGGATTTTCGGCATGCCGATCGGGATTGGCGGCAGGATCGACAAAGGCTGGCGGCTTGGGAGCAGGCGTTTTCTGCGCGTCCATCCATGGTTTTGACGCGTCCAGCCTAAGCGGCCATTGGGCAGGGCGGGCCGCTTTGCAAGCCCTGCCGGGCAACAAAAGCGAAAAACTGCCCCCCCTGCGCTCCTTTGACCGCTGGACGGCGCAAAAATCCTTGTCTACAACCCGCCCGGCAAGGCTGCGGGAAACTGCGGCCGCATCGGTATATGGGTCGCGCCCGGCGGCCTTGGAAGGGAGAAGATCTCGTGTCCCACGCAGAGAATGACGCAGGCACCCGCAGGGATTTCCTGTATTACGCAACCGCCGGGGCCGGCGCTGTTGCCACTGGCGCAGCGGTCTGGCCGCTGGTCAATCAGATGAACCCCTCGGCTGATACCCGCGCCTTGGCGTCGATTTTCGTCGATGTCTCGGGTGTCGAGGTAGGCACCCAACTGACCGTCAAGTGGCGCGGCAAGCCGGTGTTCATCCGCCGCCGCAGCCCCGAAGAAATTGAGGCCGCCCGCGCCGTGGCGCTGGAAGATCTGGTGGATGCCCGGTCGGAAAACGCCAACAAGCCCGAGTCTGATGCGAGCGACGCAAACCGCACGCTCGACGAAGCAGGCGAATGGCTGGTGATGATTGGCGTTTGCACCCATCTGGGTTGCGTGCCGATTGGTGACGGTGCCGGCGAATTTGGCGGCTGGTTCTGCCCCTGCCACGGGTCGCACTACGACACCGCTGGCCGGATCCGCAAAGGGCCAGCCCCGCGCAACCTGAACGTTCCGGTTGCCGCTTTCGAAGACGAATCCACAATCAAGCTGGGCTAAGGAGCACACCAAATGGCCGGAATTCCGCACGACCATTATGAACCCAAGCCGGGCTTTCAGACCTGGCTGCACAAGCGCCTGCCGATTGTCGGCCTGGCCTATGACACCTTGATGATCCCGACGCCAAAGAACCTGAACTGGATGTGGATCTGGGGCATTGTTCTGGCGTTCTGCCTGGCGCTGCAAATCATCACCGGCATCGTGCTGGTTATGCATTACACCCCGCATGTCGACATGGCTTTTGCCTCGATCGAACACATCATGCGTAACGTGAATGGCGGGCACATGATCCGCTATCTGCATATGAATGGCGCGTCGCTGTTCTTCTTTGCTGTGTACCTCCACATCTTCCGTGGCCTCTACTATGGCAGCTACAAAGCCCCGCGTGAGGTGACGTGGATCGTCGGCATGGTGATTTACCTGCTGATGATGGCGACAGCCTTCATGGGCTATGTTCTGCCTTGGGGCCAAATGTCGTTCTGGGGCGCCACGGTGATCACCGGCCTGTTCGGTGCGATCCCCGGCGTTGGCCCGACCATTCAGGAATGGCTGTTGGGCGGACCGGCGGTGGACAATGCCACGCTGAACCGCTTCTTCTCGCTGCACTACCTCTTGCCCTTCGTGATTGCCGCTTTGGTGGCCGTTCACATCTGGGCATTCCATACCACCGGTAACAACAACCCCACGGGTGTTGATGTGCGCCGCGGGTCAAAGGAAGAAGCGCAGAAAGATACCGTGCCGTTCTGGCCTTACTATGTGATCAAGGACCTGTTCGCGCTGGCGCTGATCCTCGTGATCTTCTTCGCCGTCGTTGGATTTATGCCCAACTATCTGGGTCACCCCGACAACTACATCCAGGCAAACCCATTGGCGACGCCTGCGCATATTGTCCCAGAATGGTACTTCCTGCCGTTCTATGCAATTCTGCGTGCCTTTACCGCAGATGTCTGGGTGGTGATCGCGGTCGAATGGCTGACCTTCGGTATCGTCGACGCCAAGTTCTTCGGCGTTCTGGCGATGTTTGGTGCGATTGCCGTCATGGCGATTGTGCCATGGTTGGACACTTCTTCGGTGCGCTCGGGCAAGTATCGGCCCAAGTTCAAGGCGTGGTTCTGGCTGTTGGTCATCGACTTTATTGTGCTTATGTGGGTTGGCGCCATGCCGGCCGAAGAGCCGTATGCCACGATCTCATTGATCGCCTCGGCCTACTGGTTCGCCTATTTCCTCGTGATCCTGCCGCTTCTGGGTGTGCTTGAAAAGCCGCTGCCGATCCCGGCGACGATCGAGGAAGATTTCAACGCCCACTATCCCGGCGCGGCCGAGTGAGTGACGGAAAGGAACTGACCAAGATGTTTCGAAAAATCGCAATCAGCGCCGTCTCTGCACTGGTCCTGTCCACGGGCGCGGCCATTGCCGCTGGTGGGGCAGCCCATACCGAGGATATCGACTTCAGCTTTGAAGGCCCCTTCGGCACCTTTGACCAGCTGCAGTTGCAGCGCGGCCTTCAGGTGTTCACCGAGGTCTGCTCGGGTTGTCACGGCCTGAAATACGTCCCAATCCGCACCCTTGCGGATGAGGGCGGCCCGCATCTGCCGACCGATCAGGTTCGTGCCTATGCCAAGAACTTCAGCGTGATCGACAAAGAAACCGGTGAAGAGCGTGAAGCCAAGGACAGCGACAACTTCCCGGCCAACACCGGGGCGGGTGCGCCTGACCTTTCTTTGATGGCAAAGGCACGGGCTGGGTTCAGCGGTCCTTATGGCACAGGTATGAACCAGTTGTTCCGCGGCATGGGCGGGGCTGAGCACATCTATTCGATTCTGACCGGCTATACCGGTGAGGAAAAGGAAGAGGCGGGCACCACCTTCTATGAAAACCACGCCTTTGCGGGCGGCTGGATTTCGATGCCGCCGCCCATGTCGGATGATCAGGTGACCTATGCCGATGGCACGCCTGCCACCTTGTCGCAGATGTCTGAGGACGTGGCTGCGTTCCTAATGTGGGCCGCCGAGCCGCATATGATGGCACGCAAGCAGACCGGCTTTGTCGCCGTGATCTTCCTCGTGCTGCTCACCTCGCTGTTGTACCTGACGAACAAGCGGCTTTGGGCCGGTGTCAAAGGCAAGAAGCACGCCTGAGACGTCTGAGATTTGTATGAGACGCTGAAACCCCCGCCCTTTGTGGCGGGGGTTTTGCTTTAGGTCCCGAGGTAATCGCGCAGCGCCGAAGGTGGGTTTGCAAAGAGCGCGGCGGTGGGCACCGGGGCGGCGGCTACGCCATCTGCCACAAGCACAGTTAGGTCAGCAAAGCGGCGGGCATCAGCGGGGTCATGGGTGACCATCAGCACAGTCGCTCCTGTTTCATCGGCGGTTTCGGTGACCAGATCCAGCATTTCCACCTTGAGCGCGGGGCCGAGGGCGGCAAAGGGTTCATCCAGCAAAAGGATCGGCCGGGCGCGGAGCAGCGCGCGGGCCAGAGCCGCGCGACCCAGCTGGCCGCCCGACAGTTGCGCGGGTTTGCGGCTGCCCATGGCGCCAAGGCCGACCCGCGCAAGCGTGGCCTCGATGCGCGCATGATCCTTCGCGGTCAGCTGCAGGCGGGGTGAGATGCCAAGCCCAAGGTTTTGTGCAAGGCTTAGGTGCGGAAAGAGGTTTTGGTCCTGAAACAAGATCGACAGCGGACGCTCACCGGGCGACAGCGCCGCAAGATCCTCCCCCTCCCATGTGATGCGCCCTGTATGGGCAACAAAGCCTGCGAGGGCCATGAGAAGCGTAGATTTGCCCGCCCCAGAGGGGCCGATGACGGCCACTTTGGCACCCTTGGGTACCTGCCAGTCAGCGGTCAGGTGAAAGCCCTCTTGCCGGATATCAAGGTGTTCAAGCCGCAGCACGTGAGGTTCCCCATCTGTCAAAGGCCCAGAACAGGGCAAAGCTGGCGCTGACCAAAATAAGGGCTGCACCAGCGGCCGCCTCCATCCGGTAGGCGCCCATCAGGCGTTGTATCAAAAGCGGCAAGGTTTCGCTGCGTTCTGAAGCAAAAAGCGCGATGACGCCCAGATCCCCCATCGACAGGGCGGCAGCCAGGCCGGTGCCAAAGCCCAAGGGCCGGGCAAGGCGCGGCAGGGTGATGAGGCGAAGGCGGGCCAGACCCGAAAGGCCCAGACTGTCGGACAGCTGCCCATAATCGGCCAAAAGCGCGCGGCTTTCCGGTAGCAAAAGCCTAAAGAGATAAGGCAAGGCCATGGCAGCATTGACAGTCAAAGTCACCGGAAGGGCAAGGGTTTCGGGCTGGATGCTAGGGTGCACGGCCAAGAAAAGCCCGGTCCCGATCACCAGACCCGAGGCCGAAAGCGGCAGCATCGCGGTCAGTTCCAGCCAGCCTTGGCCGCGCGCGACAGCAAGCGCCAAAGTCAGGGCGATGGTGCTGGCCAATACGGCCGAACCAATGGCCACAGCTAAAGACCGGGCCAGAGCGGGCCAGACGCCCGCCGGCAGTTCAGCCAATCCGGGCAGGCCGCGAAGGGTGACGCCGATAAGTGGGCCAAGAAGAAAAGCTGTCGCCACGAGGATGACCACGGCATCGATCCCGCGCCGCCACCCCTGTGGCGCAGGGATATGAAGCGGTCGCCCCAGCCCCGGGCCAAACACTGCCGCTGTGGTCAGCCGCAGGGTGGCCAGTGTGACCGCTGCGCACAGGGCGAATTGCAGGGCGGCCAAAAGGGCTGCGCGGCCAAGATCAAACTCAAACCGTAGGGCCTGATAGATCGATAACTCGATTGTTGAAGCGCGGGGGCCACCACCAAGAGTAAGCGCGACGGCAAAGCTTGTCAGGCACAGAAGAAAGATCGTGGCCAGTGCACCGGGCAGAACGCCGCGCAGCATGGGGGCCTCGAGGTGGCGGAACTGGGCCGAGGGGGGCATGCCCAAAGCCTCAGCTAGGCGGAAGCGCTCGGCCGGGATTGCCTGCCAGCCTTGCAGGATCATGCGGGTGGCGAGAGGCAGGTTGAGAAAGACATGGGCCAGAACCACGCCATGTAGGCCAAAGATCGACAGGTGGGGCAAACCAAGGCTGGTTAAGGCTGCATTGATCGGCCCGGCACGGCCAAAGACCGCCAAAAGGCCCAGAATGGCGACCACCACCGGCAAGAGGAAGGGGGCAGCGAGGAGCCGAATCAACAGCACCCGTCCGGCAAAGCGGCGGCGCGCCAAGGGGCGCGCCAGTGGAATGGCCAAAAGGCATGAGACCAGCGCCGAGAGCGCGGCTTGCAAAAGCGTAAAGCGCAGCGCCGCGCCATCGGCGGGGCCAAGCGACCAATCTGCCGCATGGCTCGCTGTCAGCGCGGCGCTGCCAAGGGTCAGCGCGGCAACGGACAGCCCCAGAAGGGCGGCCGTTGCACGGGCCGTTACTGGGCCAGCGCGGCTTGCCATTCCGCGACGGCTGCATCGCGCAGCGCGCCAGCCTCCTCTTGTGACAGCAAAAGCGACTTGGCCGGCTGGATCAGTGTTTCAAACCCTTGCGGCAGGCCCGCTGCCAAGGGATTGGCCGGATACATCCAGTTGGTCGTCGGGATCACGGCTTGTGCTGCCTCGCTGGTCAGATAGGCGAGGAAGGCATCGGCCAGCGCGGGCTGGTCGCTGGCGGCAAGTTTGCCTGCCACTTCGATCTGCATGTAATGGCCTTCGTCGAAGGCGGCGGCGGTCTTCGTATCATCGCTTTCGGCGATCAGATGATAGGCGGGCGAGGTTGTGTAGGACAGCACCATATCCGCCTCACCCTCAAGGAAGAGACCGTAAGCTTCGGACCAGCCCGGGGGAACGGTGACGATATTGTTTTTCAGACCCGCCCAGATCTCTGCCGAGCGGTCGCCATAAGCGGCCTTGACCCACATAACCAGACCCAGACCTGGGGTGGAGGAGCGCGGGTCCTGAATAACGATCTTCAGGTCAGACGCGGCCAGTTCTTCAAAGGATTTCGGAGGGTTAGAAAGCGACTTGTTGTGCACAAAGGCAAACCAGCCCCAGTCAAAGGGCAGGAAATTCGCGTCCTGAAAGGGGGTCGGCAGGCCGGTGACAGCCGGCTGCCCATGGGCGACAAAAAGCCCGGTGGCTGCAGCCTGTGCGGTGATGTTGGTATCAAGTCCAACGACCACATCGGCGGCCGTGGCCGCACCTTCCAATTGCAGCCGCGCCAAAAGCGCCGCGCCATCTCCTGCGGTCACAAAGCGCAGATCGCAGGCGCAGCTTTCCTCAAAGCCCTTTTCAATGGCTGGGCCGGGGCCCCATTCCGAGGCAAAGCTGTCATAGGTGTAAACGTCAAGCACTGGGGTTTCGGCGGCTGCCAAGCTGGCAAAGCACGCAAAAGCCGCAGAAAGGGGGATGATTCTCATAGCTTCCTCCAATTGCGACGGGACAGGTCGGGATGGAGGTTTTCCATGCACCTTCCCTCCGCCGGTATGATCCGGTTCAGGTTCAACGGGTCCGCATCGCTGCATCTCAGCCCTTTCAGGCACCCCGAGGTAAGGGAAAACATAGCGCCACAAGCGCCGGGCGCAAGGGGGGTCAGGCGGCGCTGATGCCCAAGCCATCAAGCCCGGCGCTGAAGGCCGCCTTCGAGGCGGAATAGACCGCCCTAATCTGATTCAAATCGATCGATGTGTCGCCCTGCGCGGCAAGCCGTTCACCCGTTTGGCACAGGATGGCGAGATCTGTGAGCCCAAGGTTCAAGGCCGAGCCTTTTAGGAAATGCAGCAGGGATTCCAGAGATCTGGCATCATCCGGCGCAATCGGGCGTTGCGTTGCCTCGTCTGCCTCTTCAAGAAAGAGGGCGACAACTTCGGAAAAGTTCTCGGCCCCAACCTCATCTTTAAGTTCGGCCACGCGACCCCAGTCGATCATCAGGCCCCCCCCTTGCAGTGATCCCAGAGCCAGTCTTGCACCCTCGGCCTTAAGGAAGGGTTAGGCGCCGCCGCAAGCTGCGAAGGATTTTAGATTTCACTTTGTCTTAAGGCATCTGGCGCAAACAGAGCGGGCTGACGTGGGGTGTCGGCCTATGGGGGTAGCCAGTGGTTTCGGGTGTGACAGGGGACAGGGCCGTTGCGGCCCACGCCAGTTTGGGACTGTCAGGGCCCTTGCCGGTGTTGGTTGTTGATGACAGCGCCGCGCAGCGCCGGGTTCTGGCGTTGCAACTGCAGCGTTGGGGCTACCGGGTGATTGAGGCCGCAAGTGGGGAAGAGGCACTGCGGGCGTGCCAGGCGATGACGTTTGAGATGGTGGTGTCGGATTGGATGATGCCGGGGATGACCGGCCTTGAGTTTTGTCGAGAATTCAAAAGTTTGCCACGTGAGGGCTATGGGTATTTCATTTTGCTAACCTCAAAGTCGGAAAAGGCCGAAGTGGCCGATGGGCTGGAAGTTGGGGCGGATGATTTCTTGTCAAAACCCGTCAGCCTGACCGAGCTTCGCGCCCGGCTGCGGGCCGGGGAGCGGATTTTGGGCATGCAGCGTGAGTTGGTGCAGAAAAACCGGCTGATCGGCACCACGCTGGATGAACTGCAAAAGCTTTATGATTCGCTGGACCGCGATCTGATTGAGGCGCGCAAGCTGCAAGATGGGTTGGTGCGCGACCGGTTCCGCGACTACGGGGCGGGGACGGTGTCCTTGCTTTTGAAGCCCTCGGGTCATGTCGGGGGCGATCTGGTGGGCAGTTTCGTGATCGATTCGCACCGACTGGGGCTGTTTGCCGTGGATGTGTCGGGACACGGGGTGGCCTCGGCCATGATGACGGCGCGGTTGGCGGGCTTGTTGTCTGGCGGATCACCCGATCAGAACATCGCGTTGAAACTGGGGCCGCAGGGGCGGCGCGATGCCTATCCGCCGGCCCTAGTGGCCGAGCGGTTGAATCGTCTGATGATCGAAGATCTGCAAGTCGATCAGTATTTTACCTTGGCCTATGCCGAGGTGAACATGGCCAACGGGGCTTTTGCATTGACGCAAGCCGGGCATCCGCACCCTTTGGTGCTGCGCCGCAATGGCCGGGTGGATGTGATGGGCGATGGGGGCATGCCGATTGGGCTGTTCGAAGGGGCCAGCCATGGGCAGGTGACGGGCAGATTGCAGCCGGGTGATCGGCTGATCCTGATCTCGGACGGGATGACAGAATGCCCAGACCCTGATGGCCGTGATCTTGGGGGGGAGGGTTTGACGGCCCTGCTGGCCGCCAACGCCACACTACCGAGCGCTGACCTTTTGGAGGCGCTGGTTTGGGATTTGTCGAAACACGCTGGGGGCCATGAGTTTCCAGATGATGTCTCGGCCTTGATCTTTGACTATCTGGGGGCCTGAACCGGCCAAAGCCGCTAAACAGTGCGGCTGGCAAGTGCCTGTGCCAAAAGCGCGCGGTCCCCGTCATTGCCCAGAAGATCAAGAGCTTGCAGCGCGGGCATCCAATGGGCGGAATGGCCTTTTTCGGTGGGTGGGCCAAGCCGCAGCGTCGGCTGGGCGATATAGATCGTACAGATCTTTTCTGCCCAGCGGTCATAGTCGGGCATATAGCAAAAGCGGCGGAAGGCACCAAACCTGCGCGCACCGGTGATGCGCCAGCCGGTTTCCTCCATCACTTCACGGTGCAGGGCGGGCAGCGGGTGTTCGCCCGGATCGATGCCACCACCGGGAAGTTGGAATTCGTTGTCCGGTTCGGCCTGATGGGTCAGCAGGATGTCATCGCCACGCATCAAGATGGCATAGACCCCGGGACGACGGCGGTAAATCTGCCCCGCCTTTACCGGCTCGCCGTAGCGTCTGATCATGATGCCCCCTTGGTGCGACGGTTGCCCTGACTATATAGGCGCGGTATGCCAAGATCGGCAGACTTAGGAAACCCCATATGACCGCGCAGACCATCACCTGGGACGACACCGTCCTTCCCTTTCAGCTTGACCGCGCCGATGTGCGTGGCCGTGTCGCCCGTTTGGACGGTGTTCTGGATCAGGTGCTCAAGCAGCACAGCTATCCGCCGGTGATCGAGGCGCTGGTTGCCGAGATGGCGCTGTTGACAGCGCTGATTGGCCAATCGGTGAAACTGCGTTGGAAGCTTTCGTTGCAGGTGCGCGGCAAGGGCGCGGCGCGGCTGATTGCCACCGACTACTATGGCCCCGCAGAGGAGGGAGAACCCGCGCGCATCCGCGCCTATGCCAGCTATGATGCTGACCGGCTGGATCATGACGCCGCTCCCTTCAGCCAGATCGGCGAAGGGTATTTTGCCGTGATGATAGATCAGGGCGAAGGCATGGTGCCCTATCAGGGTTTCACCCCTATCGCAGGCGGCTCGCTGGCGTCTTGTGCTGAGACATATTTCGCCCAGTCCGAACAGCTGCCCAGCCGTTTTGTGCTGACCTTTGGCAAAAGTCAGGTGCCAGGCGATGCGCTGCATTGGCGCGCGGGGGGCGTGATGCTGCAGCATATGCCGTCGATTGGTGGCAATCGCCCTGTGGCCGCCGAGGCCGGGTCGGGCGAGGGCGGGCTTCTGAGCCACATCGACATTCTGGCCGGCGATGACAGCGAAAACTGGAACCGGGCCAATGCGCTTTTGGAAACGGTGGAAGAGTTGGAGTTGATCGGGCCGTCGGTCTCACCGACCGAGCTTTTGGTGCGGCTTTTCCACGAAGAGGACCCGCGCGTCTTTGACGCCCAGCCCGTGCAGTTTGGCTGCTCTTGCTCGGAAGACAAGGTGCGCCAGGCGATGTCGATCTACAGCCAGAAAGACATTAAGCACATGACGACCGAGGCGGGTGTGGTGACTGCCGATTGCCAGTTCTGCAGCGCGCATTACGAGTTGGACCCAAAGACTCTGGGGTTTGAGGGCAAGAATGCCTGATGCGGCGCGCCTGCGTGATGCGCTTTTGCGTCCCGCTGGCGCCTCGTCTGATTTTGACTTGAACCCGGCGATTCAGCTGCCGCCTGGCCGCGTGTTGCGGCCCGCGGCGGTGCTGGTGGCTGTCTGGGGCGATCGGTTGCTTTTGACCAAGCGCTCATCACGGCTCAAGCATCATCCGGGGCAGATTGCCTTTCCGGGTGGCAAGCTGGATGCGACAGACGCCAGTCTTGAAGCGGCGGCCTTGCGGGAATCGCGCGAGGAGGTGGGGTTGCCCGAGAATCTGGTCGAGATCTGGGGTCGGTTGCCCACGCATGAAACCGTGACCGGGTTCATGGTGACGCCGATCCTTGGCCGGATCACCACTGATTTCTGCCCCATCCCCGAGGCGGGAGAGGTGGATGAGGTCTTTACCGTGCCCTTGGCGCATGTGCTGGACCCCAAGTCCTATGTGATTGAGCGGCGGCGCTGGCGCGGCGAATGGCGACGCTATTATGCGGTGCCTTACGGTCCCTATTACATCTGGGGTGCGACGGCGCGCATCTTGCGCGGGCTTGCCGAGCGGGTGGCGCGATGAGGGTCTCGGGGGATTGGCTGAAGCATCCGGGAACGCAGGCCCTGTGCGGGGCCCTGGAAGCGGCGGGGCATCGGGCGTTGTTCGTGGGCGGCTGTGTGCGCAATGCGCTTTTGGGCGTTGCGGTGGCCGATGTCGACATTGCCACCGATGCTCGGCCTGAAACCGTAACGCGATTGGCCGAAGCGGCGGGCCTGCGCGTGGTGCCAACGGGGATCGAGCATGGGACGGTGACGGTGATCGCGGGCGGCGTTGCGCATGAAGTGACGACCTTTCGGCGGGATGTGGAAACCGATGGGCGCCGGGCGGTGGTGGCCTTTGCGCATGATGTTGCCGAGGATGCCGCGCGGCGCGATTTCACCATGAACGCGCTTTATGCCGATGCGCGGGGCGATGTGATTGACCCGTTGGGGGGGATGCCGGACCTTCTGGCGCGTCGGTTGCGGTTCGTGGGCGATGCGTATCAGCGTATCCGCGAGGACTATCTGCGGATCTTGCGGTTCTTTCGGTTTCACGCCCATTACGGTGACCCCGATCAAGGCATGGACGCCGAGGCGCTGGCCGCCTGTGCGGAATTGGCCGAGGGGGTCGATGGCCTGTCGCGCGAACGCGTCGGGGCGGAAATGCGCAAGCTTTTGGCCGCATCCGACCCGGCCCCCGCCGTGGCGGCCATGGCGCAGGCGGGGGTTTTGGCGCGTGTCTTGCCGGGGTCTGATACGCGGGCTTTGGCGCCCTTGGTACATCTGGAGGGCGACCTGTCTCCACGCTGGCAGCGGCGGTTGGCGGCTTTGGGCGGGCAAGAGGTGGAGGAGCGGTTGCGCTTGTCGCGCGCCGATGCTGCGGTTTTGGATGCTTTGCGCGATGCGGTGGGGCATGGCTGGTCGCCTGCGGCGCTGGGTTGGAAACTGGGGGCTGAGGGCGCGCGCGATGCTGTACTGGTGCGGGCGGCGCTTTTGGAAAGCTCCATGCCACCCGACTGGCAAACTGACGTGGCGCGGGGGGCTGGCAGCGTGATGCCCGTGACGGCAGCCGATCTGATGCCCGGATTGCAGGGTGCTAAGTTGGGTGCGCGATTGAAAGAGATCGAAGCACGCTGGTTGGCCAGCGACTTGCGCCTGACGCGCGCCGATTTTCTGGCCTAACGCGCGCGCTCGTCGAGCTGTTCCTGCACGCCTCGCGGCGTTCTTCCGACGCGCACACAACGTGCTCAAGGAGGTGGCACCTCGGCTTAAACCGCGCTATCTGTGCGCAGCAGAGCAGGAAAGCCATGTTCAAGTTCTTTGAGGGGTTGGTTGACCCCTACGCCCCCTATCCGCAAACCGACACGCCACCGCACAAGCTGTGGCCGTTTCTGGCTGACTACATCCGCCCCTTTCGCAAGGTGTTTGCGGCGACGGCTGTGCTTTCGGTGCTGGCGGCTTTTGCCGATGTGGCGTTGATTTGGTATGTCGGGCGGCTGGTGGACCAATTGGCGAGCGCGGGTCCGGCCGGATTTTGGGCCGCGCATGGCGCTGAGTTGATTGGCGTGGCGCTGGCGGTGTTGATCCTGCGGCCTTTGCTGCTGGTGGGCAATATTGCGCTTTTGCACAACACCATCTTGCCGAATTTTGGCACCATGATCCGCTGGCGCGCCCACGCCCATGTGATCCGCCAGCCTGTTGGCTGGTTTGAATCCGATTTTGCCGGGCGCATCGCCAACCGGATCATGCAGACGCCTCCCGCCGCTGGCGATGCGGTCTTTCAGACCTTTGACGCGGTGGCCTTTGCCAGTGTCACCGTGGTTGGCGCCGGGATCATGCTGGCCGATGCCGACCCGCGGCTGTTGCTGCCTTTGGTGGTGTGGTTCGTACTTTACATGGCGCTTGTGCGCTGGACCGTACGGCGCGCCGGGCCTGCGTCCAAGGCCAGTTCGGATGCGCGATCGGCGGTGACAGGGCGGGTGGTGGATGCCTATACGAACATTCATTCGGTCAAGCTCTTTGCTCGGAATGACAGCGAAATGGCCTATGCCAAGGAAAGCATCGAACACGCCCGCGAGACCTTCAAGCAAGAGATGCGGATCATCACCAAGATGGATCTGACGCTGACCACCTTGAACGGCGGTTTGATCGTGGCGGTGACAGGCTGGGCGATTTTGCTGTGGGTGCAAGGTGCCGCCACAGTGGGCACTATGGCGGCGGCAACCGCGCTTGTCTTGCGGCTGAACAACATGACCTATTGGATCATGTGGGCCTTTACCTCGCTCGTGCAGGCTTTGGGCGTGGTGCAAGAGGGGATGGAGACGATTGCCCATCCGATCGGGCTGGTCGATGCGCCGGGTGCCAAGCCCTTGGCGTTTCGAGACGGTCTGATTGAGATTGATGGCATCAGCCACCATTACGGTCGCGGCTCGGGTGGGTTGCAGAACCTGTCTCTGATGATCCGCCCAGGCGAGAAGATCGGCATCGTGGGCCGGTCCGGGGCGGGCAAGTCGACCTTGGTCAAGCTTATGCTACGCTTCTACGACACGGAATCGGGGCGCATTGCGATTGACGGGCAGGATATTGCGCGCGTGACCCAAGACAGTTTGCGCGCCCATATCGGTATGGTGAGCCAAGACAGCAGCTTGTTGCACCGCTCGGTGCGCGACAACATTCTTTATGGTCGCCCCGAGGCGAGCGAGGATCAGATGATTGCTGCGGCCAAGCAGGCCGAAGCGCATGAGTTCATCCTAACGCTGGAAGATCCGCAGGGCCGCACCGGCTATGACGCCCATGTGGGCGAGCGGGGGGTGAAGCTTTCGGGTGGGCAGCGTCAGCGGGTGACACTGGCGCGGGTGATCTTGAAGGACGCACCGATCCTGATCTTGGATGAGGCGACGAGTGCCTTGGATTCCGAGGCAGAGGCGGCGATTCAGGACGCGCTTTATGGCGTGATGGCGGGCAAGACGGTGATCGCGATTGCGCACCGTTTGTCTACCATTGCCGCGATGGACCGCATCGTGGTCTTGGAAGATGGGCGTATCGCCGAAGAAGGCAGCCATGCCGCGCTTTTGGCCAAGGGCGGGCTATATGCCCGGTTCTGGGCCCGGCAATCGGGTGGGTTTATTGGGCTGGAGGACGAGGGATGAGTTTGTTGCGCATGGGCGAGTGGATTGACGCCTTCCGTCCAGCCAAATCGGCTCCACCGCAGACCTTGGGTGCGTTCTTTAACTGGGCGCTGCAGGGGTCTTGGGCGCAGCTTTGGTTTTCAGCCTTTCTGTCGTCTTTGGCCGGGGTGACCGAGGTTGTTTCGGCCTTGGTCCTGGGCTGGGTGATTGATGCGGCCGTGGGCGGCAATCCGGCGACCTTCTTCACCGATCATTTCGATCTTTTGCTGTGGTCGATGGTGTTTTACCTGATCTTGCGACCGGTGAGTTATGCGATTTCATCGGCCTCGGTGCAGATCACGCTGGGGCCAAACCTGTTGCCCCTCGTGCTAAGCCGGTTGCACCGCTGGACGTTGGGCCAAGCGCTGACGTTTTTTGACAATGATTTCGCCGGTCGGATTGCGCAAAAGCAAATGCAAGCGGCGCGGGCAGTGACGGATGTCACGACCGAAATGATCAACACCGTGGCCTTTGCCTTGGCCTCGGTGGTGGCGTCGGTGGTTTATCTGTTTTCGGTCGATCTCCGGATTGGCTTGGCGCTGGCGATCTGGCTTTTGGCGTATCTGTTCCTGATCAAGGTCTTCATCCCGATGGTGCGCGCCAATTCGGCAGCACGCGCCAGCAGCCGGGCGATGGTGACGGGGCAGGTGGTGGACACCATCACCAACATCAAGACGGTCAAGCTTTTCGCCCATGCCGCGTTTGAGGACCGTGTTGCGCTGAAGGCGATGGAGGTGTTTCGCGACCGGTCGCTGGAATACGGTGTCATTGCCGCGTGGTTCCGGCTGGCGCTGATGACGCTTGCGGGGATTCTACCGGTGATCCTGATCGGTGGCACCATTTTGTTGTGGCAAGACGGGCTGGCGACGCCGGGCAGCATCGCGGCGGCAGGGGCGATTTCGATGCGGATTGCCCAGATGACCGGCTGGGTCAGCTTTACGCTGATGACCATCTACACTTCGGTTGGTGAGGTGGAGGACGGGATGCAAACGCTGGCCGTGGCGCACAGCCTTGCCGATGCGCCAGGCGCGCTGGAGCTTTCGCGCGTCAAGGGTGAGATCCGGTTTGAAGGTGTGACTTTTGCTTATGGTCGCCAGCGCGGCGGGGTGGCTGATATTGATCTGACGATCCGGGCGGGGGAAAAACTGGGGATTGTTGGGGCCTCGGGGGCAGGGAAATCCAGCCTCGTGGCGCTGTTGTTGCGGCTTTATGATACCGAACAGGGTCGGGTTTTGGTCGATGGGCAGGACGTGCGGGCGGTCAGCCAAGAATCCTTGCGCCGTCAGATCGGGATGGTCACGCAGGAAACGGCGATGTTTAACCGCAGCGCGCGCGACAACATCGGCTATGGCCGCCCTGACGCGAGTGAAGCCGAGATCATTGCCGCCTCGAAGGCTGCCGAAGCGCATGAGTTCATTGATGGTATGATCGATCATCAGGGGCGGCGCGGTTATGAGGCGTATCTGGGCGAACGCGGCGTCAAGCTGTCGGGTGGGCAGCGGCAGCGGATTGCACTGGCGCGGGCGTTCCTGAAGGACGCGCCGATCTTGGTGCTGGATGAGGCCACAAGTGCCTTGGACAGCGAGGTTGAGGCCAGCATCCAAGAGGCGCTGGGCAGAGTGATGCAAGGCAAGACCGTGCTGGCAATTGCGCACCGCTTGTCCACCATTGCTGCCATGGATCGCATCATCGTGATGGAACAGGGCCGCATTGTGGAGTCGGGCGATCACGCTGGTCTTTTGGCCAAGGGTGGGGTCTATGCGCGCTATTGGAACCGCCAGTCGGGCGGGTTCATCGGCACGGA
>JBMSKG010000001.1:0-49663 GCA_049419625.1 Paracoccaceae bacterium | reverse complement strand
ATCGGGGTCGGCAGGGATGTGCCGCGCCTGAGGGTCGGGGGGCAGGTCAACGCCGTTGCGCGCGGCCCAAGCATCGGCGGCGTCGAGAAGGCCCATCAGGTTTTCATCGCCGCGCTGAATGTTTTCGGCCAGATCTGGCTGAAAGGTTACCTTACCGCCGTCAAAGCCTTGGGTCATGCCGACAAGGGTGATCCCGGCATGGGCCAGCGCGCGAAAGTCGATGTTGCGACCCCCATAGGCGCCGCTGACGGCGATGGTGATATGCTCTTGTCCCGGCACCATGGTTTCCAGATCCCACAGGCCCAAGACCCCCAGCCACCACGTGAAATCACGCCCGCGATAGGCGCGCGGGGGTCGACCGTGCGGGCAGACCGAGAGATAGACCTTGCGGCCCGCGCGGTTCAACTCATCAGCAATCTGCGTGCCTGAGGAGCCAGAGCCGACCACCATCACCGCGCCGTCGGGCAATTGGGCGGGATTGCGATAGCTGGCGGAATGGATCTGGAACAGGCGGTCATCCTTCGGCGCTATGGCCGGGATCTGGGGGTGCTGGAAGGGGCCGGTGGCGACCACGACGCGCATCGCCTCGATCTGGCCCGCCGAGGTTTCCACCAGAAAGCCCGGTTTCCCGCTTTGGCGGGTGACCGATGTCACGTTGACGCCGCAGCGGATGGGGGCGTTGATTTTGCGGGCGTAGGCCTCGAAATAGTCAGCCACCTTTTCTTTGGGCACAAACTCATCAGGGCCAAAGTCTTCGAATTCCATCCCCGGAAAGCGGTCGTGCCAAGCCGGGCCATTGGCCACCAGCGAATCCCAGCGCTCGGACCGCCAGCGTTCGGCGATGCGGCTGCGCTCAAGCACCAGATGCGGGATGCCCTGCGCGCCAAGATGCTCGCTCATCGCAACACCGGCTTGGCCCGCGCCGACGACCAGCGTATCCGTCTTTTCCGTTGCCATAACCGCATCCCCCTGCGCCGGGCGGCACGCTGTGCCCCTGCCTTTGAGGCACAGTCCAACACTCGTGACCAAAGGGAAAGTCATAGATTTGAATTCTTGGATTAGGAAAAACCGAAGCAAGGCGCGCATGGGCGGGCGGCCCTGTCGCTGTGGGCTTGCCCTTACCGGCGTCGCATGACACCAAAGGCCTATGCTTGCGATCTTTCTGAAAACCCTGCCGTTCTTTGCGATTATCGCCCTTGGCTATGCTGCGGGGCGGATGCGGTTTTTCAGTGCCGAGGCGACGGGCTATCTGACCAAGTTTGTCTTTTACTTTGCCCTGTCGGCGATGCTGTTCGGCTTTGCCGCCAATCTGGACCTGTCTGAAGTCTTTTCATGGGGATTCATCTGGGCCTATCTTTTGGCCTCGGTCCTGATCTGGGCGCTGGTGGGGGCGGTGGCCTTGTTGCGCGGGGCGGGCCGCGAAGAGGCGGTGTTTGAGGCCCATACCGGGGTCATTGGCAATGTGGGGTTCTTGGGAATTCCGATGCTGGCGCTGTTGCTGGGGCCGCAGGCGGTGGGGCCGGTCTTGATGGTGCTGGCGGTGGATCTGGTGGTGTTTTCCACGGTGCTGACGCTGATTATCACGGGGCTGCGCGGCGGTACGGTGGGGATGGCGATGCTGGGCGGGCTGGTCATGGGGCTGCTCCGGAACCCGATGATCGTTTCGGTGGTTCTGGGTCTGGCTTGGGGGGCAACAGGCTGGGCCTTGCCGGTTCCCGTGAACGAATTCATGACCACGCTGGGGGCGGCGGCGACGCCTTGCGCGCTGTTTGCGATTGGCGCGTCTTTGGCGGGCAAGAACCCAGACCGGGTGGGCGTGGCGGTCTGGCTGTCATTTTCGAAGCTGGTGCTGCATCCGGCCGCCGTGGCCGTGGCTGCGCTGTGGCTCTTTGACGTCGAGCCCTATGCGGCGGGGGTCATGATTGCCGCGGCAGCCCTGCCGGTGGCAGGCAACGTCTTTATTCTGGCGCAACACTACGGGGTTGCGCCGCAGCGGGTTTCGACTGCAATCCTAGTTTCAACCGCCATCTCGGTATTGACGGTGTCGGCGGTCATTGCCCTGGTGGGGCCATTGGTGGGGAAGATATGAAAACCGTTTCGGAAAACCGGTGTTTTGGCGGCGTGCAGGGGGTGTACACCCATGCCTCGCAGGTAACGGGCTGTGACATGACCTTTGGGCTGTTCCTGCCCGAAGAGGCCGAGACCAATGAGGTTCCGGTGATCTGGTATCTGTCGGGCCTGACCTGCACGCATGAAAACGCCATGGTGAAGGCTGGCGCGCAGCGCTGGGCGGCCGAGATGGGCGTGGCGGTGGTGTTTCCCGACACCAGCCCGCGCGGCGAGGGGGTGGCCAATGACGCCGCCTATGATCTGGGCCAAGGTGCGGGCTTTTACGTGAATGCCACCGAGGCGCCGTGGAAGCCGCATTTCCGCATGTGGGATTATGTGACCGATGAGCTGCCGCGCCTGTTGTTCAACGCCTTTCCTTTGGCCGAAGAGGCCCAAGCCATCACCGGCCATTCGATGGGCGGTCATGGCGCGCTGACCATTGCGATGAGCTTTCCGGGGCGGTTCCGGTCAGTCTCGGCCTTTGCGCCGATCTGCCATCCGACCGCCAGCGACTGGGGCCGTAAGCAGTTTACGGCCTATCTGGGGGCGGATGAGGCCGCTTGGGCGGCGCATGATGCGACGCTGCTCATGAAAAAGCGCGGCTTTGACGGGCCGATGCTGATTGATCAGGGCACGGCGGACCAGTTCATTGACCTGTTGCGCCCCGAGGCTTTGGCAGCGGCCATGGCCGAGCGGCGGCAGGGCGGCACGTTCCGCATGCAAAAGGGCTATGACCACAGCTATTTCTTCGTCTCGACCTTTATGGAAGAGCACATGGCCTTTCACGGGGCGGCGCTGCATGCCTGAGGCGCGCGCGTGGTGATCTGGATCGATGCCGACGCCTGCCCGGTCAAGGACGAGGCCGAGCGGGTGGCGACGCGCCATCAGGTGCGGATGGTGCTGGTGTCAAATGGCGGCATTAGGCCCAGCCAAAACCCGCTGGTGGAAAGCGTTTATGTGACTGCGGGGCCGGATGAGGCCGACAAGCACATTGCCGAGGCCTGCGTGCCCGGCGATGTGGTGGTGACGGGCGACATCCCCTTGGCCGCGAAATGCGTGGAAAAGGGCGCGCGGGTGGTCAAGCACAATGGCGAGGTGCTGCACGGCACCAACATTGGCATGGCGCTGGCGACGCGCGATTTGATGCAAGACCTGCGCAGCGCCGATCCGTTCCGCCAAGGCGGCGGGCGGCCGTTTTCCAAGGCGGATCGGTCGCGGTTTCTGGATGTGTTGGAACGTGAGGTCAGGGCCGCGAAGGCCCAAAAGGCCGATTAGAGCCTATTCGAACACCGACAGGACCTGATCGCGCGGCTTTTTGCGCTTGGCCACGGCGGGCACGGTGGCGTCGTCAGCGGGCCAGCCGACGGGCAGGATCATGACCGCCTTTTCCTGTTCTGGCCGACCGCACAGCGCAGGAAGGAATTTCATCGGGTTGGGGGTATGTTCCAGACAGCAAAGCCCCGCCTGATGCAGCGCGGTGATGAGCATGCCTGTCGCAATGCCCACGCTTTCTGGGACGTAATAGTTCTTATAGCGCGTGCCGTCCTCGGTGAGCCCAAAGCGTTGGGCAAAGATCACAATCAGCCAGGGCGCTTCGGTTAGGTGGGGTTTGTCGACGCCGGTGCCGATGGGCTCCAGCGCGGCCAGCCATTCATCGCCCGCACCGCCAGCATAAAAGGCGCGCTCTTCTTCCTCGGCGGCTTCGCGGATTTGGGCCTTCATCGCCGGGTTGGAAATCGCCACGAAATGCCACGGCTGATGATTGGCGCCAGACGGTGCGGTACAAGCAGCTTCGATACAGGCGGTGATGATCTCTGCCGGCACGGGGCGGGTGGAATACTGCCGCACGGAGTGGCGCTTTTTCATGTAATCGCGGAAGGCCAGCACATCGGCCAACGCCTGATCGTCGGGCTTTTGCACCCGGTCGGGCAGGGCCAAAGCCTGATAATGGACCTCTCCTTTGCGATACATCAGCCCCCTCCGATCAACGCCCCAGCGGCAAAGACCAAAGCACCGCCCAAGACCACTTGCAAGGCGGCGCGGACAAAGGGGGTTTCCATGAACTTGTTCTGAATCCAGGCGATGGCCCAAAGCTCGACGAACACCACGATCATGGCGATGATGGTCGCGGTCCAGAAATCGGGAATGAGATAGGGCAGCGCGTGGCCCATGCCGCCGATCGTGGTCATCACGCCCGAGGCGAGGCCGCGTTTCCACGGGCTGCCCCGGCCGGACAAAACGCCATCGTCATGCGCGGCTTCGGTGAAGCCCATCGAAATGCCCGCGCCGACAGAGGCAGCGGTGCCGACCAGAAAGGTCGTCCAGGTGTCTTGGGTGGCAAAGGCGGTGGCGAAGATGGGTGCAAGTGTGGAAACAGAACCATCCATCAGCCCGGCGAGGCCCGGCTGCACCCATGTCAGGATGAACTGCCGCCGCGCGCCGGCGTCCTCGGTGTCCTTTTCGCTGCCCGACAGGTGGGCGTCGGCCAGATCCCGGGCGTGGTCGGCATGGCCGGATTCAGCGGCCGCCAGATCACCGAGCAGCTTGCGCGTGGCCGCGTCCGAGGTGTGGCCTGCCGCGCGGGTGTAAAAGCTGGCAGCCTGCTCCTCCATTGCGCGGGCCTCGGCGCGCATGGCCTCAAGGCCGAGCGTTTCATTCAGCCAGACGGGTTTGCGCGCATAAAACCCCGCGACATGTTCGCGCCGGATCAGGGGGATGACCTGACCGAACCGCGTCTGATGCAGCGCGATCAGCTGGCGGCGGTGATCATCTTCCTCGGCAGCCATGCCGTCAAAGACGGCGGCAGTGGCCGGGTATTCTGCACGCAGCCGTTCGGCATAGGTGCGATAGATGCTGGCATCATCCTCTTCAGAGGAAATGGCCAGAGCGAGGATTTCCTGTTCGGAGAGATCGACAAATCGACGACGGGAAGAAATGGCAGACAGCATGCAAGGTCTCCTAAAACGACCTTGGTCCAATAAAGACCCCGGCGACGGAAATGAAAAGGGCTGCAACGCCGCAGGCGATGGGGATCATTCGCGGCGTTTGCGGCGAACGAGGGTTCGGAAGATGATCCAAAGGTCTAAGGACAGGCTTCGCCGGTCAAGGTAGATCAGATCCAGCCTTGCCTTGCGTGGAATACAGGCGCGGCGATAGACGGCATCGGTCTGGGCCGCCGTGGTGCAGCCGCGCAAGAGCCGTTCTTCGTGGCGGTGATAGATCAGCGTGGCAAGTCCCGTCACACCGGGGCGCGCCCGCAGGACGCGGCGATAAAGGCCCGGATAATCGACCACATAGCGCCGAAGCGGCGGGCGCGGGCCAACGAAAGACATGTCGCCCCTCAGGATGTTCCAAAGCTGCGGCAGTTCATCCAGCCGGGTGCGGCGTAGGAACGCCCCCGTGTGGGTGATAAGGGACGTCTTGTCGCCGCCCGAGGCGCGACCGTCGGCCGCGGCTGGCTGCATGGTGCGAAACTTGACCAGTGCAAACCCCTGTTCGGCTGTTTTCATGCGTTCAGAGATGAAGAGAACAGGGCGGCCATCACGCAGCAGAATGACAAGAGCTGTGACCGCCATAACCGGCAGTAAAGGAACCACTAGGACCAGCACACCGACGATATCGAAAATACGCTTCCACAGGGGCATCAGCGCGAGCTTTCCTTAATATTCTGCACCTTTGGCTTCTGGCGCGCGTTCAATAAAATGCTTTGGTCATGCCCCCTTGTCATCCATGTTCAGACGTCGGGCAAGGGCCGCCGATTGGGGGCGAGCAGATTTCAATGGGTGCAAAACCCTGCGGCGGGCTTAGTGGGGCCTGACCGGCGCGGCAAGTGAGATGGTGGAAGCGTAGTTCTCCTGCATGAAGCGCAGGAAGTTGTCGCGGAACTGGCGCGAGTGGGAATGGGCCAGCGCATCTGCGCGTTCGACATCGCGGGCGCGGATTGCCTCGAGCATTTCGGTGTGCTCATCGGTCAAGAGTATGCCGTCATGGGTGCGTTCGAGGTAGTCGAAGTGCAAGTGCAACATGCGGCGACCCTGATCCAGCAGGCGCTCATAGAAGCCAGAGAGATAGGGATTGCGACCCGCCGTAGCGATGGCCATGTGGAACTGCTTGTTGGCTTCGGACATCGCCAGGTGGTTGCCGCCCTTGACCGCCGCTTCAAACACCTCTTGCGCGCGGGCGATGCGGATCAGGTCATCATCGGTGCGTAATTCGGCAGCAAGGCGGGTGTTCATCCGCTGCGCGATGTCCAGCGCCTCGACATATTTCGGGAAGCTTTGGACATCGATCGGGGCGACGATGGTGGAGCGATTGGCCAGCGTCACCACCAACCCCTGCCCGGCCAGACGAATGAGCGCCTCACGCACCGGAGAGCGCGACATGCCAAGCCGCTCGGCCAAGGTGGTTTCGTCCAAAAGCTGGCCCGGTGCGAGTGCCACCGACAAAATCTCATCGCGCAGGGTTTCATAGGCAAAGCGTGCGCCTGTGCCTTTGACGCGTTTTGTCTCGCTATCGCCGTCCATCCTGCCCCCCCGTACCCGTCCTATCCCTAACCAGTCAGATGCCACGTGTCGACACGGAACATTCTAAAGGGGCCTACAGCCACGAGGTTGGAGAACGGGTGGTTTGGGGACCGGGCCCCACCTTCTGGTTGGCAAGAAAAAAGGCCCGGCGCAGAGGCCGGGCCTTTTGGTCAATGGCGGAAGATCAGACCCCGTCGGGCAGTTTGCGCGCCGCGCCTTTATCAGCCGAAGTGGCAAACAGCGCATAGGCTTTCAGCGCCTGGCTGACTTTGCGCGGACGGGCTTTTTCCGGCTTCCAGCCTTTCTTGTCCTGTTCGGCGCGGCGCTGGGCAAGCTCTGCCTCAGGTACGCGCAGGCTGATGGTGCGGTTCGGAATGTCGATGTCGATCATGTCGCCTTCGCGGACCAAACCGATGGTGCCGCCGGAGGCCGCCTCGGGCGAGACGTGGCCGATGGACAGGCCCGAAGTGCCACCCGAGAAGCGCCCGTCGGTCAACAAGGCGCAGGCTTTGCCCAGACCTTTGGATTTCAGATAGCTGGTGGGATAGAGCATTTCCTGCATGCCCGGCCCACCCTTTGGCCCTTCATAGCGGATGACGACAACGTCACCCTCTTTGATCTTGTTCGACAAGATCGCCTCGACCGAGGCGTTCTGGCTTTCGAACACCCGCGCGGGGCCCGAGAATTTCAGGATCGATTCATCGACGCCAGCGGTTTTCACGATGCAGCCGTCGGGGGCGATGTTGCCCTTCAGAACGGCCAGGCCGCCATCTTGGGAAAACGCGTGTTTGGCGGACCGGATGACGCCCTTTTCGCGGTCAAGGTCCAGTTCGGCGTGCCGCTTGTTCTGGCTGAAGGCAGTGGCCGAGCGCACATTGCCCGGCGCGGCCTTGAAGAACTGACGCACGTTTTCGTGGGTGGTGCGGCTGATGTCCCACTGATCGAGGGCTGCACTCATGCTGGGCGAGTGGACGGTGACGCAATCGCCGTTCAGAAGGCCCGCGTTGTCCAGCTGACCCAAGATCGCCATGATGCCACCGGCGCGGTGGACGTCTTCCATGTGCACATCCTGCTTGGCCGGGGCGACCTTCGACAGGCAGGGCACGCGGCGCGACATGGCGTCGATGTCGTCCATCGTGAAGTCAATCCCGCCTTCATGCGCGGCGGCCAAAACGTGCAGCACGGTGTTGGTGGACCCGCCCATCGCGATATCCAGCGCCATGGCGTTTTCAAACGCCTTCTTGTTGGCGACGTTGCGCGGCAGGATCGAGTCGTCGTTCTGTTCGTAATAGCGCTTGGTGATGTCGACGATCAGGTGACCTGCCTCGATGAACAGACGCTTGCGGTCGCCGTGGGTGGCGAGGGTGGAGCCGTTGCCGGGCAGGGACAGGCCCAGCGCCTCGGTCAGGCAGTTCATCGAATTGGCGGTGAACATGCCGCTGCACGACCCGCAGGTCGGGCAGGCGGCCTTTTCGATCTCGTCGACTTCCTCGTCGGTGTATTTGTCATCGGCGGCAACAACCATGGCGTCGACCAGATCGAGCGCGATTTCCTTGCCCTTGATGACCGCCTTACCAGCCTCCATCGGGCCGCCCGAAACAAAGACCGCAGGGATGTTCAGCCGCATGGCGGCCATCAGCATGCCGGGGGTGATCTTGTCGCAGTTGGAGATACAGACCATCGCATCGGCGCAATGGGCGTTGACCATATACTCCACCGAGTCGGCGATGATCTCGCGCGAGGGCAGCGAATAGAGCATCCCGTCATGGCCCATGGCGATGCCGTCATCGACGGCAATCGTAGAGAATTCCTTGGCCACACCGCCTGCCGCCTCAACCTCACGCGCGACCATCTGACCAAGGTCTTTCAGGTGGACGTGACCCGGCACGAATTGGGTGAACGAGTTGACGATCGCGATGATCGGTTTGCCGAAATCGCCGTCCTTCATGCCGGTGGCGCGCCACAGGCCTCGGGCACCGGCGTTGTTGCGGCCATGGGTGGTCGTGCGGGAACGATAGGCGGGCATGGGTATCCTCCGGGCTTTGTCAGGCATCAAGTGGCATCGGCTGTCTTATGGGTCAAGGTGCCTGTGCAAAAGATAAACACAGAAAGCTTAGATCACGGCCTGCCAAAGCTCGATAAACACCCGCGCCTCGTCGCCGGGTTCTGCCCAGGCGGTGCCAAACAGCACCGCGTCGGACAGCCAGCCATGCGGGCCTGCCGGGGCTTCGATCACCGCGCGGGTGCGGCCTTGAAAGCTGTCATCGGGCATCGGCTGCATGCGACCGGCATTGGTGATCATCAGCGGTGTGCCGTCGTCCAGCATCAGGCAATAGCGCGCTTCGATGGCATAGGCACCGTCGGGAAGGCGCAGGGCAAAGTCCGCACCGCCGGGCAGGATATGTCCGGAAATGCCGGGGCCGGTGACGGCGCCGCCGGTGATCGGGAACATGGCCCGCCGGGTGCCATGCAAGGTATCAAATTCGAGCGCCGGGCCAAGATCGGCGCGAATGGCAAGGGCAAAGCGCAAGGCGGGCTGTCCGGGAGAGAGGGTGGCACCAAGGCTGCGCGCTTCAAGGCTTGTCGTTGTCATGTTTCCCTCCGTATTCTGCGGGCCAAGGGTGCAGAACTGCGCCAGCAAGGCAAGGGAAAAGCCATGATTTTGATTGCAGGCGGTGGCATTGCGGGGTTGGTCATGGGGCTGACGCTGCACCAGTTGGGCCTGCCGTTTCGGGTGTTCGAACGGGTGGCCGAGCCGCGCCCCTTGGGCGTGGGGATCAACCTGCAACCGAACTCGGTGCGGGAGTTGTTTGATCTGGGGCTCGAGGCCGAGTTGGACGCGCTGGGCGTGCGGACGCGGCAATATGGGTTCTATTCGAAATACGGTCAGGAAATCTGGGTGGAGCCGCGGGGGCTGCATGCGGGCTATCACTGGCCGCAGTATTCGGTGCACCGGGGTCATTTCCAGATGATGCTGCTGCGCGTGCTGCGGGCGCGGGCGGGGGTTGAGTCTGTGGTCACCGGCGCGGGCGTTGTGGGGTTTGAAAGCACCAATCAGGGGGCTACGCTGATCTTGAGCGATGGGCGGCGTGTGACAGGCGACGTGGCGATTGCCGCTGACGGCATCCATTCGGCCATTCGCCGGCAGATGGTGCCAGAGGAAGGCGAGCCGATCTGGAACGGCGCCATCATGTGGCGCGGCACCACGCGGGCGGCGCAGTTCTTGGGCGGCAACGCGATGTTTCTGGCGGGACATGACAGCCAGCGGTTTGTGGCCTATCCGATCTCGGGGCCGGACCCGGACACCGGGCTGTCCGAGATCAACTGGATTGCCGAGCTGCGCGTGGACCCGGCGCGCGCGATGTCCAAGGGCGACTGGAACCGGCCCGCGGACAAGGCCGACTTTGCCCCGGCCTTTGATGGCTGGAATTTCGGTTGGGTCGATTGCCCGGCGCTGATTGCGGGATCTGGGCTTGTCTATGAATACCCGATGGTGGACCGTGAGCCGCTGCCGAGTTGGACCCATGGCTGCGTGACGCTGATGGGGGATGCGGCCCATGCCACCTATCCGGTGGGGTCCAACGGCGCGTCACTGGCGATCATCGACGCGCGCAAGATCGGGGCGGCGCTGCGCGCCCACGGGGTGGGACGGGCGGCGCTTTTGGCCTATGAGGCCGAGATGCGGCCGCGGGTGGAGCGCATCTTGCGCGCCAATCGGGGCAAAGGGCCGGATGCGGTGATGCAGATGGTCGAGGACCGCACCGGTGGAACGCGGTTCGATGATATTGAAGCCGTCATCCCCCGCGCCGATCTGGCGGCACATGCCGAGCATTACAAGCAGCTGTCGGGCTTTTCCGTCGATGTTCTGAACGCCCAGCCGCCGATTTTGGGCGCGGCGTAACGGGCTTCGCAAAAGAGGGGGTTTTCCACCCCCACGCTGGCTTGTGACCAAGCCCGCGTCCCCCGGAGGGTATTTGTGCCAAGATGAAAGCCGCGTTTTGGCTGAAGTTCAGCGTTGGCCCCACATGGAGGCGATGTAACTGGCGGTCATCAGATCGAGATGCGCGCCGCCGCCGTTTTTGGCGATGGTGATCTCATCGTCCGAGTGGCGCGCGTAAAGCGCGGGGTCGTCGTAGAAATCGGCAAGGATGTGGCGTTCGGTGATAGCGCCGGATTTGAGGGGGTCGATCAGCTCGCCGATGTGGTGGATGGTCGTGGTGCGGCTGTCGACGAACAGGCGGGCGCGGGCCATGGCGGTGTCATCCACCTCGCGCATGCCGGGTTTGTAGGCGCCGATCAGGTCGAGGTGTTGGCCGGGTTGCAGCCAATTCCCTTGGATGAGCGGTTCGGTGGCCATGGTGGCGGTGCAGATTACGTCGGCGGATTTGACCGCATGTTCCAGATCATCGGCCACGGGCAGCCCCAGCGCCTCGGCGCTGCTGCGTGAGCGGCTCCAGACGGTGAAGCGGGCGTCGGGGAAGAGGCTGGAATAGGCTTCGACCATCGATTTTGCCACAGTGCCCGCGCCCACAAGAAGAAAGTTCTTCGCATCCTTGCGCGCCAGACGGCGGGCCGAGAGCAGGCTGTCGCCGGCGGTTTTCCATTTGGTCACCAGATGGAAATCGACCAAGGCGGTCAATTCTCCGGTCTTGTCATCATAAAGCGTGACTGACCCGTTCACCGTAGGCAATCCGCGTTGGGCGTTGCCGGGAATGACGGTGGCCACCTTGACCAAGGCCCCCAGCCCGTCGATCCAAGTGGCGCGGTCCAGCACGGTGTCGGGGCCGCGATAGACGAAAAGGTCTTTGATGTCGGGCTTGGGCAGGCGGTGGCCTGTCTCGAAGGCCTCCAGAAGCCCGGGCCATGTCAGCAACTTTTCGGCGTCTTTCGGGACAATCGTCAGGGTCATAGCCCGGCCTCCTGTTGTGTCAGCAATCCTTCGGCCACCAGTCGGGCGGCCCAGCCTTGCCAGCTTTCGAACTGATGGGTGCGCCAACCGCGACGGGCGGCGGCGGTGATGTTGTCGGCCCGGTCATCGGTGAAGAGCAGGCTTTGAGGCGGCAGGCCGCAATCATCCTCGACCATTTCGTAGATGCGCGGATCGGGCTTGATGACGCCCATGCGACCCGAGACATAAAGCCGGTCAAAATCGGTGAGGAAATCCATCTTGGGCAGGGCTTCCTCGAAGGAATACTTGCCGAAATTGGTCAGGGCAAAGACCGGAACCCCCTTGGCCCGCAGCGCGCGTTGCAGCGCGATGGCGCCTTCGATGCGGGGGGAGGCCAGTTCGATCCAGCGGTCGTACCAAAGGCGGATTTCGGCCCGCCACTGCGGGGTGCGGTCAGCCCAATCATAGATGGTGTCACGAAAGAGCGCGCCTTCGTCGACGATATCGTTCATGCGGTGCAGATCGACCTCGGCAAAGAGGGCGCGGCGGCGGTCCTCGCCGATCACGCGGTCATAGAAAGCCTCGGGCTGCCAGCGCGTCAGCACATTGCCGATGTCAAAGATCACCGCTTGGGGCTGCGACATCCTGCACTTTCCTTCTGACCGTTTCGCGCCAGAGCGTATAAAGACCCGCGCCGCAGATAAGCGCAATCCCTGCCCATGCGGTGGCGTCGGGCCAGGTGCCGAAAACCACCACGCCCCAGAAAATGGCCATGGGCATGCCGATATATTCGAAGGGCGCGACAAGGGCGGCTTCGGTGGTGCGGTAGGCTTGGGACATCATCAGCCCACCGACGCCGACGGCGACCCCGGTGGCCAGGAATGCCCACCAGTCGGTCACGGGCGGTACGTGCCATGGCCGGAAGAGAAACTCCCACGTGCTGCCGGGTGCTTGGGCCATGTGACCATCGCCGACCAACAGGCCAAAGCTGCAGGACACGCAGATAAAGCCGACCTGGACGTAAAAGTTCAGCGTCATCGCGCTTTCGGTGTCGCGCATGCGGCGGGTCATCATGTGGCTGGCGGCATAGCAGAAGGCGGAGATGAGAACGAGAATGGCGGCGGGTTGAAGGGCGCCTTCGCCGGGGCGGGTCATGACGACCACGCCCAGCAGCCCCACCGCCACCGCCGCCCAGCGCCGGGGGCCGACATATTCGCGCAGGATCACAGCAGACATCAGCGTGACAAAGAGCGGCGAGACAAAGGCGACCGCCACCGCATCGGCCAAGGGCATGAGCGACAGGCCGACGAAGTAGGTGATGTTCGACACCATGACGATGCAAACGCGCAAGAAATGCGCGCCGATCCGGCGGGTGCGAATCTGATGCAACCCTGCTTTGGACACCCACATGACCCCAAGAACGAGTGTCATTCCCACGAGGGCGCGGATCAGGATGACCTGATGCAGCGCATAGGCCCCTGAAAGCGCCTTGATCGCCAGATCGTTGAGCGACAGGATCACCCCGCCCCCGAGGGCAAGAAAGATTCCGGTCGTGTTGCTGTTCTGGGCCGCCTGCATGGGTTCATTCACACCAAAATGGGCGGTTGTTTCTATCCTGCCCGCGACATGGCCGGCCCGCAAAAGGCCCGCCCGCCAAGATTTTCACATTCGCGGGCGGTTGGCGCGTCAGGCCGGGACGATCAGGGTCAGCCCATCCAATTCGGGCGACATCTTGATCTGGCAGGACAGGCGCGAGGTCGGTTGACGCTCGGCCTCGGCCACGTCGAGCATGGCGTCTTCGAACTCTCCCACATCGCTGGTCTTGGCCGCCCAATCCGGAGCGACGTACACATGGCAGGTGGCGCAGGACAGTGATCCCCCACATTCGCCGATCACGCGGGGGACATTGGCCGCGACGGCGGCCTCCATGAGGTTTTGGCCCTCGCGGACCTCGGCGGTGATGGTGCTGCCGTCGGGCAGGATCCAATGGGCTTTCATAGAGTCCTCATACGTACCAGATGTACCAGTCGCGCAGCGCATCACCCTCAAGGGCAGCGGTTTTATCGACCTCAGCGCGTTTCATGTAGATGTGGTTTTCCACCAGTCCGGCGCCGACGACATTGGACAGGGCGGTGTCGGCCTGCAGATCATCCAGCGCTTCGGTCAGGCTGGCGGCGACGCCGTGGGTGGCGTCATTGCTGGTAAAGCCGTCGCCAGTTTCCAGGGGTTGCAGCGGGTATTTGTTCTGCACGCCCAGAAGGGCGGCCTGCAGAACCGTGGCCACCGCGGTGTAGGGGTTCGACGCAGCGTCGGCCATGCGGTGTTCCAAGCGGGCCTTCTTGCCGCCTTCGGCCGACAGGCGCACGGTGACGTTGCGGTTGTCGCCGCCCCAGTTGCACCAATAGCCCGAAAGGCTGGCCGGCTGCAGCCGGTTATACGAGAGCGCGTTGGGGGCGATGAGACCTGCCATGGCCTTGTGATGATGCATCCAGCCGGCGATGCAGCCTTTGGCGAGATCGTTCATGTTGGCCGGATCGCCACGGTCGCCATTCGCCAGCGCATTGTGATCCTTGGCATCGGTGAACGAGAGGTTGATGTGCATGCCGGACCCGCCCTTGGTGAGGATGGGTTTGGGCAGGAAGCTTAGGATGATGCCGTGGTCAAAGGCGATCTCGCGCGCCATCTGGCGGAAGAGCACAACCGTATCAACATGCTCAACGGCGGTGTCGAAGGTCAGGGTGAATTCGTACTGCGGGGTGTCATATTCGTTGGTGATGAGGTCCAAGGGCAGGCCGATTTCCTGCGCCTTGTTCCAGATCGCATCGGTAAAGCGGCGCGGGTCGGCAAAGTTGCCGGTGCCGTAAACCACACCGCCGGGGGTGTCATAAGGCACGATCGTGCCATCCTCGTTGCGGACAAAGGCATAGGCCTCAAGCTCGATGCCAACCTTCGGCGTCAGGCCCAGCGCGCCCCACGCGGCCACGGCGCGTTTCAGCGCGCTGCGCGGACACATCGGGATGGGGCTGCCGTCACCTGCGTAAAGATCGCCGGTGACCACTTTGGTGTTCGGCTCCCATCCGGGACGGATCTCGTCGGCTTTCCAGCGCAGCGCCATGTCAGGAATACCCTCAAGGCACATGGTGCCAGGGGCTTCGATCAACAGATCCTTGTCGTAATGCACCGAGAAGGTGGGCCGCGCGAAACGGCTTTCGTCGTCTTTCATCTTCGAGGCGGGCAGGTATTTGCCCCGCATGATCGACAGGTGATCACAGAACATCGCGCGCAGGCGCGGGCTTTGGCTGGTCATGGAACTCTCCCTGGGTGCGGTCTGGTGCCGCCTATTGCAGTGTCACACGCACCGGCAGCTCTTTGATGCCACCGATGAAATTCGATCTGAGAAACTTTTGGTCTCCGGTAGGTTCGATGGACTTGATGCGTTTGGCAAGCTCTTCGAACAGCACCCGCACTTCGAGCCGCGCCAGCCACATGCCAAGGCAGACATGCGGGCCGCCTTGGCCAAAGGACAAATGGCGGTTTGGCGTGCGGAACAGGTTGACGCGGAAGGGGTCATCGAACGCGCGTTCGTCCCGGTTTCCGCTTGCCCACCACAGAAGGACCTTATCGCCCTCTTTGACCTGACGACCGTGGAATTCAAAATCGCGGGTGGCGGTGCGGCGGAAATAGGTGGTGGCGCTGCCCCAACGGATGATCTCATCAGAGGCCGTGTCCCAGACCGACCCGCCCGCCTGCATCTGGGCCAAAAGCTCGGGCTGGTGGGCCAGCGCCTGAATCCCTGCGGCGATGGAATAGCGGGTGGTGTCGTTGCCGGCGGCGACCAGAAGGCAGAAGAAGTTGCGGAACTCATGTTCGGGCATGACCGAGCCGTCGGGACCGGGCTGCAGGATAAGATGCAGGATGCCCGAGGTGTCGCCCGAGGCTTCCTTTTGGCGCAAAAGCTCTTTGGCATAGACGAACAACTCGGCCCCGGCGGGGGAGTTGAAGGGCATCATGCGGAATTCATCCGTGGTCATCTTGTCCAGCACATGCTGGGTAAAGTCGGGGTCGGTATTGGCAATCAGAGTATCGCCCTTTTCCACCAGCCAAGGCAGATCAGCGTCAGGCGTGCCAAGGATGCGGCCGAGCATCCGCATCGGCAGTTGGCGGGCGATGTCCTTGGTCGCGTCAAAAGTGCCCTTTTCCAGCGCCTCGTCCAGAATCGGGCCACACAATTCGCGGATGATGGGTTCGAACTGGGCGATCACCGGTTTTGAAAACGCCTTCGCAACCTTGATGCGGGTCTGCATGTGTTCAGGTGCGTCGGTTTCCTGAAAGGTACGGCGGGCGAGGTATTCCTCATAGGTCTGATCCTCCATCCGGATCCCACGGGCCGAGGACATAAGGTCTGGCTTGCCGTTCAGAAAGTTGATGTCCTCATGCCGAGTGACAGACCAATAGCCCTTGCCGCCCGACCAGTCAGACCAATGCATCGGGTCTTCGTCGCGCAGGCGCTTGAAGGTGTTGTGCGGCGGTCCGGAAAGAAAGCTGTCATGGCTGCCAAGGTCGGCATGGCCCGTGTCGGTCGGGGTCCAGACGGTCATGTGGCTTTCCCTTGCTGCAATGCCGATTTCAAAATATACTAAACAGGTTCATAAATATGTAAAGCGGGAAGAACATGCAGATCGCGCTCTTGATGACCAACACGGATGAATCGGAATTTGCCCAAGCCCGCCCGAAGGATGGCGAAAAGTTCACCACGATCATTCAGCGGGTTCGGCCGGATTGGAAGGTGACGGTCTTTCCGGTGAAAGACGGGGTTTTTCCGCCCGAAGGCGCGCAGTTTGATGGTTGGCTGATCGGCGGAAGCCCGGCTTCGGTGCATGACCAGGACCCGTGGGTCGGGCAATTGTTCGCGCTGATCCGGCGGCTGGTAGAGGAAGGGCAGCCGATCTTTGGCGCCTGTTTCGGGCATCAGGCGATTGCGATGGCTTTGGGTGGAGATGTTGGAAAGAACCCCGGAGGCTGGGTGTTTGGGCTGGTTGAAACAGAGATCGAGGGCAAACCGATTCGGCTTTATGGCAGCCACCTTGAGCAGGTCTTGCGACTGCCGCAGGGCGCGGTGGTGCTGGGGGGCACGGCAGAGTGTCCGGTGGGCAGTTTCGCCATTCCGGGGCGGGTGATGACGACGCAGTATCATCCGGAAATGAGCCATGGTTTCATTTCTGATCTGGTCGAAGAATATGCCGACGACCTGCCGCCCGAGGTGGTGATGCGGGCGCGTGATTCATTGACTGCGCGCGCAGATAGTGACGCAATTGCCGAACGGATCGCCCGGTTTTTTGAGGGGCAGCGTTAGCGGAACAAAGCCGCCAGCGCGGCGCGGTCGATGCCGGGGATGGTTTTGCCGGGGAACTTGAAGGTCGGGGTGTCGGTTCCGGCCACGATGGCGTTGACCACCGATTCCTCCACCGCCTCAACCGCAGCCAGATAGACCGGGTCGATCAGCTCGGCGTTCAATTCGACCTGCGGTATCAGGGCGGCGGCGGACTGGGGCATTGCGCCGAAAGGTGCGGTGGAGAAGGCTAGAAAGATATCACCCGACGAGTTCCCACCCGGCGTACCACCGCGACCAAGGCCAAGGCCAGAACGGCGGGCAAGGTGGGTCAGCGAGATGGTGGACAAAGGGGCATCGGTGGCGATCACGACGATGATCGACCCGGTTTCCTTTGGCACCAGACCTTCGAACGGCATGAGACGGCCAACGGGTTGGCCCAGCACGTTGAACCAAGGGCGCTTGCCATGGTTGGCCTGCACCAAAACGCCCACGGTATAGGTTTCACCCCCAACCGTGACCCGGCGCGAGGCGGTGCCAGTGCCTGCCTTGAACTCATATGCAATCATACCGGTGCCGCCGCCCACCGCGCCTTCGGCCACAGGGCCGGATGTGGCACTGTTCAGCGCTTCGACAGCATGTTCGGGCTGCACGAACATCGCGTTGATGTCGTTCAGGATGCCGTCATAGGTTTCGGCGACCACAGGCATGGCCCATGCGATGCCATTGCGGAAATGGTCGGGATAGCGGTCAATCATCCAGCGCGTAGCGCCCGTATGGCAAGCGCCGATGCCGTGGGTGTTGGTGACCAGTACCGGGCCCAGAAAATAGCCGCCGTCCTTGATCCAATGCGTCCCGGTCATCTCGCCATTGCCGTTCAGCGTGGCCTGACCGGCACGAACAGGCTCGGGGTTGCCCGCATCCATCCGCGGGATGATCGCCGTAACGCCGGTGCGCATATGACGGGCAGGGTCTTGCAGGGTGCAGAACCCCACGCTGACCCCGGTCACATCGGTGATGGCGTTCAAAGGGCCGGGCGTGCCGGGAAAAGGCAGGCCAAGATCACGGGCGCGGGGCATGGCGGCTCCTTTAGATCAGAAACTCGGACAGGATCTCGTCCTGCGTGATGTCACGATACTGAAAGGCCGCAGCATCCAGCTGGTCGAACAGCTTTTGAAAGTTCGCGGCCTCTTTGGTCTCGATCCCGATCAGCACCGAACCAAAGTTGCGCGCCGACTTCTTCAGGTATTCAAACCGGGCAATGTCGTCATCTGGGCCCAGCATTTCCAGAAACTCGCGCAGCGCGCCGGGACGCTGCGGCATGCGCAGAATGAAGTATTTCTTCACACCAGAATAACGTTGGGCGCGCTCTTTCACTTCGGGCAGGCGTTCGAAATCGAAATTGCCACCCGAGGTGACGCAGACCACGGTCTTGCCCGCAATCTCGTTGCCTAGATCGGCCAAGACATCCACCGCCAGCGCGCCTGCGGGCTCTAGCACAATGCCTTCGGTGTTCAGCATCATCAGCATGGTGGTGCAAATGCGGTCTTCTGGGGCAATGAGAACTTCGCTGGGGTTCACCCAAGACAGCGCCGCAAAGGTCCGATCGCCGACCCGGGCCACCGCCGCCCCATCGACGAAATTGTCGACGCGCTTCAGCGTGACGGGCTCATGCGCGGCCAAGGCGGCCGTCAGGCTGGCCCCGCCTTTGGGCTCGACAAAACGAAACTCGGTGCCCGGCGACTCGCTGCGCAAATAGCGCGTCACACCCGATGACAGCCCGCCCCCGCCCACGGGCAGAATGACAAGATCGGGCGAGCGGCCAAGCTGATCCAACAGCTCGACAGCAACCGAGGCCTGACCTTCGATCACATCCTCATCATCAAAGGGCGACAGGAAATGCGCGCCCTCTTCGGCACAAAACCGCTGCGAGGCGGCAAGTGTCTGGTCGAAATAGTCGCCCGTCAGAACGATGCGCACATGGTCGGCCCCAAAGGCGCGGGTCTTGTCGATCTTCTGCTGCGGGGTGGTCACCGGCATGAAAATGGTGCCTTGCACCCCGAAATGGCGGCAGGCAAAAGCCACACCTTGCGCGTGATTGCCCGCACTGGCGCAAACGAAATGCCCCTGATCAGGATTGTTTGCCCGCACCTTTCGCATGGCATTGTAAGCGCCCCGCAGCTTGTAGCTGCGCACCGGCGACAGATCCTCACGCTTGAGCCAAATCTCGGCCCCATATTTGCGCGACAGAAAGTCATTCCGCTGCATCGGGGTGCGCGGAAAGAGGTCGCGCAGGGCGCGGGTGGTCTGGCGGGCGGCATCGGCAAAATCGGTCATGTGCAAGATGTGACGAAGCCGCAAGCTTTGCGCAAGGCCCACCCGCGCGCGCGGCCTTGCTTGGCTTGCCCTTTTTGGGATTTCCCGTTAAGCGCAGGGCGCGCATTAGGAGGCCCCCATGCAAAAGCCGAAGAAAGTCGTTCTCGCCTATTCGGGCGGTCTGGACACCTCGATCATCCTGAAATGGCTGCAGACCGAATATGGCTGCGAGGTCATCACCTTTACCGCTGATCTGGGTCAGGGCGAAGAACTGGAACCGGCGCGCCAGAAGGCGCTGTTGATGGGCATCCCCGAAAAGAACATCCACATCGTCGACGTGCGCGAAGAGTTCGTGCGTGACTTTGTGTTCCCGATGTTCCGCGCCAATGCGCTTTATGAAGGGCTGTATCTTCTGGGCACCTCGATCGCACGGCCGCTGATCTCGCAGCATCTGGTGCGGATTGCGCATGAAACGGGCGCCGATGCCGTGGCCCATGGCGCGACCGGCAAGGGCAACGATCAGGTGCGGTTTGAACTGTCTGCCGCCGCGCTGGACCCCGCGATCAAGGTGATCGCGCCGTGGCGTCTGTGGGACCTGACCTCGCGCACCAAGCTTCTTGAGTTTGCCGAGGCGAACCAGATTCCAATTGCCAAGGACAAGCGCGGCGAAGCGCCCTTCTCGGTGGATGCGAACCTTCTGCACACCTCGTCAGAGGGCAAAGTGCTGGAGAACCCGGCAGAGGAAGCACCCGAGTTCGTCTATCAGCGCGTCACCCCGGTGGAACAGGCACCCGATACCCCGGACTATGTGGAAATCGGCTTTGAACGCGGCGATGCGGTCTCGATCAATGGCGAGTCGCTGTCGCCAGCCACGATCTTGGCCCGGCTAAACGAGATCGGCGGCAAGCATGGCGTGGGTCTGCTGGACCTGGTCGAAAACCGCTTTGTCGGGATGAAAAGCCGCGGGCTTTATGAAACCCCCGGCGGCACCATTCTGCTGGAGGCGCATCGCGGGATCGAACAGATCACGCTCGACAGCGGCGCGGGCCATCTGAAAGATTCGATCATGCCGCGCTATGCCGAGCTGATCTACAACGGCTTCTGGTTCTCGCCCGAGCGTGAAGCGCTGCAAGCGCTGATCGACAAGACGCAAGAGCATGTGACCGGCACGGTTCGGGTCAAGCTGTACAAGGGCTCCGCCCGCACCGTGGCGCGTTGGTCGGACCATTCGCTTTATTCCGAAAAGCACGTGACCTTTGAGGAAGATGCCGGCGCCTATGATCAGAAGGACGCGCAGGGCTTTATCACCCTGAACGCCCTGCGCCTGCGCCTGATCGCCAGCCGCAATGCGCGCGTGGCGAAAAAGGGCTAAGCCCGCCCAGAACGATTTGAAGGGGGGTCAGCCATTGGCTGGCCCCTTTTCGTTAAAGCTTCAGCCGTTCCAACCGCTCGTAATGCGGCAGCGCAAGGTCGCAAAGCCGCTGAAACTCGGCCGACAGCGCGGGCAGATCGGCCTCAGGCTCATCAAAGCCGGTTGAGGCGTGAACCGCGTTGTACCAATGCGGCGCCCAGACCCCGTCAAAGGGCTTGGGCCCGGCGGGCCAATGCAACATGCGGTCGGTAAAGGGAATGTTCAGGCCCGCGCAAAGCCGCGACAGGGTGGCCTGCGGCGTGGCGCGAATGTCGGCGCTGTCGATGACAAGCGGCGCATGGCCCAGCCAATCGGCCACCTCATCAAACAGCTCCGCCTGCTGGACAAAGCCGATATCGGCCAGTTCCGGCGCTTCACGCTTTTTGGCATAGCTTGCAATCACCCGCGCCGGATGGCGGATCAGGAACACATTGGTCAAGCCGCGCATGAACCCGCGGTCAAACTCGGGCACCATGTGGAGTGTCATGTGTTTTTGGTAAAACAGGCTCTGTTCGGCCTTTAGGGGCGCAAGGCAGGCTGCGGCGACGGCGTTTGGGTCAGCCAATCCGGCAGCAATTACGGCATCGCTCATCGGATGGTCCATGCCGGTCTTTTGCAGATAGGCGGCATAGAACGGCTCGTCCCAGACCTGACAGTCACCGCGCGCCGCGAAGGAATACATCATCGCGGTCGACAGGTTGCGCGGGCCCGACCACATGGCAATGCGCTGGGGATCGGGGGTCATGCGCCCACCAGTGTCTTGTAAAGCCCACGCAGCCGTTCGGTCATTGGGCCCATCTGCCCAGTGCCAATGACCCGCCCATCAATCATGCCAACCGGGGTTTGCGCGCCAAAGGTGCCTGTCAGAAACGCCTCATCCGCCGAATAGGTGTCGACCAGCGAAAAGTTCCGCTCAAACACCGGGATGTCATTGGCGCGGCACAGGTCAATCACCTTCTGCCGGGTGATTCCGTTCATGCAATAATCACCCGTGCTGGTCCAAACCTGCCCCTTTTTCACAATAAAGAAGTTGCAGGCGTTGGTGGTGTTCACAAAGCCATGCACATCCAGCATCAGCGCCTCATCCGCGCCGGCCTTTTCGGCGGCGATGCAGGCAAGGATGCAGTTCAGCTTGGAGTGCGAATTCAGCTTCGGGTCCTGCGTCATCGGCAACCCGCGCAGATGGGGGACCGTGGCCAGTCGGATCGGGCGCGGCAGCTTTTGGCGGCTGTGCTCCATGATGATCACCATGGTCGGGCCGCGCTGGCTGAGTTTGGGGTGCTGAAACGGCCGGGTCTTGACGCCCCGCGTGACCATCAGACGCGCGTGGGCGTCATTTGTCATGCCATTGGCCTTTTGTGTCTCTAACAGGGCGTTAGTGACGCATTCTTTGGTCATCCCGATATCAAGATCAATCGCCTTTGCCGCCTCGAACAGCCGATCAATGTGTTCGTCCACAAAGGACCAGCGGCCATTGTAAAGCCGGATGCCTTCCCACACGCCATCGCCCAGCATGAAGCCGGAATCATAGACCGACACCATCGCCTCTGCTTTCGGCACGATGCGGCCATTCACCCAGATCTGGATTTTCTCATTCCGGGCATCATCTTCTGCCTGATGGGTTGAGACATGGTCTGTCATCACAGCCTCCTTATGTTTGGCGGCAGGCTAAGGTGGTGACGCGCAAAGGCCAAGGGGTCGCATCACCTGTGCGTGACCTCACGCTTGGGTGAATTGCGCCACGCGCCAAAGACGGCAACCGTGGTGGAAGACATGATTAAGGAGAGCGGCCATGCGGCGGTGGAAGATTTTGGCAGCAGTTGCGCTAATGGGGCTGGGCTTTGCCAGCGCCGCCAGCGCCAAGACCGAAAAGGCAATCGTTGCGGGCGGCTGTTTTTGGTGCGTTGAGTCGGATTTCGAGCCCGTTGCCGGGGTGATTGATGTCGTCTCGGGCTATACCGGGGGCGATCTGGCCAATCCGACCTATGAAAACCATGAAGGCCATTATGAGGCGGTCGAGATCACATTTGATTCGTCCAAGATCAGCTATGATGACCTGATCGCCAAGTTCCTGCGTTCAGTCGATGTGACCGATGCGGGCGGGCAATTCTGCGATCGGGGCAGCGCCTATCGCACGGCGATTTTCGCAGGCAATGCCGCACAGGAAAAATCTGCAAAGGCCGCGATAGCCGAGGCCGAGGCGGTGTTGGGCGCGGCTGTGGTCACGCCGGTGCTTCCAGCGGGAAAGTTCTGGATCGCAGAGGACTACCATCAGGATTACTACAAGGGCACAAACCTAGTCTTGACGCGCGCTGGCCCCAAGAAGCAGTCAAATGCCTATAAGTTCTACCGCGAGGCCTGCGGCCGTGACGCGCGGGTGCGCGCGGTTTGGGGCGATCAGGCCTTTACCAAGTGATCTGGCGCGCGGCTTGGCCCGCGCGCCTACCCCGCCCGTGGATCAGCCCACCTTGCAGGCGGCCATGACGGCCATGTTCAGAATGTCATTCACCGTGGAATTGGTCGAACAAATCTGAATCGGCTTGGTCACGCCTGTCAGAATCGGTCCAATCACCGTGGCGCCCGCCAATTCCTGCATCAGATTGACCGAGATCGAGGCCGAGTGCCGCGCCGGAACCACCAGAATGTTCGCAGGCCCGGTCAGGCGGCAGAACGGATATTGCGCCATCACATCGGTGTTCAGCGCCACATCAACGGTCATCTCGCCTTCGTATTCGAAATCGACCCCCAGCCGATCAAGAACCTTGGGCGCGATGTGCATCTTGGTGGCACGCTCGGACACCGGATAACCAAAGGTCGAGAAAGAGACGAAAGCAACCCGCGGCTCAAGCCCAAGGTTTCGCGCGACGCCAGCCGCCTTGATGGCGATAGTGGCCAGGTCATTCTCATCGGGCCATTCATGCACAAGCGTATCGGCGATCAGAACGATCCGGCCCTTGCTCAGAAGCGCCGTCACGCCCACCGCCCCATCGGACGCTTTGGCATCAAATACATGGTTGATCAGGCTTAACACGTGCGCCGATTTGCGCGTGACCCCGGTGATCAGCCCGTCGCCATGGCCGTGTTGCAGCATCAACGCGGAAAACACGTGCCGGTCTCGTGCCGCAAGGCGATGCACATCGTGGCGATCGAACCCGCTGCGTTGCAGGCGGTTGTAGAGAAAATCCTTGTACTGATCGAGGTGGCGAGAGTTGGCCGCGTTCACGATCTCCAACTCGCGCATCGCATCACCAAGGCCCGCGAGCTCCAGCTTTTCTTTCACATCCGCATCGCGGCCGACCACCAACGCCTTGCCAAGGCCCGCACGCTGATAGGCCACAGCGGCGCGCAGCACGCGGGGATCGTCGCCCTCGGCAAAGATCATCCGGGCCTGAGCCTGTTTGGCGCGGGCATGGATGCCTTGCAGGATGCTGGCGGTCGGGTCCATCCGCGCCTTGAGCGTTTGCTCATAGGCCTTAAGGTCGATGATCGGGCGACGCGCTACACCGGTATCCATGCCCGCCTTGGCCACGGCGGGCGGGATCACGTAGATCAACCGCGGATCAAAGGGCGTCGGGATGATGTAATCGCGCCCGAATGACAGCTTGCGGCCATAGGCCATGGCCACTTCATCCGGTACATCTTCGCGGGCAAGGGCGGCCAGGGCGCGGGCGCAGGCGATTTTCATCTCGTCATTGATAGCGCGGGCATGAATGTCCAAAGCACCCCGGAACAGATAAGGGAAACCAAGGACGTTATTCACCTGGTTGGGATAATCGCTGCGCCCGGTGGCCACGATGGCATCGGCGCGCACCGCATGCGCCTCTTCGGGGGTGATTTCCGGATCGGGGTTGGCCATGGCAAAGATCACCGGATTGTCGGCCATACTGGCCACCATCTCGGGAGTCACAGCACCCTTGACGGACACGCCCAGAAACACATCGGCCCCCACCATCGCCTCTTCCAGCGTGCGGTGGTCAGTGCGGGCAGCATGGGCGGATTTCCACTGGTTCATGCCCTCGGTGCGGCCCTGATAGATCACGCCCTTGGTGTCGCACATGATGCAGTTGTCATGCCGCGCGCCCATGGTTTTCAGAAGTTCGAGACAGGCAATGCCCGCGGCCCCTGCCCCATTGAGAACGATCTTGCAGTTCTCGATTTTCTTGCCCGTCATTTCCAGCGCGTTGATCAGGCCAGCCGCGCAAATGACGGCTGTGCCGTGCTGGTCATCGTGGAACACCGGAATGTCCATGATTTCCTTGAGTCGCTGTTCGATGATGAAACATTCTGGCGCCTTGATGTCCTCAAGGTTAACTCCACCAAAGGTGGGGCCCATCAGCGAGATCGCCTTGATGATCTCATCCGCGTCTTCTGTGTCGAGTTCGATATCAATCGCGTTGATGTCGGCAAAGCGTTTGAAAAGCACCGCCTTGCCTTCCATCACCGGTTTCGAAGCCAAAGCCCCAAGGTTACCCATCCCCAGAATGGCCGTGCCGTTCGAGATGACGGCAACCATGTTGCCCTTGACCGTATAGTCATAGGCGGTGGCCGGATTATCGGCGATAGCCTGAACCGGAACCGCGACGCCGGGGGAATAGGCAAGTGACAGATCACGCTGCGTGGCCATAGGGGTTGAGGCGACCACGTCATATTTGCCGGGGCGCGGCTCCAGATGATAGGCAAGCGCTTCTTCGGGGGTGATCTTGGTCTTTGTCATAAGGGGGCCATCCTTTTGCACACATCCGCTCTTAGCGCCCGCCAGGGCATCTGCATAGACGGTGCATTCGGGCTTTTCGCCACAGTTGGGCTTTTGTAGGGTCGTGGCCACCAAGGGGAGAACACCGTGAGCGATGACACCGTCACGCCGATGATGGCGCAGTATCTGGAGATCAAGGCGCAGAACCCCGGCGCCCTGCTGTTCTACCGGATGGGCGATTTCTACGAGATGTTCTTTGACGATGCCGTGGCCGCTGCCGAGGCTTTGGACATCGCGCTGACAAAGCGCGGCTTTCATCTGGGTGAGCCGATCGCGATGTGCGGCGTGCCGGTTCATGCCGCCGAGGGCTATTTGCTATCTCTTATTCGCAAAGGCTTTCGCGTGGCGATCGCCGAACAGATGGAGGACCCGGCTGAGGCAAAGAAGCGCGGGTCGAAGTCGGTGGTCCGGCGCGACGTGGTGCGGCTGGTCACGCCCGGGACGCTGACCGAGGATTCGCTGCTGGAGGCGCGGCGGCACAATTATCTGGCGGCTTGGGCCGAGGTTCGGGATGAGGCAGCGCTGGCCTGGGCCGATATTTCGACCGGGGAGTTGCGGGTGATGGTGTGCCCGCAGGTCCGCTTGGCACCAGAGCTGGCCCGGCTCGCACCGCGTGAAGTTTTGGTCAGCGAGGCGCGGGAGCGGGACCTTTACGCCCTGATCGAAGAGGCGGGCGCGGCGGTAACGGCGTTGGCGCGGGGTAGTCTTGATTCAACTTCGGCCGAAAAGCGGCTCTGCGGGCTGTTTGGTGTCGCATCGCTGGATGCTTTTGGAAGCTTTGACCGGGCCGAAATCTCGGCCATGGGGGCGTTGGTTGAGTATCTTGACCTGACACAGCGGGGAAAGCTGCCCTTGCTGAGCGCGCCGATGAAAGAGGCTGCGGGCGGCTTGATGCAGATCGACGCGGCGACGCGGCGCAATCTGGAGATCACGCAGGCGCTGTCGGGCGGGCGCGAGGGGTCGCTTTTGGCGGCGGTGGATCGCACCGTAACGGCGGCGGGCGCGCGATTGCTTGAGCGGCGGCTGTCGGGACCGTCGCGCGATTTGAACGTGATTGGCGCGCGGCTGGAGGCGGTGCGGTTTCTGAAGGATCAGCCCGGCCTGCGGGAGGCCTTGCGGGCAGAGTTGCGACGGGTGCCGGATATGGACCGGGCCTTGTCGCGGTTGGCGCTGGACCGGGGCGGGCCGCGCGACTTGACAGCGATCCGCGCCGGGATTTCTGGCGCGCTGAAGGTGTCAGACATGCTCGTCGTCGGCGTGCCGCCGCTCCTCGCGTCCGCGGCGCAGGCGCTGGTGGGGCATGAGGTGTTGAGCGCGCTTTTGGAGGCGGCGCTTGTGGCGGAGCCCCCGCTTTTGGTGCGGGACGGTGGTTTTGTTGCGACCGGGTTTGATGCAGAGCTGGATGAGACGCGGCAGTTGCGCGATGAGGGGCGCGGCGTGGTTGCCGGGATGCAGGCCGATTACATTGCTGCGACCGGGATTCAGAGCCTGAAGATCAAGCACAACAATGTGCTGGGCTATTTCATCGAGACGACGACAACCCATGCGGAAAAGATGTTTGCCCCGCCCTTGTCGGAAACCTTTATTCACCGGCAGACCACCGCCAATCAGGTGCGGTTCACCACCTTGCCCTTAAGCGAGATCGAGACGCGGATTCTGAATGCTGGGAACCATGCGATCGAGATCGAAAAGCGTCACTATGAGGCGTTTAGAGCCGCTGTTTTGCAAGAGAGTGGCCCGATCTCGGGCGCGGCGCGGGCCTTGGCTGAGATCGATCTGGCCGCTGCCTTGGCTGATCTGGCCGCAGCAGAGGACTGGGTGGAGCCTAAGGTGGACGCAAGCCACGCCTTTGTGGTGGAAGGTGGGCGGCATCCCGTGGTGGAGCGCGCCTTGCGGCGACAGGGCGCCGGCCCCTTCGTGGCCAATGACTGCGCCTTGACCAAAGAAAAGACCCCGGCGATCTGGCTGTTGACGGGGCCGAACATGGCGGGGAAATCAACCTTTCTGCGCCAGAACGCCTTGATCGCGCTTTTGGCGCAGGCGGGGAGTTTCGTGCCCGCCAGGCGGGCACACATCGGGGTGGTCAGCCAGCTTTTCAGCCGCGTGGGGGCGAGTGATGACCTTGCGCGGGGCAGGTCGACCTTTATGGTGGAGATGGTCGAGACAGCGGCCATTCTGAACCAAGCCGATGACCGCGCGATGGTGATCCTGGACGAAATTGGACGGGGAACCGCAACCTATGACGGGTTGTCGATTGCCTGGGCGACGCTGGAGCATTTGCACGGTGCGAACCGCTGCCGGGCGCTCTTTGCAACACATTATCATGAGATGACCAACCTCGCCTCAAAACTGGATGGGGTGGAGAATGCCACTGTCGCGGTGAAAGAGTGGGAGGGCGATCTGGTCTTTCTGCACGAGGTCAAGAAAGGCGCTGCGGACCGCAGCTATGGTGTGCAGGTCGCCCGGCTGGCGGGGCTGCCGCCTGCTGTGATTGACCGCGCCCGGTCAGTTCTTGAGGCGCTTGAGGCGGGAGAGCGTGATGGGGCTGGGCAGCAGAAGGCGCTGATTGACGATCTTCCCCTTTTCCGCGCCGCACCTTCGACGGCACCCCCAAAAACGGCGAGCCGTGTTTCGGAGGTTGAAACGCGCCTGAAGTCGGTTCACCCGGATGAGTTGACGCCGAAGGAGGCTTTAGCCTTGATTTATGAGTTGACAGAGATGGCAAAAGGGGGCCTTGGGCCCCCCAAGCAGGGCTGACGCTTAGCCGGCAGTGTTGGACGATACGCCAACCTGCGCCGGCCGCAACAGCCGATCATGCAGCAAAAACCCAACCGACATGACCTGAATGATCTGGCCGGCCTTGGTTCCCGGAAGGGGGGCTTCGAACATCGCTTCGTGCTGCTGGGGATCAAAGCTGTCGCCAATGGCGGGCTCGATCGGGGCAACGCCATGTTTGGTCAGGACATTGGTCAGCTCACGCAGTGTGAGCTCGACCCCTTCGATCAGCGCCGACGCTCCGGCGCGGGTTTCGTCGCTGGCGGCATCGAGTGCGCGCTTGAGGTTGTCGAAAACGGGCAGAAGGTCGCGGGCAAGGCGTGAGCCGCCGTATTGCTCGGCCTCGCGCCGATCACGCTCTGCGCGCTTGCGGGAGTTCTCGGCGTCGGCCAGGGCGCGCATGAAGCGGTCGCGCAACTCATCACGCTCGGCCCGCAGGGCGTCAAGCTCATCTGCGGTGATGAAGTCTCCAACGTCATTGGCTGCCGGATCGGTGGCGTTGGTGTCTTCGGGGGGCAAATTGTCTTGCGCCATAGTCTTCTTCCTTCTTTATCCCGCTTTGGGCTAGCTCCTGCCACGCTCGGACAGGAGTTTGCCGACCAACTGCGCCGTGTAATCAACGATCGGAACGATGCGGCCATAGTTGAGCCGCGTTGGTCCGATCACGCCGACGGCGCCGATGATCTGTCGATCAGCGTTCATATAGGGAGAGACGACCAGAGAGGAACCCGAAAGTGAAAAAAGCTTGTTCTCAGAACCGATAAAAATGCGCACCCCCTCGCCGCCTTCGGTCAGATCGAGGAACTCGGCGATGTCACGCTTGCGTTCGAGGTCATCGAACAGGCGGCGGATGCGCTCGATGTCGTGGGCCTCATTCGTATCGCTGAGCAGATTCGAGCGGCCCCGCACGATCAGCCGGTCGGGCTGGTCGTCTTGGGGCTGCCACACGGCGAGACCGCTTTCGACCAGCTCGCGGGCCAGCGAATCAACTTCTTGACGACGGCGGGTGATTTCTTGACCGATGTTGAGGCGCAGCTCGGCAAGGGTCTTGCCTTCGACCAGCGCGTTCAGGAAGTTTGCGGCTTCGCGCATGGAGGACGGGGTTTGGCCTGTGGGGGGCACGATCATGCGGTTTTCGACATGCCCATTGGCAAAGACGAGAACCACGATTGCGCGATCAGGGGCCAAGCTGACGAACTCGATATGCTTGATGACGGCGTCTTGTTTGGGCGACAGGACCAGGCTGGCGCCGTTGGTGATGGCCGAAAGCGTGGTGCTGACCTGATCAAGCAGCGTGGCTACGTCTTTTTCACCCGAGGAGAGCGCGGCATCCATGATTTCGCGGTCCTCGGAAGCGACCGAGCCAACCTCGAGCAAGCTGTCAACGAAAAGGCGCAGGCCCTGTTGTGTGGGAATGCGGCCGGCCGAGACGTGGGGGCTGTCAAGGAGCCCAAGAAGTTCAAGATCTTGCATGACGTTGCGCACGGTTGCGGCCGAGAGGCGTTCGGTCATGCTGCGGGTCAAGGTGCGCGAGCCGACGGGCCCACCTGATGAGAGATAGCCCTCCACCACGCGGCGAAAGACCTCGCGGGAGCGGTGATTGAGTTCTGACAGAAGGTTTTCGCTGTATGTCATGGCGCCATGATTATGGATGCGTTGGCCGCAGCGTCAATGAGGGTTGCATCACAAGGACGCTCGGGCATATCTGGCACAAGACAGTTCAGGAGAATACTCATGCGTCCTTCGGGCCGGAAGCTAGACGAATTGCGCAATGTCGTGATTGAGATCAACCCGATGAGGCACGCTGAGGGGTCTTGTCTTATCAAGATGGGGGAGACGCATGTTTTGTGCTCGGCATCGCTTGAGGAAAAGACACCGCCCTTCTTGAAGAATACAGGTCTTGGCTGGGTGACGGCAGAGTATGGCATGTTGCCCAGAGCGACGAATTCTCGGACAAAACGGGAGGCCGCGGCAGGCAAGCAGTCTGGAAGAACACAGGAAATTCAAAGGCTTATTGGAAGATCTCTGCGGGCCTGCGTTGATCGGGCAGCGCTTGGGGAGCGTCAGATCGTGATTGATTGTGATGTGATTCAAGCCGACGGCGGCACGCGCTGTGCGTCGATCACAGGTGGCTGGGTTGCCTTGCGCTTGGCGGTAAATCGGCTTTTGGCGGCCGGATCTATCAGCAGTGATCCGCTGATTGACAATGTGTCGGCAGTCTCTTGCGGGATCTATGCCGGGCAACCGGTGTTGGACCTTGATTATCCTGAGGATTCGAACGCAGGAACGGACGGCAATTTTGTGCTGACGGGCCGCGGCAGGCTGGTTGAGGTTCAGATGTCCGCTGAGGGGAGCAGCTTTTCTGAGGCTGAGATGCTGTCGCTTTTGGCACTGGCAAAAGCGGGTTGCGCCAATCTTGTGGCCGCGCAGAAAGAAGCGCTCGGGCTATGACCGCGCGGCGCTTTTCGGGCTCGCTTCTGGTTCTTGCGACTCACAATCAGGGGAAGGTTGATGAGCTTGTGGCACTTTTGGCGCCCTTTGGGGTGGCCGTGAAGTCGGCAGCTGAGTTTGGCCTGGAGGCTCCAGAGGAGACCGAGACGAGCTTTGTTGGGAACGCCCGTATCAAGGCCCATCATGTGGCCAAGGCCACCAATTTGCCCGCGCTGGCGGATGATTCAGGGGTCGAGATCGATGTTCTGGGGGGCGCGCCAGGGGTTTATACCGCTGACTGGGCTGAGGGGTCGGGGGGGCGCGATTTTCTGCGCGCGATGGAGAAAGCTTGGGCGATGATCGTACAGTCGGGGGCGGCGCCTCCGTTTTTCGGCAGGTTTCGCTGTGCGTTGGTGCTTGCTTGGCCTGACGGACACGAAGAGGTCTTTGAGGGATCTGCCGAGGGTCAGTTGGTTTGGCCACTGCGCGGCAAGCTGGGTCATGGGTATGATCCGATGTTCCAGCCGCAGGGGCATGATGCGACTTTTGCTGAAATGACATCAGAACAGAAGAACCTGCTGAGCCATCGTGCTGCAGCGTTCGGCCAGATGACCTCAAAATGTTTCACGTGAAACATCTGGCCTTCTCCGAGAGACCACGCAGCTGCGTGTTCGCGCTGCCGTCTTCGGGCGAAGCGCGTTGCGCGGCATTGGCAGTAGGTAGCCTTGTCGGCATCCTAACCTGATTCTGTCGCCTTTAGAGTCCGAGATAACGCATGAATGCAGCCCCCCACCATAATCCAAGCAGCCACGACTGGAAGGCGGGCGGGTTTGGGCTGTACATCCACTGGCCATTTTGCGAGTCAAAATGCCCTTACTGCGACTTCAACAGCCATGTCGCCGGAAAGATTGACCAATCCGCTTGGCTTGAGGCCTACCGCGTTGAAATTCGCCGACAGGCTGCGCAAACGCGAGGGCGGATTCTACAAACCGTTTATTTTGGCGGCGGAACGCCATCCTTGATGGAGCAAGAGGTGGTTGCCGGTTTGATCGACTGCGTTCGAGAAAACTGGCAAACAGTGAACGACATAGAAATCACGCTTGAGGCCAACCCGGGCTCGGTGGAGGCGACCAGATTCGAGGGATACCGCCGCGCAGGTGTCAATCGGGTGTCACTGGGAGTCCAGGCGCTTGATGATGTGGCACTTCAGGTACTTGGACGCCTGCACTCAAAGCGTCAAGCCCTGCAAGCTTTGGAAATCGCAAAGGGCACCTTTGATCGGATAAGCTTTGATCTCATTTATTCGCGCCAATTTCAGTCACTTAACGAATGGCGCGCAGAGCTTAAGCAGGCGCTTACCTTAGCTGGAGACCATATATCACTTTATCAACTCACCATTGAGGATGGGACCGTGTTCGCCGCTAGGGCGTCGCGGGGCAAGTTGGCCGGACTTCCAAACGAAGATCTCAGGGCCGACATGAACGAGATCACCCAAGAGCTGTGTAATGCGGCAGGACTTCCGGCATATGAAGTGTCAAACCACGCGCGGCCGGGCGCCGAGTCCCGTCATAACTTGATCTACTGGCGTGGCGGCGACTACATTGGCATCGGCCCGGGCGCCCATGGTCGAATTACTGATGACCAGGGTCGCTACGCGACGGAAGCATGGAGAGATCCTGCGGCCTGGCTTAGCTCTGTGACATCCGGAAAGGGTGGCGAGCGCCTGCGCGACAGGCTAAGTTCTGATGAAATTGCGCTAGAATACCTACTTATGTCGCTGCGCACGAACGAAGGGCTTGACCTTGACCGTCATGCGGCAATGGCAGGTCGCGCCATTCCCGAAAGTCGCATCGCTCCCCTCAGCGACCTTGGCCTTGTTTCTTGCGGGAATGGTAGGCTAAAGACGACGCCCAAGGGCAGGCTGGTGCTAAACAGTATTCTGAGGGACTTGGCGACGGACTAACCTTCGCCGACTAGACCATCAGCGCTTGCGAAGGCTCGCGTCCAATGCCGCCGCCGATAGCGCGCTACACAGAAGATCAAGCTGATCAAGGTTACCATAGCTTACCGTCAGCCTTCCGCCGCCAGACATGTCGTGGTCAATGCGGACGCCCATGTGAAGGCCCGCGGACAGATCCGCTTCCAAAGCGCGGGTATCTGCATCTTTTTCGCCAGACCTTGACGATCCCCTGCGCCGCAGACCGGACGCCGCAGATTTTCTGACCAAATCTTCGGTCTCGCGGACTGAAAGGCCCTTTCCAACAACCTTGAGGGCAATTTCAAGCGGGTTAGGCAGCGTAATCAGCGCGCGCGCATGTCCTGCCGTCAAACCTCCAGCGGCCACCATCGACTGAACCTCTTCAGGTAGTGACAAAAGTCGCAAGAGGTTCGCAATATGGCTCCGGCTTCTTGAAAGCGCTTCGGCCACCTTCTCTTGCGTGTGGCCAAAGCGGTCCATCAACTGGCGATAAGCCAGCGCTTCTTCGATGGGGTTCAGCTCGGCGCGCTGGATGTTCTCAATAATCGCAATCTCCAGCACTTCAGCATCCGAAAACTCGCGCAGTACGGCGGGAACCGCGTGAAGTTGCGCAAGTTGGGCCGCACGCCACCTGCGCTCACCTGCAACGATCTCATACTTTGCCGGCCCAGATATCGGGCGCAGAATGAGAGGTTGGATGATTCCCTTGCGCCGGATCGAATCTGCCAATTCTTTCAAGGATGATGGATCGAAATTGCGGCGGGGCTGATGCGGATTTGGCGCAATATCCTCAACCGCCACCATGAGATCTGGCCGCTTCGACGCGGCGGGGTTTTGGTCATCATGCGTCAGATTGATATCGGCCATCAGCGCAGACAGACCGCGCCCAAGCCCGCGGCGATCACTTTTCTTTTCCATGGCCGTGCACCTCCACATTGTCTTTTGCGACCAGCGGGTGTCTGGCCAGAATTTCCTTCGCCAACGCACGATATGCCACCGCGCCCTTTGACGAACCGTCATACGACAGAACGGGCTGCGCGTAAGACGGCGCCTCGCTTACCCGCACATTGCGGGGTATCGTGGTCTTGAACACCAGTTCGCCAAGCGCATCGCGTGCATCATTTTCCACCTGCTGCGCCAAGCGGTTCCGCAGATCGTGCATCGTTAGGAGCACACCCTCGATGCGAAGCGCAGGGTTCGCGGCCTGACGGACTTCACGGATGGTCAGCATAAGCTGCGAAAGGCCCTCCAGGGCGAAGAACTCGGTCTGAAGGGGGACAAGAACGGCATGACTCGCCACCAGCCCATTTACCGTCAAGAGATTAAGAGATGGCGGGCAGTCGATAAGGATATAATCCAGATCGAAGGCGGCGACATCCGGCTGTCGAAGGGCATCATGCAGCAAGAAGCTGCGCTTTTCCCTGGAGACCAGCTCGATATCCGCTGAAGACAGGTCTGATGACGCCGGACACAGGTAAAGCCCCGGAATCGTCGTCTCCTGCACAACCTCACCAATGGACACCTCGTCGACAAGCAGATCAAACGTCGAAAGCTTGCGCTGCGCTGGCGCGACACCAAGGCCAGTTGACGCATTTCCCTGCGGATCAAGATCCACTAAGAGCACCCTTGCACCACATTCAACGAAAGCAGCCGCCAAGTTGATTGCGGTTGTTGTCTTGCCAACGCCACCCTTTTGATTGACGACAGCCAGAATGCGGGGCGTTGTTGGGGCAAGATATTCAGACATGACAAAGGCCCCTTAGAAACAAGATCGAAGATCGGCTATCAGTAACACTTGCGACGCGCTCAAGGTCAAATCTCCAAACCTTCTGAGCATCGACAATCTCGGCGTCCACTGCGGCACCCTTCAGAAACGCACAGATGCCGCCGGGGCGGAGATGTCGCACAGCATATCCACACAAGGCATCAAGCGGCGCAAGCGCTCGCGCTGACACGACACAAGCATTCTGGGGCGCAAGATCTTCAATCCGAGAGGGGTGAACAACTGCCGACAGTCCGAGTTGCCGAATGCACTCGCTTAAGAACACACCTTTTCGACGATCACTCTCCACCAGCGAAACCCGCATCGCAGGTGTTGCCTCTGCGGCCAAGATGGCAACCACGATTCCCGGAAAACCGCCCCCGCTTCCCAAATCAAGCCAGTTTTCCAGTTCAGGCTTAGCACAGCGAAATAGCTGAATAGAATCGAGGATATGCCTTTCCCAAATATTACCAATCGTTGACTTCGCAACAACATTGATCGAGGGATTCCACTTCTCGACCAGCCGCGCAAACCGATCAAGCCGCTCTATGCTGACATCAGACAAGCCCCCGCTCAGTCCGGCTGCACGCTTTATCTGTTCGTTACGCATCATCTTCCGGCGGCCGCGCGTCTGGCCTTCCTGACATGGGCAAGAATAAGAGCGAGGGCGGCTGGCGTCATCCCCTCGATACGAGATGCCTGCGCCAGGGTCTCAGGCCGACGCGCAAACAGCTTTCCTGCCAGCTCTCCCGAAAGGCCAGGCAAACCGCGATACTCGAGGTCTGGAGGGATCAGGGTCTCTTCCTCTCGACGCATCGCAGCAATGTCGTTCTCTTGCCGGTTAAGGTATTGCTCGTAAAGCGCGTCATTCTCGATCTGCGTCCGGATTGCAGGATCGATCGTCACGGCTTCGGGCTGCAGCGCGTTGATGTGTTCGCGGGTTACCTCGGGCATCGACAACAGGCGCAGCAAGTTACGGCGCCCGCTGTCCATATTGACGTTGATGCCAACCGCGTGAAGCTCTCTGGGGCTGAAACTGCTTTTCGCCAGAATCTGGCGACCAGCCTCAAGAGCTGAGATCTTCTGCCCGAATGCCGCCACGCGATCGGGACGAACACAACCCAACCCAATCCCAATTGGGGTAAGGCGCTGGTCTGCATTGTCCGCACGCAAAGCAAGCCTGAACTCAGCGCGCGACGTGAACATCCGATAGGGTTCTGTCACGCCGCGATGAATGAGATCATCAATCAAAACACCAATATAGCTGTCGGCGCGCCCGAATAGGATCCTGTCGCCGCCACGCGCATAGCTCGCAGCGTTCAAACCAGCAACAAGGCCTTGAGCGGCAGCCTCTTCATAGCCCGTGGTGCCATTAATCTGGCCCGCAAAGAACAGGCCCTCCATGTCGCGGGTCATCAGCGTCTGGGTCAAATCTCGAGGATCGAAGAAATCGTACTCGATCGCATAAGCGGGCTGCAGAATTTTGACATTCTCCAAACCGACAATCGACCTCACATAGGCTTCTTGAACCTCAAGTGGCAATGAGGACGAAATACCGTTGGGATAAATCGTGTCATCGTCCAATCCCTCGGGCTCAAGAAAGATCTGATGCGACGTCTTGTCCGCAAAGCGAACGACCTTGTCCTCGATCGACGGACAGTATCGTGGGCCAACCCCCTCAATATGCCCGCCGTACAGCGCTGAAAGATGTATGTTTTTGCGGATGATCTCGTGGGTTGCTTCGTTGGTATGAGTGACACCGCAGGATATCTGCCGAACCGCAGGGCCAGCACTCATGAACGAGAACAGCGACGGCTCGTCGTCCCCCGGCTGTGTCTCCGTCCGCGACCAATCGATGGTCTTACCATCAAGCCTGGGTGGCGTGCCGGTCTTGAGACGGCCCGTTTTCATTCCAAGGTCAGCAATTTGATCAGCAAGCTTGATCGAGGGCAAATCGCCCATCCTGCCGCCAGAAACTCGGGTGGTTCCGATGTGAATAAGTCCGTGAAGAAAGGTCCCGGCAGTCAGAATTCCAGATCGCCCCGAAATCAAACTTCCATCTGACAACTCGACGCCCGAAAACCGACCAGACTGAAGCTTTAGACCAGCAACCTCTGCCTCAATAACCGTCACATTATCTTCTTTCGCAAGAAGCTCGTGGATTGCCTCGCGATAGAGCTTACGATCTGTTTGCGCCCGCGGCCCCTGAACGGCGGGACCCTTACGCCGATTCAAAAGCCTGAACTGAATGCCAGCGCGATCTGCGGCCCGCCCCATAATCCCATCAAGGGCATCAATCTCACGTACAAGATGGCCCTTGCCAAGCCCACCAATCGCCGGATTGCAAGACATCACCCCAATGCCAGCCCGACGCAAAGAGATCAAAGCGGTAGACGCACCCATGCGAGCGGCCGCCGCGGCCGCTTCGGTGCCCGCATGGCCACCCCCAATAACGATGACATCAAAATGTTTCACGTGAAACATCCTCACTTTCCGATACAGAACCGCGAGAAGATCTCTTCCAACAAATCTTCAACACCAACCCTGCCAATCATCATCTCAAGCGACACCGCTGCCGCGTGAATCTCTGCCGCCGCAAGCTCGACCCCACCATCAGCCCGCAGCACGGCCCGAGCAGAGTCCAAAAACCCCAAGGCTCCGGACAGCGCATGCCGCTGTCGCTCTCGAATCACAAGACTCGAACCAGACACACGCTCACCAAGTACAGTTCCGATCCGCGAGATCAAGTCATCTATCCCCGCCCCGGTCTTTCCTGAAACAGCCAAACCTCCAACAGAGCGAAGATCCGCCTTCGCAAGAACAACAATATCATCTGCGCTGGGGTCCAACGGCAATGCCTCATCGCCAGCCATCAGAAATATCCGCAAATCAGCCCCACGCGCCCGGTCCAACCCACGGGATATCCCGATCTGCTCCACCCGATCGTCCGACTCGCGCAGGCCGGCCGTATCCAGCAAGGTGACCGCAAGCCCCTCAATCTCCATCCGCACCTCGATCACATCACGCGTTGTGCCCGCAACATCTGATGTAATCGCGGCCTCGCGCCCCGCTAAAGCATTCAAAAGAGTGGATTTTCCCACATTCGGCGCCCCAACGATAGCCACCTCAAAGCCATCCTTGATCCGCTCTGCAGCGCCCGCCCCCGCCAACTCGCGAGAAACGCCATCTCGCACGCCGCTCAACACCCGAATGACCTCGTCCGAGACCTCTTGCGGCACGTCCTCGTCGGAAAAGTCAATCGTCACGGCCAAAAGCGCTGAGGCCCGCACAAGATCAGCGCGCCAAAGCTGCGCCTTGCGCCCAAGATCGCCCGACATCACCGCAATCGCCTGGCGCCGCTGGGCCTCCGTTTCCGCATCAATCAGATCGGCCATCCCCTCGATCTGCGTCAGATCCATGCGACCGTTCTCAAGCGCGCGTCGGCTAAACTCGCCCGGCTCCGCAAGCCGCAGACCGGGCTGCGCCCCCAGGGCCCGCAACACAGCCCGAACAGTCGCTGTCCCACCATGTATCTGAAGCTCGACAGAAGGCTCGCCCGTAAAGCTCGCACCCGCCTCAAACACCAACACAAGCGCCTCATCCAGCACCCGACCTTCATGGCTAACCTGGCGAAGCCCGGCCTTGCGGGGCGCCGGCAATCCACCACACAGCGCCTCTGCGGCCACCCACGCTTGATCACCAGACACCCGAATAACAGCAACCCCGGCTTTCCCCCGGGCGCTTGCCAGGGCGAATACTGTGTCCATCACCCAACCCCTTGAAAGATAAATACAATCAGGCGTTCATAGACTCGAAGAACTCGCCGTTTGACTTGGTCTGCTTCAGCTTGGAGATCAGGAATTCAATCGCATCCGTGGTCCCCATCGGGTTCAGGATCCGCCGCAAGACATAAGTCTTCTGCAGATCCAGCTTATCCACCAACAGATCTTCTTTCCGAGTGCCCGACTTCAGTATGTCAATCGCCGGGAAGACACGCTTGTCCGCCACCTTACGGTCCAGCACGATCTCGCTGTTGCCCGTGCCCTTGAATTCTTCGAAGATCACCTCGTCCATCCGGCTGCCGGTGTCGATCAGCGCGGTGGCAATAATGGTCAGCGACCCGCCCTCTTCGATGTTCCGCGCCGCCCCAAAGAACCGCTTCGGCCGCTGCAACGCATTGGCATCCACACCGCCGGTCAAGACCTTGCCACTCGACGGCACCACCGTGTTGAAGGCCCGGCCCAGACGGGTGATCGAATCCAGCAAGATCACCACATCCCGCTTGTGCTCCACCAAGCGCTTAGCCTTCTCAATCACCATCTCTGCCACGGCCACATGCCGCGTCGCCGGTTCGTCAAAGGTCGATGACACCACCTCGCCGCGCACGCTGCGCTGCATGTCGGTCACTTCCTCGGGACGTTCGTCGATCAACAGCACGATCAGATAGCATTCCGGGTGATTGGTCGCGATCGAATGGGCGATGTTCTGCAACAGAACCGTCTTACCCGTCCGCGGCGGCGCCACGATCAAAGCGCGCTGGCCCTTCCCGATTGGGCAAACCAGATCAATGATCCGGGCCGAGCGGTCCTTCACCGTCGTATCCTCGATCTCCATCTTCAACCGCTCATCGGGATAAAGCGGCGTCAGGTTGTCAAAGTGCACCTTGTGGCGCGCCTTTTCAGGATCATCGAAGTTGATCTTCGTGGCCTTGATCAGGCTGAAATACCGCTCATTCTCGCGCGGTGCCTGAATGACGCCTTCAATCGAATCCCCCGTCCGCAGCGAAAACTGCCTAATCATCTCGGGGCCCACATAAATGTCGTCCGGCCCTGGCAGATAGTTGGCCGAGGGGCTGCGCAAGAACCCAAAACCGTCCTGCAACACCTCCAACACACCGTCGCCACCGATCTCCCAGCCTTCCTCAGCATGCTCTTTCAAGATCGAGAACATCATCTCGCCCTTGCGCATCGAGGGCGCGTTCTCGATCTCCCATTCTTCAGCCATCGCCAGCAGTTCGGCCGGCGTTTTGGCCTTCAGATCAGCAAGATTCAAATGCTCGACAGTCATAGGATATCCCTCGGCTCGCCAAACTCAGGCGATCAGCATAGCGGTGAACAGGAAAGCGCTTCCGGCCGGACGGCCCACGCATAGCTCGGCCATACGGCGGCATCTCGCCTGAGTCAAGTTTTCAGAACTTCAGAATCACCGCAAAGACGATCAACAGCATAAAGACCGTCGGAACCTCATTCATCATGCGGTACTGCCGCCCCGAAAGCAGGTTATCACCGGCCAGAAACGCCTTGCGCCGCGCAGCCAGCCACATGTGAAACACCGTCATGGCCACCACCGAAATCGCCTTGACCCAAACCCAAGCCTCGGTCCAAACCACAATCCCGGGCGTCAACACCAGCGCCAATCCAAACACCCAAGTCGCAATCATCGCCGGGTTCATGATCGCCCTCAGCAACAAACGCTCTTGATGCTGAAACAACTGGTCCATCTCACTGCCAGCGACCACGCCTTGTTTCCTCAGCCCTTCGACATGATAGACGTAGAGCCGGGGCAGGTAGAACAGACCCGCCATCCACGAGATGACCGACACCACATGCAACGCTTTGGTCCAAAGATACCAATCCGCCAAAAACCCGCTCATCTCATCCCTACCTATTCTCTTGGCTTTTCTTCTTCTTAAAGAAATAGAGTCTTAATGGAAGATGAAGATGTAGGGCCTGTGGGTATCGGAACATCCCCTTTCATCCCCAAAACAACCCACAAGCAAAAGCCTGTGGAAAATATCGTATGAAGTACATATGAGTAAAGATAATATAACGAAATCAATTTGTTAACGTAGATCTATATCCCCAAGGCAGCATTTCCCCTCTCTTGGAAAACACGCCATCCCACCCCCACCTCGGGCTTTGTCCTCATGTGGAAAAGCTCTGCCGCCCGACTTGACAAGATCACAGTTGCCAACACCCTGTGGCCATCGCGCCTCGAACCTGTCACTGATCCCCAAACTCCCACACAGTTTATCCACAACCATGTCCCGCCCCCTGATCCTTGCCTCCACCTCGTCCATCCGCCTCCAACTCCTGCGCAATGCCGGGCTTGAAGTCTCGGCTCAGGCCGCGCGCGTGGATGAGGAGACCATCCGCCAAAGCCTGGAGGCCGAAGGCGCCACGCCCCGCGACATCGCCGATGCCTTGGCCGAAATGAAGGCCGCCCGGATCGCCAGCCGCACCCCCGGCAGCCTGGTGCTTGGCTGCGATCAAGTGCTTGATTTCAAAGGTACCGCCTTCGCGAAACCCGCGTCCCGGGATCAGGCGCGCACCCAACTTCTGTCCTTGCGCGGCCAGACCCACAGCCTCCTCTCCGCCGCCGTGCTTTACGACGGGGACGAGCCGATCTGGCGACATGTCGGCCAAGCCCGCCTCACAATGCGTGATTTCAGCGAAGCCTACCTTGACGATTACCTTGCCAGAAACTGGCCCGACATCAGCCACTCCGTCGGCGCCTACATGCTCGAAGCCGAAGGGGTGCGCCTCTTCAGCCGGATCGACGGCGATTATTTCACCATCCTTGGCCTGCCGCTGCTTCCCCTCTTGTCCTATCTCGCGACCCGGGGTTTTATTCCGGCATGACAGAGCTTGCCAAAATCCCCCTCGCCGGTGTCATCGGCCACCCCATCGCGCACAGCCGATCCCCGGCCCTGCACGGGTTCTGGCTGCGCCGCTATGGGGTCAAGGGTCATTACATCCCCATGGATGTCGCCCCGGCAGACCTTGAAACCACCCTGCGCCATCTGCCCAAAATCGGCTTCGTCGGGCTGAATGTCACGCTTCCCCACAAAGAGGCCATTCTCAAGATCGCCGACGTCATCACCGACCGCGCCGCCTTGATCGGGGCTGCCAACACGCTGATCTTCCGAAAAGACGGCAAGATCCACGCCGACAACACCGATGGCGCGGGCCTTGTCGCCAATCTGCGCCAGAACGCCCCGCATTGGGTCCCCGCCGCGGGCCCCGCCGCCGTCTTTGGGGCCGGTGGTGCCGCCCGCGCCGTTGTCGCGGCCCTGATCGAGGTCGGCGTGCCGGAAATCCGCATCGCCAACCGCTCTCGCCCCCGCGCCGAAGCCTTGCGCGCCGATTTCGGGGCCAAGCTGGTGGTTTATGACTGGGTTCAGGCCGCCAATATGCTGGAAGGGGCCGCCACCGTTATCAACACCACCTCGCTCGGCATGGCCGGCAAACCCGAATTCCGTGTGCCGCTTGATGCGATTGAACCCGGCGCCGTGGTGAACGATCTGGTCTACAACCCCCTCAAAACCGCCTTTCTGGCCGAGGCGGAACAGCGCGGCGCCACCATCGTCGATGGCCTTGGCATGCTCTTGCATCAGGCGGCCCCCGGCTTTGAACGCTGGTTCGGCCCCACCCCGGCGGTGGACGAGGCCACCCGCCAAGCCGTGCTCAGCGCATGACCGCCTTTCGCCTTGGATTGACTGGCTCCATCGGCATGGGCAAATCCACCACCGCCGCCATGTTTGCCGATGAAGGTTTGCCCGTCTGGGATGCCGATGCTGCCGTGCATCGCCTTTACGGCCCAAACGGCGCAGCCGTAGCCCCTATTGCGGCACTTTGCCCTGAGGCTGAAACCCCTAGCGGCCTTGACCGCGATGCCCTGAAACGCTGGATCGGCTCTGATGCATCCGCGCTGGCGCAGCTTGAAGCCATCGTCCATCCGCTAGTCGCCGCCGACCGCGACGCCTTCATCGCGCAGGCCCAGGCCGACATCGTCGTCCTCGACATCCCGCTTCTCTTCGAAAAGGGCACCGAGGCGCAGATGGATGCCACACTCCTGTGCACCGCACCGCCCGCCCTGCAAAAGGCCCGCGTCATGGCGCGCGGCACGCTCACCGAGGACCAGTTCCAGACCATCCTAGCCCGCCAGATGCCAGATGCCGAAAAACGCGCCCGCGCCACGCATATCGTGGAAACCCTGTCCCTCGACAGCACCCGCGCCTATGTTCGCGCGCTTATCACCCATATCCGCGAAGGCCGCCGCCATGCGTGAAATCGTTCTGGATACCGAAACCACCGGCTTTGAACCCTCTGAAGGCCACCGCATCGTCGAAATCGGCGCGGTTGAGCTGTTCAACCACATGCCCACCGGCCGCACCTATCACCAATACATCAACCCCGAACGCTCCATGCCGAAAGAGGCGTTCGAAGTTCACGGTTTGGGCGATGACTTCCTACGCGACAAACCCGTGTTTCGCGATATTGGCCGCGCCTTTCTCGACTTCATCGGCGATGCCAAGCTGGTCATTCACAACGCGGCCTTCGACATCAAGTTCCTGAATTTTGAGCTGAAACTGATTGGCCTGCCCCCCATAGACTGGCCACGCGCCATCGATACGCTGGCCATCTCGCGCCAAAAGTTCCCGGGTTCTCCGGCCTCGCTTGATGCACTCTGCCGCCGCTTTGGTGTCGACAATTCCGCGCGCGAAAAGCACGGCGCGCTTTTGGACAGCGAGATTCTGGCCGAGGTTTATCTGGAACTGATCGGCGGCCGGCAACCTGATTTCGCACTCGCCAGCCAGCCTGCGAAAAACGACGCGTCCGGATCAGCGCAAAGTGATGATTGGCGACCCCGCCCGCGCCCCGAACCGCTGTCGCCCCGCATCACCGCCGGTGAAGCCGCGGCGCACGCCGCTTTGGTTGCCAAGCTGGGCGCAGCGGCGCTTTGGACAAAGCGGGCGTAAAGGCCAGCCCGGTAAGGGGCCAGCCTTTTCAAAAGTCTCAGTTCGGAACGGCCTGCGCCTGCGCTTGGGCGCGACGTGCCATTTCCTGACGATACAGCGCCAGAAAATCGACGGTATCGATGTTCAACGGGGGGAAGCCACCATCACGAGTGACGTCCGAAATGATGCGCCGCACAAAGGGGAACAGCATCCGCGGGCATTCGATCAGCAGGAACGGGTGCAGTTGGTCATCTGGCACGCCCTCCACATGGAACACGCCGCCGTAATCCACCTCCAGCAAGAATAGCACATCGCCGGTGGCTTTGTTCTTCGATGTCACCTTGTACTTCGTGACAATCTCATACTGGTGATCCACCTGCCGCTTGCGCGCGTCCAGGCTGACAGCCACCTGAATATCAGGCTGCACATCGGTCCCGGAAACGCCTTTCTGCGCAACCACATTCTCAAACGACATATCGCGCACGAACTGCGCCATCACCGACATCCGAACCTGCGGCGCAGCGCCGTTTTCCTCGGCCATTCCCATAACTCCTCATTTCGCTCTTGACCGCTTTCCTAGCAGGTCAATCGGGCGGCCTCAATGCCGGGTCCAACGCGAGGGCGGCAGCGTCTCATCCCGCGGTTCGACGACAACGGTGAACTCCCCTTCCACCACCTCATCTTGCGGCGGTTTGCCGTCAAAGCGAAACCCGCGCGCCGCCAAACGCTGACCCACCAGCGCGATCACCATCCGCTGAACAATCGGGATCAACAAGATCAGCCCCAAGGCGCTGGTCAGAAACCCCGGCAAGATCAGCAACATCGCCGCCACAACCGAAAACCCGCCGCTGGCCACCTGATGCAAAGGGCTGCGCCCGCGCCGCGGCACAGATCCGGCCGCGCGCCGCAAGATGGAAACCCCCAGCACCGACGAGGCCAGCACAAAGGCCAGGGTGCCCCAAAGCCCCAAAGCCCCGCCAACCGTGACAAAAAGACCGATTTCCACCAGCGGCACGGCCAAAATAAGCGCAAAGACCCACATGTTCTCGTTCCTCGCCGCTGCAAACTGGACTTGCGCAGCCACAGTCCCTACATAAGCTCTCTAAGCCCAAACCACCAACCCTTTGGGCAATTTAGTGCCGAGGTCGATATGAATTCTTCCCTGTTGCAGCTTCTGGTTCTCGCTGGGATCGCCGTTTTTCTCATCCTAAAGCTGCGCGCAGTTCTGGGAACCCGCGAAGGGTTCGAAAAGCCTGTCGTTCCGGTTGATCCTGCCAAATCCCGCCCCACCCAAAAATTCGAGGTGATCGAAGGCGGTCTTGACCGCGACATCACCGACCATGTGGCCGAAGGCACTGACGCGGCCCGCGCATTGACGGCGATGAAGCAGGCCGAGCCGGGCTTTTCCGTCTCTGAATTCCTGACTGGCGCGCGCGGCGCTTATGAAATGATCCTCATGGCCTTTGAGCGCGGCGATCTCGACAGCATCCGCCCCTTCCTGAACGACGAGGTTGAGGCCAGCTTTGCCCAAGCCATCAACGCCCGTGAACGGCAAGGCCTGACGGTTGAGGCCAATTTCATCGGCCTGCGTGAACTCACCATCGCTGAGGCGGAATTCGACACCACCTCAAGAACCGCCGAAATCACCGTCCGCTTTACCGGAGAGTTGACCACCGTGGTCCGCAACGGCGCCGGTGAAGTGGTCGATGGTCACCCCACCAGCCCCAAACGCCAGCGCGACGCCTGGACCTTTGCCCGCCGCATGGGCGTGCAAGACCCCAACTGGCAGCTTGTGGCGACCGGGGACTGATGCGTGCGGCGGCGGTCCTTGGCTGTCTGGCGTTTGCCATGACCCTGGCGGCCCCCGCCCGGGCAACCATCCTTGAGTTCAGCGAGTTGGAAGGCTGGGAGAAGGACGACCACCGCGCCGCCCTGACCAGCTTTTTGGAAACCTGTGACAAGCTGACCGGCCCCGACTGGCGCCCGATCTGCGCTTTTGCCGCAGATGCCGGGGCGTCCGACGCCTCCGCGAAAGCGTTTTTTGAACTGTTCTTCAGACCCGTGGTCATCGGCGATCCACCCGCGCTTTTCACCGGCTATTACGAACCCGAGTTGAACGGCTCTCTCACCCGCAGCCCGCGCTACGCCTATCCCATCTACCGCCGCCCGCCCGAATTGCGCGATGGCCAGGTGTTCCACGACCGCGCCAGCATCGAGGCTGGTGCCCTGCGTGGCCGTGGTCTGGAACTCGCCTGGCTGGAAGACCCGGTCGAGGTCTATTTCCTGCACATTCAGGGCTCGGGCCGCATCCGCCTGCCCGATGGCCAGGTGATGCGCGTGGGATATGGCGGGCGAAACGGGCATGCTTACCGGTCTATCGGCCAAGAGATGATCCGCCGGGGCACCCATACCGCAGACGAGCTTTCGGCCCAAAGAATTCGGGACTGGGTCCGCGCCAATGGGCGGGCTGGCAGCGCGATGCTGAACTACAACCCATCCTACATCTTTTTCCGCAAACTTGATGATCTGCCGCCGGAAAAAGGCCCGATCGGCGCGATGGGCCGGTCGATCACCCCAATGCGATCCGTGGCGATTGACCCCGACTATACCCCGCTTGGCGCCCCGGTTTGGATCGAGAAGGACGGTGGCGATCCGATCCGCAGCCTGATGGTGGCGCAAGACACCGGCGGCGCGATCAAAGGCCCGCAGCGTGTGGATGTGTTCTACGGAACGGGCGACGCCGCAGGCGATGCGGCGGGGCAGGTCAAGGATGGCGGTCGCCTTGTGGTGCTTTTGCCCATCGACCGCGCCTATGCGATGCTGCCCGAAGGCTGATCGATGGCCCGCCGCCGCACCTTGCGTCCTGAAGAACAGGAAATCTGGGCCGCCGTGGCGCGCACCGCCACGCCGATGCATCCCGGTCGCCAGCTCTTCCTGAAAGAGGTGGACACCCCCCGCAATGCCGTGCCTTTGCACCCCGAGGCACCCGAGCCTCACGGGCATACCCACCCCCGCCTGCCCTTGTTTCACCTTGGCGAAAAGTCTCGCTCTGCCACAAAAATTGATCTGGTGCCCAGCCCGGCCGAGACCCTTTCGGCCGCCCCGCTGCAAATGGACGCCAAGACGCACGGCAAGATGACCCGGGGCAAGCTGACCCCCGAGGCACGGATCGACCTGCATGGCCTGACCCTGTCCGAGGCGCATCCCGAACTGATCCGCTTTATCCTGAACGCACAATCTGATGGCGCGCGTTTGGTGCTTGTCATCACTGGCAAGGGAAAGCGGGGCCAAGACATTGGCCCCATCCCGCAGCGCATGGGCGTTTTGCGCCATCAGGTGCCGCAATGGCTGCGCCTGCCCCCCTTGGGACAAGCCGTGCTGCAGGTGTCCGAGGCGCACCTGAAACACGGTGGCTCGGGCGCTTATTACGTCTATCTGCGCCGCCGCTAGCTATTGGTTCACGTCGCTCGCGATCTGGGCCAGCGGGTGCAGGATGATCTGTGTGGCGTTCTGAACGGTCAACACTGCCCCCGACAGCAAACCCACCCGCCGCGCGCGATCCGCCTCAAACGCGCCCTGGATCTGGCCAATGTTGTCGATCAACCGGATCAACGCCGGGCTATCCCCCAGCGTAAAATGGCCAGCACCACTGGCAAACTCACCAACATCCATAAAGGTGACCTTCAAATCAGCCACCTGCGAGACATCTGATAAGGATCCCAGCCGTTCGCGCTGTCCCGTCAGCCGCGCAGACAGGCCCAAAAGCCTGTCCCGATCTGACCCGAAAATCAAAAATGGCTGCGGCAGCAGGCCGATGGCGCTGACCTGAGAGCGAAACACTTCCACATCGATATCCGGCGAAATCAGGATCACCCCGGCCATACGGTTCAGCGCCACCTGATCGCCGCGAATGGCGGCCTGACGCAAAGCCTCCATGGCAAGCCCCGATCCCATCGAATGGGCCACCAACAAAATCCGCCGGGCCCCAGCCGCCGACACCTCGTCGATCAGCCGTTCCAATCCGTCACGGGCAAACAGCGCCGAGTCCCGATCATAGACATAACCCAACGGTTTGGCCGCCGAGGGCCAGGCGTAATGCACAACGGCGCCAGGGATTTCCAGATCATGCGAGAACTGGGCAACCCGGTAGACGCCTTCGGCAAAGTTGTTGTTGTAGCCATGGACAAAAATGACCGCTTCATAGCCGTTCGCCGCCAGATTCCGCTGCAAATCGGCCTTGAAATCGCGGCTCGAGGTGTAAAGCACCTCTTTCGTCGTCAGAAAGTGCCGCTCAGGATTGGGTTTCTCGAACCGCGTCGGCCAATTGATATCGCCCCGCGTGCGCTGCGGCGGAATCGACACGTCAAAGCGCGCAAAGCGCATCTCTTCGCTGCGATCTGCGCCAAACGCCCCATCCGCCAACACCCGTGTCGTTCCAATGAACACCGGAGTAACCTCACCGACCTGCGCCGCGTCGGGGCTATAGGTGATCTGCCCACGCGGGCTGCACGCAACAAGAACGGCCAGCGCCACAAAGAGAAAGGCGCGCGTCACAAGACATAACGCGAGATATCGGCAGAGCGCGACAAGGCCCCAAGATGTTTTTCGACAAACTCTGCATCTACCGTCACGCTGTCCCCCGCCCGGTCCGGCGCGGTAAAGGACAACTCCTCGAACACCCGCTCCATCACCGTATAAAGCCTGCGCGCGCCAATGTTTTCCACGCTGCGGTTCACCTCGGCGGCAATCCGCGCCAGCGCCGCAATGCCATCGGCGGTAAAGGTGACAGTCACCTCCTCGGTAGCCATCAGCGCCGAATACTGCCGGGTCAGCGCATTGTCGGTTTCGGTCAGGATGCGCACGAAATCATCCTCGGTCAGCGGCGCCAGCTCCACCCGAATGGGCAAACGGCCCTGCAATTCCGGCAACAGATCGGACGGCTTGGCGATATGGAACGCGCCTGAGGCGATGAACAGGATATGGTCAGTTTTCACCGGACCATATTTGGTGGACACAGTCGTTCCCTCAATCAACGGCAGCAGATCGCGCTGCACCCCCTCGCGCGACACATCAGCCCCCCGCGCATCGGAACGGGCACAGATCTTGTCGATCTCGTCCAGAAACACGATGCCGTTTTCCTGCACCGCCTCCAACGCGGCGGCTTTCACCGCCTCATCATCCAATAGCTTGTCCGCCTCTTGCCCAATCAGCAGCTCATAGCTGTCGGCCACCGAAACCCGCTTGCGCGTGGTGCGCCCGCCGAAGGCTTTGAACAAATCATTCAACCCCTGCATCTGGTTTTCCATGCCCGGCATCATCCCGAACATGCCCTGCGGGGCGGCACTGTCCTGCACATCGATCTCGATCATCGTGCTGTCCAACTCGCCGCGCTTCAGCTTGCCGCGAAACATCTCGCGGGTCTGCTCGCGCGCGTCCTTGCCCGCCAGCGCCTCGATCACACGCTCCTCGGCGGCCTTTTGCGCGCGGGCCTTCACCTCGTCACGCATGCGCGTGCGGGTGTCGATCATCGCGGCATCCACCAGATCACGAATGATGCTGTCCACATCGCGGCCGACATAGCCCACCTCGGTGAACTTCGTCGCCTCCACCTTCAGGAACGGCGCACGCGCCAGCTTGGCCAGACGGCGGCTGATCTCGGTCTTTCCCACCCCGGTGGGGCCAATCATCAGGATGTTCTTCGGGTAAACCTCATCGCGCAGATCATCGGCCAGATGCTTGCGCCGCCAGCGGTTGCGCAAGGCCACGGCCACGGCGCGCTTGGCATCGCGCTGGCCGATGATGTGGCGATCCAACTCCGAGACAATCTCACGCGGGGTCAGGTTGGTCATTTCGAGATGGTCTCCACAGTCAGGTTGCCATTGGTGAACACGCAAATATCCGCCGCAATCGCCATCGCCTTGCGCGCAATCTCCTCGGCGGGCAGGTCCGAGTGCATCAAGCCGCGCGCCGCGGCCAAGGCAAAGTTGCCGCCCGACCCAATCGCGGTAACATCATGTTCCGGCTCTAGCACATCCCCCGCGCCGGTGATGACATAGAGATCAGCCCCATCGGTCACGATCAGCATGGCCTCAAGATTGCGCAGGTATTTGTCCATGCGCCAATCCTTCGCCAATTCCACGCAGGCGCGGGCCAGTTGCCCCGGCGCGGATTCCAGCTTTTTCTCCAGCCGCTCCAACAACGTAAAGGCATCGGCGGTGGATCCGGCAAAGCCGCAGACCACATCATGCCCACCGGGCGACAGCCGCCGCACCTTGCGCGCACTGCCCTTGATGACGGTATTGCCCAGCGACACCTGGCCATCCCCTGCCACCACAACCTTGCCACCGCGCCGCACCGCCAGAATCGTGGTGCCATGCCAGCCGGGAAACTTGTCGTCTGCCATCATCCGCTCCTTTTGCCCTGCGCCACTATGAAAGCCTGCTCGGGGCAATTCAACTGGCACAGGCGAAACGGCGCTTGCCGCGCGCCGTCAGTCGCAGCACATTCAACCTATGGCCGAACCGAAGATTCTACATTTCCACCTTGATGCCCACCTTCGGGGCAGACATGCCGCCGGGACGGGCGGAATGCTGAACCAGATCACCGACGCGGTGCGCGCGGCGGGCTGGGAGGTGATCCTTGCGCCCCT